>CAZPCA010000001.1:0-28884 GCA_964584995.1 uncultured Bifidobacterium sp.
TTATTCAGCAACCTGGTTTAAGCACCACGCACGCGTTGACCGGAACTGAAGCCGAAGAGAACAGGGGCAATCTGCCTATCGCCGGTGCCCCCGCTTCGGAAAATAGCCCGGCAACCCAAAAGCCCAAAACAAATGAAACTGTCACAGGTGCATTAGCCCCTGTTCAGGACCAGATGGAAGCACGGAACGATTTGCGGCTCATTGTAAGCAATAAAATGGGCTTTGCGCCGCTGCGTGTCACTGTGATGACGACTGACCCGAAGCAAAAAGTCCAATTCGATTTTGGGGACGGAACTGTAATGGAATCCGCATCTGCGAGCCATACCTATATTGAAGCCGGTAGCTATAGCCTGGATTGCAATTCCACTAATCATCGCCTGAGTGAGCAGATCGTGGTCTATCCCTCCATTCCTTCTGCGTTCAGCCCGAACGGTGACGGCATCAACGACCTTTTCGAAACCCCGGAAATAGAGGGTATGATATTGGAAATCAGAATTTTTACCCGCTCCGGCAAACTGGTATTCACACAAAAAGGATCCCGAATCTCCTGGGATGGCCTGCAAGGAGGCCGAATGGCAGAGCCGGATACCTATTTATACGATATATTTGCCACCTCTGCGGAGGGCGGCTCGTTCAAGCAAAAAGGAACCATCAACCTCTTCAGATAATTCAAAAGCAATCCCACAAAATTCATACTGATTATGAAAAAACTCTTTACGCTACTTGCCCTTACAGTCATGGGCGTGCTGTTCATTCCTAGCACCGGCCGGGCATCACACTTCGCAGGGGTGGATCTCACCTACACCTTCACCGGCACCCCTAACCAGTATTTGGTACGGATGAAGCTCTACCGTGACTGTACCGGTATTCCAGCTCCAAGCTCAGTAACCATTTGCTATACATCGAACTCCCTGGGGCAAAATGGTAGCTCTACTGCGCCCAATGTAAGTGTAACGCCGGTTCCCAGTACGCCCTGTGTTACCGTGCCGAGCAATCCCTGCCCGGGTGGTTTCGGCGACATCGAGGAGCACGTATACGAAATCACCATCACCCTGCCCGCCCCGGCATCCGATTGGGTATTTTCCTGGGCAGACTGCTGCCGGAATGGTGCGATATCTACGCTTCAACCGAACGGTATTTATGTAAGTACCAATCTGAACAACCTTGTTGCGCCAACGAACTCTTCTCCTTCCTTTTTGAATCTGGCCTATACGCGTTTTTGCGTGGGCAACCAGTTCTTTTACGACCAGGGCGCTACCGATATCGATGGCGATTCACTGGTTTTCTCTTTGGTGACTGCAGAAGACGGCAATTTCGGTTGCCCCCAGACTCCATTCCCCAACACCTACATCGCTCCTTATTCTCCTACGAATCCATTGGCATCCTCCATACCCATCACTATCAATTCCACGAACGGGGTAATCAACTTCATCCCGTCGGTAGTACAGGTAGCCGTTATCTGCGTCCTTGTTCGCGAATACAGAAACGGATTATTGATAGGTCAGGTAAAGCGCGACATCCAAATCAATATCGTGCCTGCCTGTAACCAGATTATACCATCCTTCAACAACAACGTACTGACGACAGGTACCGGTGCCATTCAGGCGAGTTGCAACGATTACACCGTGATTGTTCCTTTTGATACCACCTTCCAATGCGGTTCACTTGTACCGACTGACTTCCGCGTGATCTCTCCCTTCGGTATTCCCAATCCGGTAGTCGCCGCTGCACCCATCAATTGCGCCAATGGTCAAACAGACTCTGTGCTCCTCACACTTTTGAATCCGCTCACCGTTGGAGAGACCTTCTTATGGATCAAGCGCGGATTTGACGGCAACACCCTTCTTTCAGAATGCGGGTCTGAGATTCCCGAGTTTGAAGACACTGTAAGGATTGTCGTTAACGACAACAGTGTTTGGTCACCAGCCATTGACTCTGTAGGTTGTATTTTCGATGATTTCACCGTGGTTCTGACAGACAGTATCTATTGTTTCTCCATTGTGAACGACGGATCAGATTTACAACTGGTAGATGGTTCCGGGACAAATTACCCCATTGCCAATGTGTACGGATACTGTACTCCCGGAGGACTCAAAACGAATTCTCTTTTAGTGGAAATGGTGAATAACACCAGTGCTCCCGGGCCTTTCTATCTATTGATAAACAATACCGGAGGTTCCGACGGCAACACCATCGCAAACGATTGTGGCCGGTTCCTGACAGGTACCGATACGCTGGCCATTCTTTACATTGACAATATCATTCCCGTCAATCTTGGAAGCGACCAGAACATTTGCAGCTTTGATCCGATTCCGACACTCGACTGTGGTTATGCCAGCCTCACTTATCAGTGGTACGACCTCAGCGGTGCTATCGCCGGAGCAACCGCACAAACTTATACCCCTACAACTGGCGGCACCTACTCCGTTGTGGTCAACAATGGCAGCGGCTGCTCGGGTACAGATACCCTTGCCCTCACTATCGTACCCGCACCTGTAGACAACCTGGGTAGCGACCTTTCTCTCTGCGTGAACGACCCGCTTCCTACACTTGATGCAGGCAATGCAGGTGCGACCTATCAGTGGTTTTTAAATGGAACTCCTATTGCCGGTGCCACCTCTCAAACCTATTCCCCCTCTGCTGCCGGTGCGGGATCCAACACCTACAGCGTAGAGGTGAACACAGGCAACGTTCTATGTATCGGTTCATTCGATGTAGTGATCAATACTGTCAATGCCTATTCTGTCACTACACTGAGCAACGTATCCATCTGTGACAATGACCCCATTCCTTCCCTGGACGCTGGAAATCCCGGTGCAACTTCTTATGCATGGTCGCTGAACGGTGCATTGATCACCGGTGCTACAAACCAGACATACCAACCCTCTCAAAGCGGAACGTACAGTGTAGTAGTCGGAACCGGCGCCTGCGCTGATACAGGCTCCATGGTTTTGTCCATCAGCACTACACCTGTTGTGTCTTTGGCCAATGCGACCATTTGTGATTATGATGCGATTCCTACGCTTGATCCGGGAGCATTCTCCGGTGCTACTTATCAGTGGTCATTGGGAGGAAGTCCGATCGCAGGTGCTATCAACCAGACTTACCAACCGACCTCTGCCGGCACTTACAGTGTAGCTGTCAGTGTGGCTCCTGGCTGTACGGGTTCCGCATCTATGGATCTGGTGATCAACGCAGCCCCGGTACTTGCAATTGCTGACGAAGGGATTTGTGCCCTACCGGCCCAAACCGCTACACTGGATGCAGGTGTGGCAGGAGCGACATATGCATGGTCAACGGGAGAAACAACGCAAGTCATCAATCCCAGCGCTGCCGGTGACTATAGTGTCCTTGTAACGCTGAACAATTGCGCGGCACGCGATACTGCTACTGTGACTGTTTTCAACTACGACACCCCTGTGGTTGCGTGTAACCCCGGAACGGGCACATACAAATTCAGTTATGTTTGGGGATCCATTACCGGAGCCTCCGGCTACGAAGTGAGTGAAGACGGAGGCGCAACCTGGGCTCCCGCCAACGTACCTACAAGTCCGGAGTCACATGGCGTTAACATTTCAATCGCTGATTTCAAGGTTCGTGCTATCGGCCCCGGTCCTTTGAATTGCCGTAGTGCTGAATCCGATCCGGTAGCCTGCGAAGTGGAGATCCCCAACATCTTCACACCCAACGGTGACAACAAGAATGAGTTCTTCGAAATCAAAAACATCGAGCAATACCCCAACAATACTGTTCAGGTATTCAACCGCTGGGGTAAGGAGATTTACAACGAAGGTGGCTACAACAACAGCACCAAGAAGTTCACCGGCGAGAACATGCCCGATGGTGTTTACTTCTACATCGTCAATCTCGGAGATGACACCAGGGAGCCGAAAGCCGGCACGGTGACTATCAGCCGCTAATGCGCTATACCCTGGATAAAAACCGCCTGTTCAACACAGGCGGTTTTTGTTTTTTCTACAGGTCACCTGAATACCGTTGAAGTGTATCTTTGCCTCCCCATCAACAGCAGTTCGCGCAACCGCTCTCATGAAAGTCATCGACCACCTGAATAAAGCCAAAGGGCAAACGTTGTTCTCCATAGAGATTCTTCCTCCCCTCAAAGGCAGGAGCATGCAGGATATCTATCAGGCTATCGACCCGTTGCTGGAATTCAAGCCCAGCTTCATCGATGTGACTTATCACCGGGAAGAGTATGTTTTCAAGAAGCGACCGGACGGTACACATGAAAAAAAGTCGGTCCGCAAGCGTCCGGGCACTGTCGGTATTTGTGCGGCGATCATGAACAAATACGGCATCGATGCTGTACCACACATCATCTGTGGGGGCTTCAGCAAGGACGAAACAGAGAATGCACTCATCGACCTTTCCTTCCTGGGCATCGATAATGTGCTTGTTTTACGCGGGGATTCCATCAAGGGAGAAGGCGCCTTCATCCCTGAACCCGATGGCAACGCCTATGCCATCGACCTGCTGCAACAAGTGGTGAGCATGAACAAAGGGCATTACCTCGACGACGACCTGCAAGGTGTATCTCCAACCGGTTTTTGCATCGGGGTGGCGGGTTATCCCGAAAAACACTTCGAAGCGCCCAATCTGCGCAGCGACCTCAAGTACCTTAAAGCGAAGGTGGATGCAGGAGCGGATTACATCGTCACACAGATGTTTTTCGATAATGCGAAGTATTTCGAGTTTGTGGAAGCCTGTCGTGAAATGGACATTCAGGTACCCATCATTCCGGGCATCAAGGTGATGACGACCCAAAAACAACTCACCATCCTTCCAAGCGTTTTCCATATCGATATCCCACATGACCTGGAAGATGCCGTTCAGGCCTGCAATAGCCCCGAGAAAGTGAAGGACGCAGGCATTGAATGGAGCATTCAGCAATGCAAGGAGCTGAAGGCGGCAGGAGTTCCCTGTATCCACTTCTACACCATGGGCAATCCGGACATTTGTAAGCGGGTAGCCTCGAAGGTTTTCTGAGGAAAAAGGGGGCCTACATAATTGCTTCTAAAAATCGCTTCCGCCAATCCGCCAAAGCATTTACCTTTGTGAGCAAATCCCTATTTGTATGAAATTCGGTGTTGTCATCTTTCCCGGCTCCAATTGCGACAGAGATATGATCCATGTCATTCGACATGTCATGAAAAAAGAAGTAGTGGAATTGTGGCACAAAGACCACACCTTACAGGGCTGCGATTTCGTCATACTTCCGGGTGGATTTTCTTATGGCGATTATCTGCGCAGCGGAGCCATCGCCCGCTTGTCCCCCATTATGCAGGAAGTGACCGAGTTCGCTGACAAAGGCGGCTTTGTATTCGGTATATGCAACGGCTTTCAGATCCTCACCGAATCGCATTTGCTGCCTGGCGCGTTGCTACACAACGACAATCACCAGTTCATTTGTAAAAACGTATTCCTGCGTTGCGAGACCGATGAAACAGTCATCACCTCCAAGTTCAAAATCGGACAGACGGCTAAAATCCCCATCGCACACGGAGAGGGTCGTTTCCACTGCGATGAAACCACACTGGAACAACTGAACCAGAACAACCAGATTTTATTCAGGTATTGCGATGAAGACGGCAACGTCACCAAAGAGAGCAATCCGAATGGCGCAACAGAAAACATCGCCGGTGTGTGCAACCGTCAGCGCAATGTATTCGGCATGATGCCACACCCGGAAAGAGCCAGTGAGGGCGTTTTGGGAAATACGGACGGAAGAATTGTTTTCGATTCGATCCTGAACACGGTGCTTGCCTAAACAGGAATAAACACTACTTCTTGTAAAAGTTCATCTCGTCGATGTAGTGGTATACGCTCTCGGGCAACATGTAGCGCACATCTTTTCCCTCCTTGATCGATTGCCGGATGAAACTCGATGATAGCTCCATGAGTGGTGCTTCGGTCCATACCACGGAAAGATGGCTGCGCCATTCACCCCCATCGCATCCCGGGCGGGGATAAACGTAGATACGGTGGTTTTCGAGTATAACCTTGTAATCCTTCCACTTGTGAAGGTTATCGAGATTATCGGCGCCCATGATCAGCGAAAAACGATGCTGCGGAAACTTATCGCTCAGGTACGCGAGTGTCACTACCGTGTAAGAAGGACGCGGCAATTCGAATTCGATCTTTGACACCTTGATTTTCTTATAACTGCCCACACCCAGCTCGGCAAGGTGCAGACGGTGGTAGTCTTGCAAAAGGCTTCCGGCAGGCTTCAAGGGATTATGCGGCGATACCACCAGCCATACCTGATCGAGGCCACTGAACTCCGCCATGTACCCTGCAATCACAAGATGTCCGTTGTGAATGGGATTGAATGAGCCGAAAAAAAGTCCGATGTTCATACAGATAAATCAATCATCTTCCGGTTCCGGTATTTCATCCTGCAGGAAGGTACGCACCAGTTGCTCGGCTTCCAGCTTTGCTTCCTCCAATACCTTGTTGACGATGACATGGCTGAACCTGAATGCATAGGTCATTTCCTTTTCGGCCTTGCCGAGGCGCTTCATCAAGGACTCCTCTGATTCAGTGGCGCGAGCCACTAGACGTTTATGCAAATCGTCTACCGAAGGTGGCATCACGAAGACATCGAGCAGGCGCTTTCCGAAATGCTGTCGGATCTGCAGCCCGCCTTCCACATCTACATCAAATACGGCGATATGCCCCTGTTGAAGTATGTTGTCGACTTCCTCTTTCAACGTACCATAGTACTTATCGGTATACACCTCTTCCCACTCCAGAAAATCACCAGTACTGATGCGGCTGCGGAATTCCTCCGGACTCAGAAAAAAATAATCCTTGCCATGGATTTCATTGGGGCGCATAGCACGCGTAGTGGCGGAGACACTGAACCGCATGTTCGGAAATACCTTCATCAAATGATGTACGATGGTTGTTTTCCCGCTACCGCTTGGTCCACAAAACAACACCAGCCGGTGGTCAAACTGAGGATTGATTTTCACAGTACGTTGGCCAGTTGTTCCTTCAGTTTTTCCAATTCATCTTTCATCTCTACCACGATGCGCTGCATGGCGGCATCGTTTGCTTTGGATCCGATCGTATTTATCTCACGACCTATTTCCTGCGCGATGAAACCCAGCTTTTTCCCGTTGGCGTCAGCGGCAGCAAGTGTCTGCACAAAATAGTCGCAATGGCTTTTCAGCCGCACTTTCTCCTCCGAAATATCCAGTTTTTCCAGGTAGTAGATGAGTTCCTGCTCGAAGCGATTCCTGTCCACCGCCGTCTGATCCTGCAGGTCTGCGATGCTCTTGTTGATACGCTGGCGGATATTCTCCACGCGCAGGACTTCGTGCTCCTCCAGGCGAGGGATGGAGTGTACGATCGCTTCAATGCGCGCATGCACATCCGTACCTAAGACACCACCTTCGTTATCTCGGAATGCGTTGAAGCGTTCCATCGCCTGTGCCATGAGGTTTTTCAATGCCGCCCATTGTTCCTCGTCTGCATCGTTCTTCTCTGCATTCATCACCGCAGGCATGCGGAGGATCATGTCGAAGAGATGTACATCACTGAGGTGATACTCTCTGCCCAAAGCAGAGAGCTCCTCAAAATAGGCATTGAAAATCTCCTTGTTGACTGAGGCACGTTTGGCGAGGTCGTTGCTTTCGAAGGAGATATTCACGTCGGCCTTGCCACGCTCGAGCAATTTCCCTAACTCGGCACGCAATTCGAGTTCACGGTCGCGGAATTGCAGTGGAAGCCGGATAGACAGCTCAAGAAACTTACTGTTGAGCGAACGGATCTCCACCGTCACATTTTGACCTCCTACCTGCCCTTTGGCATTTCCGTAACCGGTCATTGAACGTACCATAGTCTCTGTATAAGTGACAAAAGTACGTCAATTGTCAGAGATATGAAAACCTCAGCGGCTGCGCTCCGTCCTGGCCGCAGTGAGCCAAACGCCCGAAAAAATGAGCACTGCCGCAGCAAGATGAAGTGCATGCAAGGAATCCTTGCCGAGTAGAATGGCGAATGCAGCAGCGAGCAAGGGTTGCAGGTAGATATATACGCTCACCACATTGGCGGAAAGCTCGCGCAGTGCAAGGGTATTGAACAGATACGCGAGGAAGGTGGTACCTACCACCACAAAAACTGTCGCTGCCCAAATCGAAGGTGTGAACGTACTCCATTGTATCGTGCTGAACTCACTCCAACCGAAAGGGAGAATCAATAAAAATCCCAGTGCAAAAACTACCTGCATGATGGTGAGCGGATGGTATTTCTTCATCAGCGGCAGAACCATCACCAGGTATATCGCATAGGAAAGCGAGTTAATGAGAATACACCCATCGCCAAAAGGATCCGTGATGCTGACGCTGAAATGTCCACCGTAGAGGATGAGCAACACAGCCCCCGACAGACCGCAGAAGATACCGGCGACTTTTCGCTGCGTAATTCGCTGCTTGAGGTAAATGCCTGACAAAATCAGTACGAAGATGGGGTTGGTCACCATGATCAGACCTGAGTTGATGGGACTTGTCAAAGACAAGCCCTTGAAAAAAAGCAATTGGTTCACAGCCACTCCGAAAACCGCACAACCCAGCAGACGCAGGTAATCCTGCTTCTCGATCCGCTCACGCATGAGTATCCGTGCGGTCAGAAAAAAAAGCACAGCCGCTACACCTACGCGCATCACGATGAAACCGAAGGGTTGTATGTACGCAGGCATTACGGTTTTCGCGATGGAATAGTTTGCCCCGTAAATGAGATTGGCAAGCAATACCGCGAGGTGCGCCTTGAGATTTCTGCTCATCTAAGCGCAACTTTAGCCTTAGCGATCACCGAAGCGGCATTGCCGATGAAAATATTTTTACCGGCGATGATTACCGGGCGTTTGAGAAAAGTATACTCCTGCAGGATGTATCGACGATAGTCCGCTTCCGACAATTGCATTTCGTGCAGACCCAGTGCACGGTACTTACGGGCCACCTTACTGAACAAAGCTTCGTAAGTACCCGCCAACTCTTTCATCGCATCCAGGTCTTCCTCTGTGATGGGATCAAGCTTGATATCCTGAAGCAGGACGCTTGCGGCAGGTTTGATTTCCTTTAGAATTCGTTGGTTGGTAGAACAAGTGCCCAGGTGGTATATCTTTTTCATATCTGCCTAACAAATAACTTTTATACGAGTTTAGTGGTATAGGCCAAAGGCCGATGAGAAAACAGATGTCTCATCATCACTCATACATTTCCGAGGGAATGCAGGGTGAATAGCAATGGGCGCGAAGGCGCCGCATCGTTCATGAAGGCTGCCACCTGCAGGTTCATGAAATAAAGACCATCAGCAGTAGTATCGGGCACAAATACCAGTTCCGTGATGGTACAATCGAGACGTGGTTGCTCCGGATAATTCCAGAAAGCGTGATGACTGAGGAGCTTCCCTCCATCTTCTTCCCTGTCCACGGAAGGTGTATCGATCAGTAGATGCTTCACACCTTTTTCCCGCAGCCAGTGCGCTGCATCGGCATCCATATACGCCGGGTTGGTATTGGAATAATTCCTTGTCTTTTTTGCGACCGCATTGGGGAGCGTACGTATGATCAGTGCCTCTTCGGGATCGGGGCATGCGTTTTCAAGTTGTACACGTGAAATCACTGCATCTCCGTTGCGTTGTTCGGGTACGATGGAAACGAGTTGAGCGAAACTGAAAAAATCCCTGAAATGCTGCGCAACCGGAAATTGTTCAACGGCGATATGTCCGCAGGTTTCGGTGTGGGTACAATGACCGTGGGGATTGAAGTACACATTCCTGAAGTTCACCCCCGCACCACTGCGCACGTCTCCCACCCAATCGCCCATGCGGACAGGCTCCATCGCTGCCGGAGGGAGGTACCAGGCACACACCTGATGCTCTCCAGCGATGAGCGGCAAACTGATATCCTCGGGCTCGTGCAGCCTGACCTGGTAGGTGCTTCCTTTATGGGTAAGGGTGATTTCCATTTCAGATGATGAACAATTCGGCGGTAATACTATCTGCGAGCAACAATCCTTTGCTGGTGAAACGAAGAAAGCCGTCATGGCAGTCCATTTGACCGGAAGCGATGTAAGGACTTGCAGCCCCTGTGAGCCGCTCACTCAGCGGAAGCCCATAATCAGCAGTCAGCTGCTCAAGGTCCAGGCCGCGCCGCATGCGCAATCCTGTGAGCAATGTCTCGTGAAACTTTTCTTCCCTGCCCAATGTCTCTATTTCGCAATTACGTTGGCCGGCTCGTATGCTTTGCATGTAGCCAGCGTTGCTGCTGATATTCCAGCTTCGGGTTTCTCCGTCATAACTGTGCGCCGATGGACCTACACCGAGATAATGCTTCCCGAGCCAGTAAGCGGTATTGTGCCGTGATGCGAAGCCGGGCCTGCTGAAATTGGATATTTCGTACCAGGGGATTCCTGCCTCTTCGGCGACCTGCAAGAGGAATTCATATTGCTGAGCGGCGATCTCTTCGTCGGGGCTATTGATTTTACCTTTACTCAGCTGCCAGGAGAGGGCTGTTTTTTCTTCGATGGTGAGTCCGTAACAACTCAGGTGCTGTACCGGCAGTGAAAGGGCTTGTTCAACATTTTTTTGCCATGCTTCAAAGCTGAGTCCGGGCCAGCCGAAGATGAGATCGATGGAAATATTGCCTATGCCTGCGTCACAGGCACGCGGTACACAATCCAATGCCTGCCTGCTGTTGTGTGCACGGTTCATGGCCAGCAAATCCTCGTCCCGGAACGATTGGATGCCGATACTGAGCCGGTTGACTTTCGTTCTTCTGAGTCCACGCAACCAGGCTTCGGTCAAATCATCGGGATTGGCTTCCAGTGTCACTTCCGCATCTTCTGCTACGGAGAAGCAGTTGTATACGGTGTCTAAAAGAACATTGAGTTCATCGGCCGTCAGCAGCGACGGTGTTCCCCCTCCGAAATAGATAGACTCCACAGTATGCTGGTTCAGCTCGGAAGCACGTATCTGCAGCTCCTGCTTAAGTGATGAGAGCAGCTCCGGTCTGTTATTTTGCGAAACGGAAAAATGAAAGTCACAATAATGACAAGCCTGCCTGCAAAAAGGAATATGAATATAGATTCCAGCCATCCGGCAACAAAGGTACAGCAATACCCTTGATTAAGTCATGGCTGAACGACCAGACGATTGGTGAAGACACCCGAAGAGGTGATGAGCTGTACGATATATGTTCCGGAAAGTTGCCCGGATAAATCCAGGAGGAATGGCTCTTGCAGCGAGCAACCTTCTTCTTTCACTACTTGTCCGATTGCGTTCGAGACCAATAAGGTACCGGAACCTTGCATTGCAGGACACATGACAATCACCTTTCCGCTGGCAGGATTCGGGTAAATCGTGAGTGGTCCGGAGTCTTCCGTCAGCGTCATCAGTGCATTTGATGTACCCGTCAACTGAACGAGGTAAGCAGATGCCGTACCAGGAACACTATTTAGATTGAATACGGCGCTGTTCGGATCGACATCCAGTGTACCCGTAAATTGCCCACCTGCATAATACCGCGATTGGTCCACATCCAGGATATTGCCTCTGAAACCAACACTGAATCCGTCGATGGAGCCTGCCCATAAAAGATTCCCGTTTGTGCTCATCAAACTCAGGTATTCAGAACGGCTACCGGTGGCGCTGCCGGAATTCAGGATCAGTGTGGCCGATGGGTTCGGGTCGATATCGATGGTACCGGAAAAGCTTCCTTTCAAAAAGATATTCCCTGCAGCATCCGTGACGGGCGGAGAACATGCGTCGATGCCGGCATTTCCCCATGTTCTGCACCACTGGAATCCACCGCTGCTGTTCAGCTTCAAGAGATAAACATCGGCACTGCCCGGACTTGCGGAAAGTACACTGTCAACAACACCGGCATCGGGATTCATATCGGCAGCATCTTCAAAAGTACCGCTGACAATGATAGCATTATTGACACCGATTGTCAGACCAGCCGCCAACACACCTCCTCCCTGAGCGATTGGTAAAAGCGCCTTGGCCCAGCTGAAATTACCCCCGGCATTGAGTTTCCAGATCACCGCTCCGGGATTTTGAGCAGGCGTTTGCAAGTTGAATACGGGCGCAGCAGGATCGAAATCCACACTGCCTGAAAAAGTACCGCAGCAATAGACATTGCCTTGTGCATCGGTTTTCACCTGGCGGATATCATCCGCCAGCGCGGCACCAAAAGTCCTCAGCCACTGGAACTGGCCTCCCGATGACAATTTCACCAGCCATGCGTCTGTGACTCCTGCACTCACCGCCGATACCACACCGCTTCCGGGATCGAAGTCCGCCGTTCCTCGGAAATTACCCGCAATGACTATATCGCCTCCACTGTCTAACGTCAGCGTATTACCCCTATCAGATTGTGTACCTCCGAATCGGCGTGCCCACAAAAAAGCTCCGGAAGCATCCAGGCGAACAAGAAACACATCCTCCGCACCGGATGAAACGATATTGGCCGCTGTGGACGGTGAAGGGTCAGCATCCAGTGTCGCCTTGAATTCGCCCAAAACAAGGATATCTCCATTTCCGGCAACTGCCACTCCGGTTGACCCTTCATTGTCAGAACCGGCCAGTTGTTTCACCCAAATGAAATCTCCCAGCACATCCAGCTTTAACACGAACACGTCTGTACCATTCAACGACTGCAAATTCGCTACTCCTGGGCCCGGATCGAAATCGACCGTATCCTGAAACGTCCCGGTGACGATGACATTGCCTGCAGCATCGTGCGCAATATTGATTATGGTTGCCGCAGCATTCCCGATGGCGTTGGGCCCTCCCATGGATTCTCCCCATGAAAATTGCAGGGATTGACCCGATGAAACCTGGCAGATCGACTGAAGCAGCACCAGCGCATATAGTATCCGTATCATAGTGAATTCTATTGTTGTTCCTAAATTACACTACACCTGCCTTGTTGCAGTCAGCCCCTTGTAAAAACCTCAGGATTTCTTCAATACGATCCTGAAAATCGTTCCCTTGTTCAATTCCGAGCTCTTCACAAAAATCTGTCCTCCGTGATACTCCTCCACAATACGCTTGGACAGCGACAGTCCTAAACCCCACCCTCTGCTTTTACTCGTATAACCGGGTTTGAACACCGTTTTGTATTTTGATTTCGGTATACCCTTTCCTGTGTCGGCAATATCGATGTACACGAACTGCTGCTGGTCCATTATACTTACTGTGATTGCACCCTCTCCGACCATGGCATCGATAGCGTTTTTGAATAGGTTTTCCAGCACCCATTCGAACAATGGCACGTTGAGCGGAGCCTCCACATCGTAGTGTTGCTTATTTTCCAGGGTGAAACGGACTTTGGAAGATGTCCGTGTTCGTACATAATCCATCGAATTCTGCATCACGGCGGTCAGGTTCTCCTTCTTGAGTGATGGCGCCGCACCGATCTTGGAGAATCGCTCGGTTATTGTGTTCAGCCTGATAATATCCTTCTCGATTTCCTGCACATGTTCATCCGGCTGAGGTTTCGACTTGAGATACTCCAGCCATGCCATGAGGGAAGAGAGCGGGGTGCCGAGCTGATGGGCTGTTTCCTTCGCCATGCCGACCCACACCTGGTTTTGCTCTGCCTTGCGTGAAGAGGAGAAGGCGAGGTAAGAAACCAGGAGGAACAATGTGATCACCGCCAACTGAAAAAAGGGATAATACCTCAATTGTGTCAGCAGGAAGGAGTCTTTGTAGTAAATATAATTTTTCTGGTTGGCCGCAAACTCGATTTCAATGGGAGCATGCTGCTCCTGCATTTCCAACAGTTCGGCAGCGAGGTAGAGGCTATCCTTCAGCAACAGGGAATCGAGGTTTCTGGTAGAGATGATCGTGTTCGTAGCGTCTGTGAGGATCACGGGGACGGTAGTGTTATCCGTCAGGACCGACAGAGCGAAGCTAATATCACCGGGCTCGCTGGAAATATCAGAAATCTGCCGTGTGGCCTCTGCCCAAAGCTCCACCTTCTTACGTTCTTCCTCAGAAAGTCTATTCACCAACCTGTGGGTATATAACAGGGATCCCACACCGATACCAATGGCGACGATAAGCAGGAAAAGTTTCCAGCGTTGTTTACGGGTGTAAATATTCACGACAGTTCGAGCGTCTCAAAATTAGCATATTTACTTGTCATCATTCCTCTTCGGTATCCAGCTGTAATTCCTGCTGTTTTTCCGTCTTGGGTTCAGCTTTTTTCAACATGGTACTATCCTTTCTGAACCAGCCGAATTCGTTTCTGAGTATCACTTTCAGGTCTTGCTTTTCGTTCCTGATCCCTTCTGAAATTTTCTTTTCGATGCCCTTGCGGTCATAGCTCACTTTGGGATTGTTCAGTGGCCCTTTCATGGAGAGGAACAGGCGCATACGACCTAGCCCGTCATCTTCAATGGTCCCGAATTCCTGATTAGCCGCTTTCACTTTCCGTCCAATCAACTGGCTCAGGTACAACTGCAACTTGTAATCCACCTCATTGGAAAAAGAATGTGTGCCGGAAGCGGTCAAATCCATTACGCTGGATTTTATTTCCATGGAGGGAAAAGTGATCATCTGGTTACTGATCTCGATCACATTCTCGAGTGTTTCAAATCGGATGTGTTTGAGGTCGGCGCTTCGCAGATACCGGGACAGTGCGAGCATGGGTTCGAAATCGATCAATTCTCCCTTCTCTATCAAGACTTTACTACGCGCATAAATGGTATTGAAATCACAATGCAGGTCCTTCCCCCACACCGATGCAAACTGCACAGTGGAGGTCAACTTACCCTTCACATTTTTATCCATCAATACCTCCTGTCCGAAATTCCCCAGCTGCGTAAATACCTCCGTAACGTCCAGTCTCTTCAGCTCGGCATCACAGGCAATAAGCACACTGTCTTTTCGTGTGGCATCCATGCGGCCATTCAGTGTGAGGGAACCCTCAAAAGCCTTGAACTTTATTTGTTGTCCCTGCAGCACACGGTCGCGCAGATCCAAGGTACCTTTCAGCTGCCAGGCCCCGAACTTACGGAAGCTGAGCATACCTATGTCCAATCCACAGCGGAGGTTCAGCCTCGGATTGAAATCCAGACGATAGGTAGTATCCTCGCCTGAACGATCATTACCGTCTTCCAGCAATTCATTCAAATCAAGATTCCTTGAAACCAATTGCACATTGCAATCGATGTGTTGTCGTTCATCGAGAAAAAAAGCGAAGGCGTTGTCGGCATAACCGTTCAACCTGAAATCACTTCCAGCCAGCATCCCGGAAAACTCCTCCAGCACCAAACGATTGCCTGAAAGTTCCACTTTTCCCTTGATGGAGCGATAGAGCACCGGACTTCCTTTGAGCTTGAACTCCACATCGGATGCTACCAGCTGTCCGGCTGAAATCCAGGAACGGGGGTCATTGCTACGTCCCTGAATACGGGCATTTGCCTCTACAGAACCGGAGATGCTTTCAATGGTGTCGGGACAATAAAAACGGCTCAACACGGCGAGATCCAATTTACTCTGCGCATTGAGACGAATGAAAGGGGAAGTGAAATCCTCTATCAACAACTGAAGCTGGAAAGGTTGCCCCTGCAGCACGCCGTGCATATCGGTGAACTGAAGTCGGTCCGTGGAACCGGCTTTTCCGCCACGGTTGGTGTAAGTTCCCGTAAATCTCAATTGCCCAATGGAATACTCACTATCATCGGGCTGCACTTCAGCGTCACGGGCACCGAATCTGGCCTCTATGAGCGGACTCTCGTCGTGACCTATATTACCCTTCAGGGAAACGTCGAAATATACCTTGCCATCGTACTTGTAGCCACCGACCTTGGACGCGAATGTTGATGGCAAGAGCGAAAACAATTCCCGCAAACCGGCATCGCGGCTTTTGATATTGAGATCGGCATAGACCCGTTTGCCGTTGCGTACGAATCCGTTTACATCGAAATCTATTTCCCTGACCTGTATATGGCTATCACGGAAGGTAAATTTACCGTGAGATGCATCCACCTGTATGCTGACCGACAGGACTGTCGGCTTATCCTGCACATATACCACACCGTTATTGATCATTCGTTCAACAAAAACATCCCCCTCCGCATGCAGCAGGTACTCCTTGCTGGCGAACGTCCCCGTAGCCTTCAATCGTTTCGTATGGAGTGAATAATCGCGGACCGACTGCCGGTTGAGGTAACGCACATGGCAATCCTCCAACCGTATCTCTTCCATTTCAAGGGTAAAATCATTATCTGCCGACTTGTCTTTTTTGAAGATGTCGTAATTCACCTGGCCGTCCTTGTCCACAAAAAAACAGATGTTTGCCCCCTCCAGAGTAATGCTGCGCAAGCGTGGCGCATCCTTCAGTATGTCCCACCAGCTGAAAATCAGAAAAACTTCCTGTGCATCCAGCAAAGGGAACGCCCCGTTGCCGACCTTGCTTCCCTTCGCATGCACCCGCTGGAAACTAATACTTGCATGCGGAAATTTACGCAAGAAAGAAAATTCGATTTCATCCACTGAGACCGGTACCGCCAGGTAGGTGTTGATTTTCCCTACGGCAAAATCCTTCATTCTTGGAGCAAACCACCAGGCCAGAGCCCACAACAGCAGCCCCGTTACGGTTACCAGTAGGAGGAGTGAAAGAAGTGCTTTCCTGAATCTGTTCACCAGGCAAAGTTAGAGTAATTGATAAACGCTGTGCCGTCCGGATATTGTGCACACCATGCAAAAGGTAATGTTCAGAAGCTGATATATTCCAACGGATTTACCGGGCTTCCATTGTACCATAATTCGAAATGCAGGTGAGGACCTGTACTGAACTCACCGGTATTTCCGATGATAGCGACTACTTCACCCGCCTTCACATAGTCGCCCACCGCCTTGAGCAGGGCGGAATTGTGCTTGTACAACGTGAATATGTTGTTGCTGTGCTGTATACCGATCACATACCCGGTTTCGGAGGTGAAATGGGCCATCAGTACTGTTCCGTCCAGTGCGGCTTTTATGACCTCGTTGGGACCGGAAACGATATCGATGCCATAATGCTTTTGTGCCGCATTGAACTTACTCGTGATGGTCCCCTTAAGCGGAGTGAAAAACGCCGTACTTCCAATCCCCTCCGCGAATGCACGGGCCCGCGGTTCGCTCAGCTCGAACCTGTCGGCTACCTCCATCTGCATCCTCAACAATGAATCTTCCTCTGATCGTTCGAGACGCCGGATAGTATCATTGAGTGCTGTAGAAGGGGCCGGCCTTTCGGGTGTAGCCGTATCCACTTTATCGTTCAGTACATTGAGCAGGTTGGACAAATATTTCTCCTGCGCATTCATTTGATAATCAAGCGAATCAGACTTCAATGCGACGTTTACCAGGTTTCGTCGGATGGTAAGATCCGTATATCCGGGGATATACTCCCTCAACGGCGTGAAGGCGATGAGGTAAAGGGTGATGGTGATGAGACTCAACGCAAAGGTGCCTCCAAAAACGATGATATTCAATGGAGTCAGGCGCAGTGAAAACTTCTCTTCCAAGGTCTGGTCGTTCATCACCACCAGACGGAATTTATTCCGCAGGTGCCTGACCAGCCTTTTACGGCGAGACTTAGAAGGAGTCATAGAGGACAAATATCGAAAAGTTAGCGGTTAAGGCAGCACGTAGCAATATCTTATATTTGCAAAACATACTAAAAACCAAAAGAATCAGTTATTACCTGATAGCTTTGCGAGGCCTGCCTGTGAAAACCCTTCGTTTGTTACTTACCTTCCTGTTGCTGAGCACGACCTTCTGGTCTTGCAGCGTTCGAAAAAGTAACTTTTTCAGTCGGACATATCACGGTACCACGACGCATTACAATTTCTACTTCAATGCCCGGGAACGCATGAAGCAGGGAGCTGCCACACTGGCTGAGGCGCATGAAGACAAGTACGACCGGGTTTTATCCGTTTTCAAAATCGGGGATCTTAACAAAGCCAAGGCTGTTTTTCCGGATATGGACGAAGCCATCAAGAAGGCTTCCATTGCCATAAGCCGGCATTCCATGAATGTAAAGGGAAAGAAGGACAAGGCGATGCGGGAGCAGAACGCATGGATTCCTGAATGCTACCTTGTCATCGGCCAAAGCCAATTTTACAAACACGATTTCTGGTCGGCCATAGAGACCTTCCAGTACATCAGTGCCGAATACAAAGACGACCCGATCCGATCGGAGGCGCTGCTTTGGCTCACGCGCGCGTACCTGGAGCTCGGGAAAACGACCGATGCAGAATATCTGCTGGACTACCTGAAAGCCGACAAGAAATTCCCTATGGATCTGAAGGGATATTACAACGCGGTGCTGGCACAATATCACCTCCAAAAAAATGATGTGGGCCGAGGCATGGAAGCATTGAAACTGGCTGCTTCCACTTCCCGCAAGAAAGACGACAGAAGCAGGTATTATTTCATACTCGGACAACTCTATCAACGTAGCGACTCACTGCCGCTGGCATTCAGTGCCTATCAGAAAGTGCTCAAGTTGAACCCGCCCTACGAAATGGCGTTCAACGCGAGGATCAACAGAGCGCGTTGCTACGATGTCAGTAGCGGAAACGGAGACATTGTGAAACGCGAATTGCAAAAGATGTTGAAGGATGAAAAAAACAAGGAGTACCTTGATCAGATTTATTATGCCCTTGCAGGGGTAGCACAGCAAGAGAAAAATGTACCACTGGCCGTGGACCTGCTCAACAAATCCGTTCAGAATTCAACCAGCAATGCAACCCAAAAAGCACTCAGCTATTTATCATTGGCGGACATTTGCCTTGAACGATCTGACTACATCCCGGCAGCCGCTTATTACGATAGCAGCCTTACGAATCTTACGGAAGAGTTTCCCGAATATTTCGATGTACAAGCCAAGCGCAACAGCCTTGATCGTTTGGTGAAAAACCTGATAGTCATCCTTCAGGAAGACTCCCTTTTACGACTTGCCGGCATGAGTCAGGCGGAAAAAGAAGCTATGGTGAAAAAGGTAGTGGATGAAGAAGATGCAGAGAAACAACGCCGCAAAGAAGCGGAAGAGGCGCAACAGAAACTGGAGGAGTTGCAGGTGCAGGAGGAAAAGGAACTGAAAAGCCAGCCGAGGAGCCTGAATGCGCCGTCAACGGCAGTACAGGGCGCATGGTATTTTTACAACCAATCAGCCATCAGTTTTGGCTTCACCGAATTCCAGAAAAGATGGGGCAACCGCAAATCGGAAGATAACTGGCGGAGAAGTGAGAAAGAAATGACGATGATGGAGACGCAGGATACTGCCAGTGTAGATAGTCTTAACAACCAGCAAGCCATCAACGATTCCATTTCAAAGCTGGACGCCAAGGCGCGCATGGAAATCTACCTGTCCAGAATACCCAGCGATCCGGTGAAAATTCAGGAATCCAATCTGAGAATCGCAGAGGCATATTACAATTGCGGCGTGATTTACAAGGAACAACTCGATAATTTACCGGAGAGCATCAGGAGTTTCGAGACGCTCGACCAGCGATACCCCGACAACAAATTCAAACAGCCCTCTTACTACAACCTTTACCGGACACATACGACGCTCAAAGACAGCGTCAAGGCCCTCTATTACAAAAATTACATACTTACCAATTATCCGGAATCCGACTTTGCGCGCCTGATTCAAAATCCGAATTTCTTTCAGGAGATGAAGCGGAAATCTGAAGTGCTGGAAGTTTTCTATGAGAACACCTACCGCGCTTATTTGAACCGTCAATACGAGGAAGTGATAGAAAGAAAAGAATATGCAGACCAATCCTTCCCCGCTAACAACAAACTAGCCCCAAAATTCGCATTACTGAAAGCGATGGCCGTAGGAAAGACCAGAGCATTGAAAGACTTCCAGTTTGAACTGGAGGATATACTCCGACGTTACCCAAAGGATTCTGTGAGTTTCCGTGCGCAGGAAATCCTCAATTATATCACCGGCAAAAACATCCAAAGTACGGCCATAGATACGTTACCTGTTGACACCAACAATCTGAAAGACCCCTTTGCCCGTTCGGCCAAATACACCTTTGACCCCAACAGCATGCAGTTTTTCGTGATTTTCTTTCAAAAAGGGAGCATAGACATCAATGAGACAATCAATAAAATCAAGTCTTTCAACAATGTTGATTTCCCCTCACAGAACCTCAAAGTCAACAGCGGAACCATCAATCTGGAAACCCAATACATAGCAGTGATGTCTTTCCGATCCAAAGACGATGGCATGATGTACTATGAGACGATCATTTCCGAGGATGGTCTCATTTCCCATCTGGACCCGGAACAGGTGCAATACTATGTGATTTCTCAGGAAAACCTCTCCGAACTCACGCGAACGGGAGACCTGACGAATTACAGCAAGTTTTTCCAGAACAAATACCTACAGTAATCTACCCGGCGAGGTGAAAAGCTCCCTCTTCAGGCATCCTTTCCCAAGACCTGTCCGCAGGCCTCACCTGGTGTGGGAAGGCCTGATGTTATGCGCCTGCATGTATCTGTTGAGTTGCTTTTTCCTGCTTCAGCAATCCTACATGCATGCCCTTACATCGGTTTCGAGGATAAGCTTGCTCACTGCATTGCTGACCCTTACGGTATGGGGGGTGAGCGTATTTATACTTCCGTGGATCCTGCCTTCCTGCTTTGATGAAAAAAGATGGACACTGGCCCGAGAATGTATATTCAGCACGCTCATACTACTAACCAGCGGAGTTTTGCTATTGTTGTACTTGCAGCACTGTACAGAACCATCGGCCACGGCGGTCATGCATCCAGCATCTACGGTGTACGCCATAGCGATACCCGCCATGTTGATCTGGAACACAGCACGCTTCTTCCATCTGAACCGAAAATTCACATTGCAGGCCGTAAGCATCAATGCGCTGATGCACCATAAAAAACGAAACAGCACTTTCCCGGATGCAACAGTCGAGTTCAGGACTTCAGGCAAGCAGTCCGCACTCACCTTAACGGTCAGGGAAATACTTTATATCGAAAGAAAAGTAGCCGATGTGTATGTGGTATCGATACATGAAGGAATACTTCGGCGGGAAAAAATCACGGATTCGCTGAAGCATGCACGCGAAAAGCTCGGCCGGCATACGGCATTTTACCGATGCCATCGGGATTGGATAATCAATCTTGATCAGGTCAGGGAAGTTGCAGGCAATGCACAGGGATTACGACTCTGCCTTCACGGAGCAGAGGAAAAAGTACCTGTCGCATCTAATCTGAGAGAAGAAATCGTCGTTCGTTTATCAAAATGACGCTTTGTCGTGATGCGGGCACTCCTATGGGATTTCGGTCATGCGGGCCGCTATTGGCCGATCAGATAATTGAAAAGATGCTCTGAAATTGTGAGGTGCTTATCCATAAAGTAAAAGGTGCCACCCCAATCGTATTCGATTCTTTTATACTCACGCGTTCTACTTCCATCGAGTATCTGCAATACCGTTATTGTCCTGCGCCTCTCCCGAATGCGGTTCACCTGGATGGAATGCCCCCGGGGCAAGACTGACATCTCATCTTCTATATCAACTCCTCCTACCGCAGCCTGTGCGGCGGTGTTTTTATCGGCACCGTCTTCGCCACCACCGTTCAGGCCGGCATCCTCTCCACCGTTGAAATCGACCCCTGAGGACGGTTCTTCACCACCATCCACCGCAGCCTCTACCAAGCCATCCTCTGTGGACTCGAGGGGCCATCGCCCTTCCATAGTCTTTACCGGAACAGCATGTACAGGCAAGGAAAACGGGGGCAGCGGCAAAGCAACGGGTGGAATGACGGGTGCAAAATCCATCGCTTCGGGCGTAGCGCTCAGCACTGGCTGCTCCGAAGATGCAATAGCATTGGCTATGCCAGTCTGATTGTTCCGACCGGCCTCCGCCTCTTCCCTTGCTTTCTTCTCCAGCATCTCTTCGGTAGCGGACAAGAGCGACAAGATGGATTTGGTGTAATCCGTGTCATAGGAAAACTCGTCCAGCTCGGGCAAATAACGTATGGAGGCCACCGGCTGGTTGTAAACCACAATGTTCACCCCGTCGTATTGTTTGAATAAGCGTACACCGATCTTGTATGACTCGAAGCCCATGCTCTTTCTTTCAGGGGGTACTGCTGTAGTCACCTTCACCGATTTGGTGATATATCCCGGCTTGGTAAAATCCAGTTGATATTCACTGTCGTACTCCATCTTCAGGCGCATATTTTTTTGCCCTTTGAAGGAGCCGACGGTTTCGCCCGCTTTCCGGATGTAGACTACGGAGGCGTCGTAATTTCCATTGACAACGACGAACTGAACCGGAACCACCAAATAGCGGGTATCGGCAGCGCCACCCGAAGCAAAGCAGAAAGTGGATAGCCAAAGCGTAATGAAAGCAAGGAAACGCCTCACCTATCAAAAGTACGGAATAGGCCTGATTATATAAAGAAAGCCCCGTGGAAAAAATGCAAGGCAAATAACATTTTCTTATTGTGCCTGAGCAAGGGCGCAACCTAATTTTGTCTTATTCGTTAAATCGACCACTATGAAAAAGAAAATCCCTAATACGACACTTTTTGGACTACTGGCTTTTTTCATTTTATCAGGACCACTGCAGCTCCTTTCCCAATCGACACTGGAACCAGGCGACATTGCCTTCACAGGTTATATCAGTGCCGATGACAACAACCTCTCACAGGATGATGCCTTCACCTTTGTACTGCTCAAAGACATTGATACGGGTACAGAGATTTTCTTCACCGATTTAGGCCATACCGATGCCGGAACCCTTCAAGGCATTGACCCCTGTGGAGCGGGAAGCGGTGCTTACAACGACGGTATTATCCGCTGGACAGCCAGTTCCGTGATGACTTGCGGAACATCGGTAAGCATACAATGCAAGCGCGCTCTCACGGCCAGCGCAGGAACGGTGACCGGTATACAAGCGACCTTTAACAACCCGAATGCCTACCTGAGCCTGAATACGGCCGGAGACCAGCTCTTCGCCTATCAGGGAAGCTCCTCGGCTCCAATCTTCATAAACGGCATCGGCATCAACCGCAATTGGGATACCTTATTGGACAGTTGCGATTTCACATCGTTGAAATCGACATTGCCTTCAACGTTGATTGGAATCGCACCTGCACTTACTTCAGGAGCTGTCAATGCCCAGTACAATTGCAGCATCACTACCGGAGATACACTCAGCCTTCTTTCCGCCATTGGTACGGTGGCCAACTGGAATACCGATTCAACGCCTGTTCCACCGGTTCCGTCTTCCTTCCTGCTACCTCCCCCCTGCTCCTTCAGCGGTTGTGCACTGCCCTCAGCCCAAATTCTCAGCTCCCCGGCATCACAAACCGTTTGCCAGAATACCACGCTCTCTTTTGGTGTATCGGCAACCAATGCTGTCAGTTATCGGTGGCAGATGAATACCGGCAGTAACTGGATAGACGTTGTGGACACCCTGCCCTATTCCGGGAGTACCACCGATTCATTGACCATCACCGACGCACCATTTTCGCTGAACAACGTCCAGTACAGGTGTGTGGTGAATGGTGCCGCGCCACCCGCTGTGATCAGTAATGCCGCCACCCTCACCGTGCGCAGGTCGCCGATCATCACCGGACAAACCCCTGCACGGGCTATCTGTGAGGGACTCAATGTGAATTTCAGCGTCAGCGCTTCCGGATTCGGACTTACCTACCAGTGGCAGTTCGACAACGGAAACGGCTGGACCAATCTCACGAACACTCCTCCATACTCCGGTGCCACTACATCCGCAATACAAATCGCTGCGACCCCCTTTTCATTGCACCTCACCAATTACCGTTGCATTGTGAATGGTGGATGTGCTCCGGCAGACACTTCCGATCCGGTATATGTCTTTGTGAACCTCCTGCCGAGTATAACCGTTGAACCAGTGTCCGACAGCATCTGCACAGGTAGCTCGACAAGTTTCTTCATCAACGCGATTGGTGCCTCGATTTCCTTCCGCTGGCAGGTCAATACCGGTAATGGCTTTACGAATCTATCCAATATTGCACCTTTTTCCGGAGCCAACAACGACACCCTCATCCTCAGTAATCCCGGACTTATCTATAACGGAGCCCTGTTCCGCTGTGTAGTCAGCGGCGTTTGCAGCCCGGCTGACACCTCCCTTCCCGTCACCCTGAGCGTAGCCCAGACTCCTGCGTTACCGGTATTCACAACCGGAAGTACGAATCTTTGTGACAATACCGCAGGCAACCTGTTCAGTGTTCAAGCACTGGACAACTACAGCGCCTATACCTGGTCATTCAATGGCTCAGGCAGTACACTCACTACCTCTGGCGACACGACCGCGTCGATCGATCTGGCTCCCGGTGCCGGCTCAGGCACCTTAACCGTACAAGCACAGAATTACTGTGGTACAGGTCCGATAAATCAACTGAACATATCCGTGGGCACCTCTTACGTGCAAAACGATACATTGCGGATATGCATCGGTGATAGTGTGCTCATCCACGGAAGCTGGCAGCAAGTACCGGGTGATTACTCCATTGTACTCAGCACGGCAGATGGCTGCGACAGCGTTCTTACCACCACCCTCGAAAACCTGCCGGCTATCACAACGCAGCTTTCCGTTTTCATCTGTTCTGGCGACAGCGCCTTCATTGCAGGGGGCTGGCAAAGTGCTGCCGGAGTCTATGATGAAATCCTAAGCGCGGCATCGGGGTGCGACAGCACTATCCAAACCACACTCAGTGTACTGGCCACGTCCATTGATTCCGTACAGATTTCCGTATGTGCCGGTGACAGTGTTTTCGCAGGAGGGAACTGGCAGCAACTGCCCGGAATATATACCGATACGCTCAGCAATTTCATCGGCTGCGACAGCATTGTGGTCAGCACGGTGAACATTTTGCAGCCTGTGATGGATAGTGTACAGTTGAGCATCTGTGCCGGCGACAGTGTTTTCGCAGGCGGAAGCTGGCAGACATCCCCTGGTGTCTACACAGATGTGCTTACATCCGTCAACGGATGCGACAGTATTGTGGAAAGCACCCTGACGGTACTGCCAATTGCATCTGACAGTACCCTTCTCAGCATATGTGCGGGCGACAGTGCATTCATTGCCGGAAGCTGGCAGAGTACTCCGGGAATTTATTCCGAATCCTTCAACGGAGTCAACGGCTGTGACAGCGTATTTTATACCACCCTTCAAGTACTGGCATTACCTCCGGTATCCGCTGTACTCGATACCGTTCTCTGTACAGGCTCCGCCCCCATTCTGCTGTACGGCGGATCCCCTGCTGGGGGTAGCTGGAGCGGGACAGCAGTAAACAATAACACCTTTGATCCTGCTGCACTGGCACAGGGAATTTACCTTCTGACATATACTTTCAGCGATGCATCCGGATGTACCGCCAGCGCGGGTGATACCATCACCCTTGTTGCATGTACCGGAATTGCCACGGTCGATACCCGTGCTATTCGCGTATACCCAAATCCCGCCCACGATCATGTGATAATTTCCTCATCCACCGACCTTTCTGGAAGTCGCTGTCTTATTGCCGACCTTAACGGAAGATTGCTTCAGGTCACGCAATTGAGCGGTACCAGTCAGTACCTCGACCTCAGTAAGGTGGAAAAAGGAGTCTATTTTCTGCAAATCATCGGAGAACAAGGAGTTTCAACACATCCTATCGTCCGGCAATAAAGCAATACCGGCGTGTAACAAAACCAGGACAGGCCTTAAAGGTCAGTCCTGGTCTATTTTATTTATCGCACTGTATATCAATTGTTTATTTCAAGTCAAGCAAAGATGCGGACCGGCATTAACTCCCTATTAAAATTTGATAATCAATTCATTAACATCAACCGTTTGCCCTCTTTCCTGAAAAGAACTACCTTCGCACCCCTTAATTCGCAACTATGGAAAATTTCGTGTATGTAGTACCTGTACTTGGCCTTGTAGGTCTTTTGTACATGTTTATCAAAGCTTCCTGGGTCAATAAACAGGATGCGGGAGATGCCAAAATGCAGGCTATCTCTACGGCCATTGCCGAAGGTGCCATGGCCTTTTTGAAATCCGAATACAGGATTCTGGCCATCTACATGGTGATTGCCAGTGTCGCACTGGGTATATTGAGCCAAATGGTAGAAAGTTCGCATATCCTTATCGTGGCGTCCTTCATCGTGGGCTGTGTATTCAGCGCCGTTGCCGGATTCATCGGTATGCGCATTGCCACCAAGGCCAACGTGCGTACGACGCAGGCAGCCAGGACCTCTCTCTCTAAAGCACTGCAGGTTTCATTCACCGGGGGAATGGTAATGGGACTTGGCGTAGCAGGATTGGCTGTATTGGGTCTCAGTTTGCTTTTCATTTTCTTCTATCATTTCTTCATGAATGGTCAGATGACCAGTTACCAGGGCATGACACAGGTTCTGGAGGTACTTGCCGGCTTCTCGGTGGGTGCAGAATCCATTGCCTTGTTTGCCCGTGTAGGAGGTGGTATTTATACCAAGGCGGCTGATGTAGGCGCTGACCTCGTAGGAAAGGTGGAAGCCGGTATTCCGGAAGACGACCCCCGCAACCCCGCCACCATCGCCGACAACGTAGGCGACAATGTGGGAGATGTTGCCGGAATGGGTGCTGACTTGTTCGGTTCATACGTAGCCACTGTGCTTGCATCGATGGTGTTGGGCAATTACATCATCCGTGACATGGGCGGTATCGAAGACATCTTCGGAGGAATTGGACCTATCCTGCTCCCTTTGAGTATTGCTGGCGTTGGTATCGTCGCTTCCATCATCGGGTCATGGCTGGTGAGTGTGAAGGAAGGCGCAGCTGCCACCACCGACACCGTTCAAGCCGCATTGAACCGCGGAAACTGGGTATCGATCCTTATCGCACTGGCTGCTTCCTATTTCCTCATCAACTGGATGCTCCCCTGCGAAATGACTATGAGTGCATTCAGCGAAGGAAGTTTCGGAGAGATGACCACCACCTCGATGAATGTATTCTGGTCGGTAGTGATCGGCATGTTCGTCGGCGGTGCCATTTCATATATCACAGAATTCTACACGGGCCTGGGCAAGCGCCCGGTTATGTCCATCGTACAGAAATCCGCTACCGGAGCCGCCACCAACATCATTGCAGGTCTTGGCACGGGAATGCTTTCCACGGCCACGCCGGTACTCCTTTTTGCGGGTGCCATCTGGGGCGCATACTCACTGGCCGGATTCTATGGTGTAGGCATAGCCGCCACCGCAATGATGGCTACCACAGCCATGCAGCTGGCCATCGACGCCTTCGGTCCCATTGCCGACAACGCGGGAGGTGTGGCTGAGATGAGTGAATTGCCGGCTGATGTCCGTGAAAAGACCGACATCCTGGATTCCGTAGGAAACACCACGGCCGCTATTGGTAAAGGTTTCGCCATCGCATCTGCTGCACTCACAGCCCTTGCTTTGTTCGCTGCCTATGTCACCTTCACCGGCATCAACGGTATCAACATCTTCGATGCAAAGGTGCTGGCAGCATTGTTTATCGGAGGCATGGTGCCTGTGGTCTTTTCGGCCCTGGCCATGAATTCTGTCGGCAAGGCCGCCATGGACATGGTGAATGAGGTTCGCCGTCAATTCCGCGAAATCCCTGGAATCATGGAGGGCACTGCCACGCCGGAATACGGTCGTTGCGTTGAAATCTCCACCAAGGCTGCTCTGCGTGAAATGATGTTACCGGGAATCATCACGATCGTTTCTCCGATCATCATCGGACTCGTAATGGGACCAGAAGCGCTTGGTGCCTACATGGCCGGCGTTACGGTAAGTGGGGTGTTGTGGGCCATCTTCCAGAACAACGCCGGTGGCGCATGGGACAATGCAAAGAAATCCTTTGAAAAAGGGGTAGATATCAACGGTGAAACCTTTTACAAGAAATCCGAACCGCACAAGGCGGCCGTAGTGGGCGATACCGTCGGTGATCCTTTCAAAGATACTTCCGGCCCTTCTATGAACATCCTCATCAAACTCTCCTCTCTCGTGGGCCTCACCATTGCTCCGTTGATTGCTGTTGACGGCGGGCACGGTGCCGCAGGAGAAATGGATTGCTGCGAAGGAAAAGACAAGATGGAATGCACCATGGAAATGTCCGGTGCTTGTGAAATGGACGCCGAGGGCAACTGCGTGATCGATTCGGCCACCTGCGCACAATGGATGGCAGACGGAAAATGCGACAGCAGTGATTGCGTGAAGATGGAAAACGGTAAATGCCACCTGAAAGCTTCCGCCTGCACCAAGGCCGGCGGTTGTGAGATGTCGGAAGGTTGCGAAAACGATTGCCTCGAGAAATGCAAAGAAATGGGGATTGAATGCGGGGAGGGTAAACCTTGCCCGATGAAATCGAACAGTTCGGAGCACGCGCACCATTGATGCACCTTTGCTAAAAAAACTGAAAGAGGTATCGTTCCGGGAATGATACCTCTTTTTTTACCGAAAAACTCACCTGCTTGACTTTCCCAATCTTTGGATCGCACGGCCGTTGTAACAACGATGTACCTATTTTTATAAACTGAATCCGCCAAAGTATAGGATATGATTGCAGCCATTCTGTCCTTTTTCATCTTCCTCCATTCTACGGTAGCCCCCAATGAGAAGTGCGTACCCGTTGAAGTGGATTGCATGTGGACTGTTGAGCCAGACAGCAGCACTGAACGAGTGATTCCGTCCGACCTTGCCTTGCTGGCCAACCATACGCCCAAAAACCGTTATCCCTCCAAAAAGAAGCCGGAATTCCTGCTGATCGGTAAAAACAACTGGATTCGTTACAATCCCATCAGTCTGTTATTCGGCAGCATGTTGTTCGTTTATCAATCTGTCATTTC
>CAZPCA010000001.1:28898-55528 GCA_964584995.1 uncultured Bifidobacterium sp.
ATCACAGATTTCCGCTGACTGCCCTTATGAAATCAGTTGTTCGAATTTCAGCAAGCAGGCGATCCGGGAATTCGGACTTTTGAAAGGGGTGCCTATCAGTGCTGACCGTCTGACACGTTGTTCGAAAATCGCCATTAAGGACCTCCATCCATTACGTATCAACGAGGATGGAATGATTGTTGACTCCACATCCTACTACTCCATCCAACAAGTACGATGAAGTATACGTTCATATTGATACTGGGCCTGCTGTTACACCATCCGATCGTCGTGAAAGCACAACAGGATGCTGTCGGGATCAGCGATGAACTGGATTTCCTCTTTTACCTGCTCGAGCATAAACAATTCGATGATGCCGATCTTTACAGCAATAAGTTGATTGCCGATTCCGTTCAGTTCACATCGGAATTCAAAGACTCCGTCCGTTTCATCTGTGCTTCCGCCTGGGACAAGTACAAAAAACCTGAAAAGGCCCTGGCGTTGTATGACAGGATTCACGACAACTCCGTTTTTTATTACCCGGCGAGCTACCGGTCGGCATTGATTGAAATTGAACGGAAAAATTACACTATAGGACGAGAAAAACTGGAGAATATCTATTATGATGACAAGGATTATTTCACCGCACTCAAAAAATTCGAGTTGTCCGGCATTTACCTGTTGATGCGTGATTACGCCGCATTCGATTCCATACAGACGGGCTTCCAAAGCAGTGACTCTTTGTTAGTAGCTGAAAACAACTACATGCTGCAGTGCAGCTCCTCGTTGCGTAATCAAAGAAAGAAATCCGGATTGCTGGCTGGCGGACTTTCGGCAGTCATACCCGGACTCGGCAAGGTATACACGGGTAAACCCTGGGAGGGACTTGCCTCGTTCATCAAAACCATTCCTTTGGCTGCCATCACGTATGAAAACTACAGAGTTGCCGGATTTAAGAGTCCTCAGTTTTATATCTTTGGTAGTCTGTTCGCCTTGTTTTATGTCGGGAACATTTGGGGAAGTAGCATAAGTGCAAAAATTGAATATCAGGAAACATCAGATGAGATCATACACAATATTGTTGTTGGTCTTCGCATTCCAGTCGATAAGTATTTCCGTTAAGTCACAGTCGTTTTCCATCGTTGACAGCCTTGTGCTGGAAAAGAAATATGAGGAAGCTTCGCTGGCATGCGAGGAACTCGTTTTTCGTCACCGGGAAGATTCGGAAGTGATGGCCGAATTGCTTTTGATGAAATGTAAATTCCTTGAGCAGACCGGTAAATATGCGCAGATACCTCCATTGCTTGCACGCTTGGACGGCATCAGACTGAATGACACACTCAAGGCAAAGGTGTATCTCGAGAAAGGACTTGGATATTATTTATCCGATAACTTTGAAATGGCCGAAAAGAGCGTGCTTCCTGTGTTCAATATCGAATACGTTCCGAAGGATGTTCTTGTCTCCGGTGCGATCCTTTACGCCATGGCCCTGGGCGAATCAGGAAAATGGACAGAGGCCGGTGCTTTCCTCAGCAATTTCATCCATAATGACCTGCAGGCCGAGGAAAAGCTTAAGCAGGAATTGATGTATCAGGTGGCGACGCTATACAGTGAAGAGAAAATACCTGAAATGAAAAGCATACGCAAAGCCAAGGTGCTTTCCTTGATAGTGCCGGGTTTAGGACAGGCCTACAACGGAGATTATGGCAAAGGGCTCCTCAACCTCTTACTGGTTTCGGGTAGCGGAACCTGGATAACCTGGAACGTTTTGAATTCAACCTATCTGACTGCTGCAACGGCTGGCGTTTATGTCTTTCTCTACTTTTACTTTGGAGGTGCGAACCAATCAAGCTGGCTTGTTCCGGCTAAAAACAACAAGAAGAAAATCCTATTCAATAATGATCTAAGGCCGGCCTTAAGCCATCTCGGTGAACGCATGCTCCGACAGTAGAATCCAAACACATGAAACAGCGTATACAACTTTTAGTGCTGCTTTTACTGAGCACAAGCCTCTTTGCTCAAAACGGTCCTTCCCTCGTTTTGGTAGGTCATCAAGACGGTGTCAATATCTGCAAATTCTCCAATGATGGTAAGGTGCTGCTGAGCGGCTCGAAGGACGGCGTTGTCCGTTTCTGGAATGTGCTGGAGAACTACAAGTTCATTAAGGAGATGAAGATAGCGGATGCTCCGATCACGGCTATCTCATTCAATCATGCCGGCACCCTCTTCGCCGTGGGAAGTCTGCAAAAGCTATTCATTTATGATGTAGCGACCGGTAAACTGGTCGCCAAAAAGAAAAACGCTCATTTAAGCTTTGTAAAGTCCGCCAACTTTTCACCGGATGACAAATGGATCGTCACCTCCAGTTGGAAAGAGGATGCCCTTAAAGTCTGGTCGGCTCCTGACTTGAAAAAAAGTAATGTCTTCGCCGAAAAGATCTGGACAGACGAGGCCTGCTTTTCACCCGACGGAAAGTTCATCGTCTCGTGCAACCATGACAATGTTTGCAAGTCATGGGATGTCGCTACTGGAAACATCAACCGGATATTTGCCGGCCATGAAGACTGGGTCTATGCTGTTCGGATCAGTTCTGATATGAAGTTCATGCTCAGTGGTAGTTTCGACAATACCCTTCGTAAATGGGATTTCACTACGGGTAAACTCCTGGCGACGTATGAAGGGCACAAAAATGGCATATCGTACATGACCCTTTCACCCGATAATTCAACGGCAGTATCAGGTTCGGTGGACGGAAGCATCCTCTTATGGAGGCTGGAAGCCAATGACACATACACCGTTTTACGAGACACCGGGGCAACTGTTTTAAACCTGGCTTTTTCCCCGGACAGCTCCGTCATAGCTGCCGCACTTGCGGATCACTCCATCCTGATTCTGAACGCCGCAGCTGCCGATCAACGGTAGTATCAAGTCGTTGCATCTTATCGCATGTTTGATTAATTTTGACTTCTCATTAATTACACTATACCCATGAACAGAATTGTTGCAATACTCTTTGTTTTATTTTCTGGCTCCGTGTACGCACAGGATGTCATCACCTTGACGGATGGCAGAAACATCCAGGCCAAAATTCTTGAAATAACGCCTGACGTGGTGAAATACAAGCGCTTTGACAATCCCGATGGCCCTACTTTTTCTGCCGCAATTAACACGGTCTCCAAAATCAAGTACGCCAATGGTACAGAAGAAGCTATCAGCACCTCTACCGCGGTGGGATCTGAACCCCAGGAAAATCTGCCGCCTCTTTTCAGGGGTACTTTTGATGTGAACGAAAGTGCAACGGAGAAATACCTGGAGGCCATAGCACTCAATGCGGGGGCAAGGATTCTCGAACGATGTACCGGCCGCTCCGATAATTCTGCTACGGAAATATTTTATGGTGAGGTATTTAGAGATGATATGGCTCTTGAAGTACACGTTCCGATCAAGATCAAGTGGGATCGCGGTCTGGCCAACAAGGAACGCTCCATCAGAGGGGTCATTATCATCGACAGAAATGGACATAAAACCTGGAAATACCAGGGGGATTCCGGCATCACTTTCAGCGGATGTGCCAAAGGTCATCTCGACCTGTAATCCCCGATGAAGAAGTACTTTTTTATGGTGGGTCCCGGCTCAGCAGAGTAGCGCCGGATTTGAACCTGAATATGATAACACACACATTGATCCCTGCGGTTTTCAGGGCATCGAGAACAAAAGAAAAAGGGGGCGGATGCCCCCTTTTTCTTTTGCAATATAGTCGCAGAATTATTCGCTTGCTTTGAGCTTGGAAGTCTTGATGGGTGTACCTTGCACTACCCAGCCCATGCGGAAGATTTCGTTTCTCTGGTAAACAACACCGTCGATCAGAGCATCGTAACCAGGACCGGCTTTTTCGATAGCCTTATCAACAGCAGCCTTCAATTGAGGTGCTGTACAAGTTTTCATTTCTCTACCTTCGGTACGAGGACCTTTTCCTTCGTTAGGAAGACGCATGGTCACATTCTTGGAACTGATGACAGTGAAGTCAAGCAAACGCTGTTGGCAGGATGTGAGGCACAGTGCACCAACAACCAGAACCGGTAAAACTAGTTTTTTCATATTTTTTGTTTTGACGATTTGAGTTCAAAGATAAACCATGTGCCAATACCACTTTAATAAATGGCGTAAAAATTGCTGAATTTCTCAATTTAAATTGATAATCAATATTTTATTTTTGTCAAATCCTGTTAGATACTATTCCAGCATGCATCGTCCATCCGGGCAATCCATATGGGTAATTCGTCGATCATCTGCAACTACGAATAGCGAACACCCTCATTTCGAAATGTACTTTTGGGGGATTCAAGCAGGAACTTATTGGAGATCGAAGGGATACGGCTGAAAATTCCATTCAATCGGACCTGAACCAATCGCTATCTTTGAAGTACTGCATCGTATTGACCGAAAAAGCAATGCTAAATACATGAATTGGCGAAACATCTATCTTTCCTTTGCGCTTATCGGAATCGGTTTATACCTCAACACCCTTGGACATGATTACACCGTTGACGACACAACGGTAATCAGGAACAACCGCTTCACCACTCAAGGACTTTCGGGCATTGATGATATTTTCAGCTCCTCTTACAGGGCCGGCTATTGGGACCGCAAAGAGGGTCTTTACAGACCATTGTCGGTGGCCATGTTTGCTATAGAGTGGGCTATTGCACCGGACAATCCGTTTCCAGGACATCTCGTCAACATGTTGTTGTACGGACTTACAGCTGCAGTGGTGTTGGCGCTGATGCGTACGCTCTTCAGCAAAACACATCCCCTCATCCCCATATTCATCACTCTGCTATGGGTGGTACACCCGCTTCACACGGAAGTGGTAGCGAACATCAAAAGCCGCGATGAAATCCTCAGTTTTCTTTTCGGAAGCATCGCACTGTTCCACTTCATGCGCAACAACGGTCAACCCACCCTTTTTCAGAACGCTATTGCCTGTTCATCCTTTGCATTGGCTCTTTTGTCAAAAGAGAATTCCATCACCTGGCTGGGCGTTTTGCCCCTTGCACGTTGGTGCTTCACGCAACAATCCATCCGACAGGTGACCCTTGCCGTTGTACCATTCCTGTTGCTTACACTTGGATATTTCGGCTTGAGGATAAACATACTGGGAGAACTATCCGGCGGGTATGAACTCATGCTCATCAACAATTCCATCCTTGGAGCAGATAGTTTCAATGGAAAATTCGCTACTGCCATGATGATACTGGGTAACTACCTGTGGCTATTTGTTGCTCCGGTGAATCTGGTGTTCGACTATTCGTACAACACCATTCCGAATGTGGGGCTAAGCCACCCGGGAGCACTGCTTTCACTCGTGATTGTGATAGCAGGCTTCGTATTCGCGTTGCTACGACTTCCCCAAAGGTCGGCTTACGCCTTTTCCATCCTGTTTTTCCTCGGCACGGTGGCCCTTGTATCCAACGTGTTTTTCCTCATTGAGGCGACAATGGCAGAGCGCTTCGTTTTCACCCCTTCTCTAGGGCTATGCATACTGGTGGGCATTGCTGCCGGCTCTGTATCCAAGGCCAAAGTACCGGCGATTTTGACATTCGGCGATATCAAGAAACATCCGCTATTCTGGCCGGCCTGTATCGTCCTTCTATTGTACAGCACAAGAACGATCAGCAGAAATGCCGACTGGAAGGACAATCTCACCCTGCTAAGTCACGATGTGAAATTATCCCCTAACAGTGCGCGTATACGTTATGCGCTGGGCAGCACCTTGCTGGTGGAAAAAGCCCTGAAGGCTCCGGAAGGCAGTGCAGAGCGCAACAATCTTCTGGACAGGGCCATCACCGAACTGAATGAAGGCGTGAAAATCTTACCCAATTACAACGACGCCTGGTATAATTTGGGTATCGCATGGAAAGAGCGGGGCAACGCGGCCAATGCGGTCGTGGCTTTTGATCAAGCCCGATCCTACAAACCTTTCACCGATGCCAGCCGCTTCCTCAGTGCAGGCGTTGCCTATGGTGAAAACAAACAATACGATAAAGCCCTGAAAGACCTTGCGGAGGCCACCCGGCTCGAGCCCGACAATGCGGATGCCTGGAACAATTATGGTCTTTACCTGAGCGAGGCAGGTCAGCAGGACGCATCGCATACCGCTCTCGACAAGAGCATCGCGCTCAAACCGGACTTTCATAAAGCCTATTACAACAAGGGCAATACCTTCGCCAAGCAAAACAATTTCAGAGCAGCGCTTCTCCAATACCAGGAGGCCTTGCGCTGGAAAACCGATTTCACCGACGCGCTCAACAACTCCGGCAATTGTCATATCATGCTGCAGCAACCCGACAGTGCTATGCTCTTCTTCCAACGTGCAGCAGAAGCCGATCCCGGGAATGTAAAAGCCCTGATGAATCTTTCCTATACGCTGCAGCAAAGCGGAGATACCGTGCAGGCCAGGATGTATTTCGAGCGTGCTAAAGCGCTGGGGGCGAGATGATGTCGAATGAAGTCGATCGCTATTCAGCAGAATACATTTTCGCTGTTGCCCTGTTGAATATATACATGCGGTGTTCGCGCAAGCATCCGGATTTGAGGAAGGGAATGGTGTGCCGCTTAGCGGGATCGTATCATAAAATACCTTCCATATTCCTGAACAACTCTCCCATATGATATGATGAACTTCACCTTACTTGCCGGCCTGTGGCTGGGTATACTGCAGATCCAGGGACAGGAGCTCCCGTTTCAATTCTCTGTAAGCAATCAGGACGGACGACCCGTATTTGTACTACAGAATGCAGAGGAGAGGATTGAATGCCCCGATGTGACCGTAAAAGGGGATTCGCTCTTTATCAACCTGCCGTTGTACCACTCTGAATTCCGGCTGAAAGCAGGGAATGGCACCATGGAAGGTGTCTGGATCAACTATGGTCGTCAACAAGCCGCTATCATACCCTTCCGTGCGAAAAAAGACGTAGATCACCGTTTCAAGCATACGCGCATTCCTGGTACCGCCGAACGGCTTCAGGGCAAATGGGAGACCTGGTTTGCATCGGGAAGTCCGGATTCTTCTCTGGCGATCGGCCTCTTCCGATCCTTCGGAGAAAAAGCCCTTGCAGGAACCTTCCTCACTGAGTCAGGCGACCACCGCTACCTGGAGGGGATCCTCGACGGCGACTCATTAAAATTGAGTGTCTTTGACGGAAGCCATGCCTGGCTATACCTGGCCCGACTGGAAGGAGATCTCCTGCAGGGAATATTTTATTCAGGCAATCATTACCAGGCCCCCTTCCGGGCGCAAAGGAACGACAGCATCGGCCTGCGCAATCCGGAAAAAATAACCTACGCCGACTCATCGATCAGCTTCCGCCTTCCGGACACGGACAGCAACCTTGTCTCACTAACGGATGTGCAATACCGAAATAGGGTCTGCGTCATCCAAATCATGGGTACCTGGTGCCCGAACTGCATGGACGAAACGGTTTTTCTGGACAGCATCTATAGAGCCCGCCGCGAAGAAGGCCTTGAAATCATCGGACTTGCCTTTGAGCGGAACAACGATTTCGCATCGGCCACCGCGCGCATCAATAAGACAGTACAACACCTGCACGTCTCTTATCCTGTTTTACTGGGTGGAGTGGCGCGTAAAGGAGAAGTGGAAAAAGTCTTGCCTGCACTCAAGGGCTTTTTCTCCTACCCCACTACCCTTATTCTGGATCGCCGGAAGAATGTCGTCAAGGTTCACACCGGATTTTCCGGTCCCGCAACCGGTGCCGCGTGGGAGGAATACCGCAAAGAGTTCAACAAAACACTCGACCGGCTCCTGCGCTGATGGTCTCTTGGTAGGCAGAATTCTAATTCCGGCCTGCAATCTTCCAAAATCCAGCATCCATTCGCCACTGAAAAGACTTTATTTACCCAAGAATGACATGCATTCACCGGCAGGATGGGCGGTGAATTGATGCAGGAATCGAACTTTAAGGCTACTGAGGGAAAAAGCCTTGTAAAATCCTGTTGATTTTTATAAATTGCACTCTCTTGATAAGTTGAAAACCTACCTCAAAATATGAAAAGAATTCTCCTCTTCGTGGTGTGTATGATTGCGGCTTCGCTGCAGGTGTACAGCCAGTGTACTACAACCAACGCCACATCCTGTACCTGTAAGGATGGCACGACGAATTGTGATTTATTGCCGGATATCATCGTGGCCCGACCACCACTGCTTGTGAATGGTAGCAGCGGCTATGTGGAATATCCACAGGTCTGTACGCCATCTTGCAGCGGAAATGATGGCCGTCTCCGTGTTTCGGTTTCCACTCCCAATGTCGGTTTCGGGCCGCTTGAAGTACGTTCAACCACTACAGCCATCTGCGGAACAGATACTTTTTACAATGTAGCCAGCAACTTCACCTGTGCCAACGGATCGCCCTTGAAGACTATTTTAAATCAGCGTGTTTACCATAAGACAGGAAATGTGATGTCGTTCCAGGATCGTTACGCTGGCACTATGACTTACCATCCTTCACACGGACATATGCACGTGGATGATTGGGGTATTTACACACTCCGCACCGCCACTTCTGACCCAAACCCCTTGAACTGGCCGGTCATCGGTACAGGTTCCAAGCTGGCCTTCTGCCTGATGGATTACGGGTCCTGCTCTACCTACAACGGACACTGTGTTGACAGTGCCAACAATACCATGGTCAACAGTAATTTCCCGAATTATGGTTTGGGAGGAGGCAATTATGGTTGTTCAGCGAGCGTGCAGGGAATCTCTTCCGGCTACACAGACATTTACTACCAGTCGCTGGACGGCATGTGGATCAATCTGCCTCCCGGTCTTTGCAATGGCACTTACTGGATGGTTGTCCAACTGGATCCGTATAACTACTTCCTGGAAAGCAATGAAAACAACAACGTTCTCGCCGTACAAGTCAATCTGACACAACAAGGCGGGACCACTCCTGTGGTATCGGCCAGCGGATCGACCTCTTTTTGTCAAGGAGGAAGTGTTTCTCTTACCGCCACATCAGGAGCCAGCTATCTCTGGTCGAACGGCGCAACCACCCAATCCATCACTGTCACCCAATCCGGCAATTACAGTGTGACCGTAAGTAACGGCAACAATTGTTCAGCCACCTCGGCCGCCACTGCTGTGAACGTATCCCAGATTCCAGTCACAGCTGCAGCATCCGCCAACAATACCTGCAGCGGACAAAGCGTATCACTGACCTCCACTGCAACTTCAGGCGGAACTGTCAATGTGGCCACTGCATTCAGTAATACCTCTGCATTCAATATTCCTGACAACAACACTACCGGAATCTCCAGTCCCATCAATGTCAGCGGTATCGATCCTGCCACCATCAATTCCAGTACAATTGTATCGGTGCGCATCAACATTTCACACACTTATACCGGCGATTTGATCGTACAGCTGGTTTCTCCTTCACAAAACACCATCAACCTCAGTAATCGCAGAGGTGGAAGCGGCGACAACTTCACCAACACCCTGTTCACCGCCAACGCAGCGATTGCCATCTCAGCCGGCAGCGCACCCTTCGCGGGCACCTATCGCCCCGATGGCCTCTTCAGTGCCCTTACCGGAAACGTGAATGGCACCTGGTTGCTGAAAGTTAGCGACCGGGCCGGCAACAACATAGGCACCCTGAACAGCTGGACCCTCACATTGAACGATGTCACACCGACCACGCTGAGTTACAACTGGAGCAGTCTGCCTTCGGGATTCAGTGCGAACACGCAGAATGCGACGGCAAGTCCAACAGCCACCACTACCTATACGGTTGTCGCTACTGAAAGCGGAACAGGGTGTACGGGCAGTAATAGTGTCACTGTACAAGTAGGCAATAATCTGAATGTAACCACCAATACGCCTGCAGCCATTTGTGCTGGTCAAAGCACCACACTTACTGCGAGCGGTGCGACAACTTATTCATGGAGTCCTGCTACAGGCTTGAACACCACAGGTGGTGGATCCGTTGTGGCCAGCCCTGCGCAAACCACCACGTATATGGTCATAGGCATGGATGGGAATTGTTCGGACACTTCTTTTGTCACGGTGAACGTCAACCAGGCCCCTGTAGTCAACGCGAGCAACGGTGGTTCGGTATGCCAGGGAGAAAGTGCCACCCTGAGCGCCAATGGTGCAACCTCGTACTCATGGAGCCCTTCCACAGGACTTAGTTCAACATCCGGAAGCAGCGTGACCGCCACACCTTCACAAACTACAGTCTACACTGTCACCGGCACCAGCAATGGATGCAGTAGTACTGCCCAGGTGACCGTGGATGTGAACTTCCCTCCCATCATCACAGTGAACCCAGATCAGACCATTTGTCCGGGAGCCTCTGCAACGCTGATTGCAGGCGGCGCTTCCAGTTTCAACTGGAGTCCGTCTACCGGATTGAGTTCGACATCTGGCGCCAGTGTTTCGGCATCGCCGGCAAGTACCACCACCTACACCGTTGTAGGAACCGCCCAGAACGGTTGCACCGCCACCAGCAGTGTCACCGTCAATGTGAGCAATGCTCTTAACGTCACCACGAACACCCCTGCGGCAATCTGTTCCGGACAAAGTGCCGGTCTAACCGCAAGCGGCGCAAGTTCCTACAGCTGGAGTCCTTCGACAGGATTGAATACCACGACAGGAAGCGCAGTGATTGCATCCCCCAGCCAAACCTCCACCTACATGGTCATTGGCACGGATGGAAACTGCAGCGACACGTCGTTTGTCACTGTTAATGTCAACCCCGTGCCGGTCATCACGGCAACGGCTGCCAACGCCATTTGTGAGGGTGGAAGTACTTCTATAAGTGCCAGCGGAGCTTCTGCGTATACCTGGAGCCCAGCGACTGCACTGAGTGCCACAACCGGCAGTAATGTTACTGCCTCACCGTCTCAAAACATCGTTTATACTGTAACGGGTACTGCCAACGGATGCAGTGGCTCTACGCAGGTAGCTGTAACAGTACACCCGAATCCTATCGTTACTGTAGGTTCATCTCCGACTATCTGCGCCGGACAAACTACGAATCTTGTTGCCGGAGGTGCGGCCACGTTCAGCTGGAGTCCTTCCACAGGTCTTGATGCGACCGCGGGGTCCTCAGTGAACGCCACGCTTTCATCGACTACCACTTATACAGTTACAGGTACGACCATCTATGGTTGTACAGGTAGCAATACCATTCTGGTAAGCGTTAATCCGCTTCCTGGATCTATTGCCTCCGTTTCAGGCACACAACACTATTGTCTGCCGATGAACGGTGCATTCTCCGCTAGCCAGGCAGCTAATGCCACCAGCTATGCATGGACAGCACCGGCGGGTATGACCATCTCTGCTGGTCAGGGTACAGCCAATGCGACCATCACCGCCACTGCTGCGACTTCCGGTAACGTTTGTGTCACCGCTTCCAATGCCTGTGGCAGCAGTGCCGCAGTCTGCCGTGCAGTCACTGCTGAATCTACCGCACCAATTACTCCAGGGACCATCTCCGGTGTAACCAAAGCATGTCCGGGAGAAACCTGGCCCTTCAGTGTAACAGCAGTGGCACGTGCCAGTTTCTACACCTGGACTTTGCCTGCTGGAGCTACGCTGGTGAGTGGAGCAGGTACAAATTCGGTCAGTATTCAGTTCAACAGCGGTTACAACGGAGGAACAATTTCTGTAGTAGCCGGTAATGGCTGCGGCAATAGTCCTGCACGCACCAAAGCCATGTCGCTGAACACACCTGTTGCCCCTGCCATCATGAATGGCAATGCTGCCGGTGTTTGCAACTCCATCCAAACTTACAGCGTCACTCCGGTGGCTGGCTTGACCTACAACTGGACAGCGCCATCCAACGCGACCATACTCAGCGGACAAGGTACCGGCAGTGTCCAAGTCCAATTCCTTCCCGGATTCCTGAGCGGTAATGTATCTGTCACAGCGAGCAATACCTGTGGTACTAGTACGGCGAGGGTGAAAGCGGTCAAAGCCGTCCCTGCAGTTCCTGCGAGTATCACCGGAGCCACCAGCGTATGCAAAGGACAAACGGGTGTTGCTTATAGCACAGCTCCGGTTTATGGTGCCACCACCTATACATGGACCATACCTTCCGGTACCACATTGGTAAGCGGACAAGGCACTACGAATATCGTATTGAACTTCGCGTTGAATGCCGCCAACAGTTCACTGCGTGTGAAGGCCGGCAACAGCTGCGCCACTTCTACGAACAGAACACTGAACATCGCTGTCAACAACTGCCCGAAAATCTCTGATTTCACCAGCAAACAACAGGCGGGTATCAACCTGTTGCCGAATCCCGCCAGCACCTATGTGGAAGTACAGTTCAACAGCACTTCCGATGCACGGGCAGAACTGCGCATAAACAACATCCTCGGTCAGACCGTATTGAAGCAGTTCGTCGCTACAGAAAACGGATTCAACAATTACATGATCGATCTTCGTAAAATGACCAAAGGCGTGTACGTGATCAGCATCCTTCAGGATGGCAAGTCTTACGCACAACGTCTGGTCATCGAATAATCAGATTCCTCATTCTGTATCGAAGCCGTCCTTGTCATTCAGGGACGGCTTCGTACTTTTGCAGAAGTTCCTATTGTATGAACAGACCGATACATTTCTGCTGGCTGGCCATTTTGCTGAATACGTTCCCGCTCGTCTCTATGGGACAAGGAGGTGCGTGGTCGCATTTTTATACCGGCAACTCCGCCTTACCCGACAACTCGGTCCGCTGTATCACATTTGAAAATGATAGTACTGCCTGGATAGGCACCGATTTCGGTCTGGCAAAAATGGTGAACGGCGCTATCACGTCCTACACCGTTTCCAATTCCGGCCTGAGCAATAACAGCATCAGAAGTCTGGCGACTGATCGCCAGAAAAGCAAATGGATAGGCACCTTCTTCAGTGGTGCGGATGTGTACGACGACACATCCTGGGTGAATTATTCCACCAGCAGTGCGCCCTTGCCGGATGATTTCGTGCGCAGCCTGAATATCGACACTGCCGGTACGGTATGGATGGGTACACTCGGTGGCCTTGTCCGCCTTGACACAGCATTCAACTGGAGTGTGTTGACGATGTGGAACAGTATACTCGGCTCGAACAATATCGCCTGTATACATGTAGACAGCAGCAACAACAATAAATGGGTAGGAACAGTCAACGGCGGTGTATTGCTGATAGAAAATGACACGGCCTTCACGCGGTACAGCACGCAAAATTCCGGATTGTCCGACAACACCGTCCTCGGCATCGTAAAGGATAATTTCGGAAATGTCTTCATGGCCACTCCTGCCAACGGACTTGTGGTCAAGCTCGCGGGATTCGGCTGGCTGACCTACAACCTTGTATCGTCCAACATTCCCTCCGCCGGCCTGACCTCCGTCGTGCTCGACAATCAACAAAGACCCTGGTGCGGAAGCATCGATCGCGGACTGCTGCTGAAAACCAGCGGCAGCAATTTCGTTTTTTTCGATACCGCCAATTCACCGCTGACCGATAATTACATACAATGCCTCGCATACGACGCTCAGGGTAAAATATGGATCGGAACGCAGACCGGTGGCTTGTTCATTCTTGATCCATCGCTGCTGACCTTTACGGCAAGCGCGCTAAAGCCGGCTAACGTGAACACCTATCCGAATCCGACAAGCCAGTTTCTTCATGTGGAAGGCGCTGCGTTATTCAGTGACGGAGAAATCATCGATGCCAGCGGCCGCAGCGTCCAGATCTTGCCAATAGTTGCATCGCCCATCGATGTTTCTGCATTACCGCAGGGCCATTATCTCCTGCGACTCAGGGAAAAAAACAAGGGAGTGATCCGCATGGCGCGCTTTGTACGCTGATCAGCGCTGCACCACCGTATTCGTGAAGGAATTCAGCACAATCTGGACTTGATTGATCTTGTTCAGATCATCCAGCAAATCATCATAGGGTAAATCGGATGATTGTCTCGCCTTGAGTTCCTGCTGCAGCTCCGCCTTCATTTTTGCCAACTGTTTTTTCTTGATGTACATGACCGGATCTACCACTGTCTTATGCAACTGCATGGACTCATGCTTCACTTCTATCTGATGCCTTCCCCAATCGGCCAACTCATGACGAGGCGTAAGCAGCGTAATAGCAGTACCTTTCACCTTGGAATCGAGTTGCTGCAGGAATTCCTGCTCGTTGTAGGGCCTTCCTTCGTCCAGCTGAGCGGAGAATTCAGCGAGTAATCCGGCATACATTTCATTTTCAAAATGGATACCGTCTTCGCGTAGCTGAGAAATCACAAAATCCTTCACCCGCAACAACAAGGGCTCTTGCTGGTCCATGGGAAGTGTGAACGTATGTTCGGCATATAAAAGCAGGATCCGGACAATTTCCTCTTCCTGATTCAAGGTATCCAACTCCGCAGCAGCCACCTCTTCGCCTGTTTGCACAAGCGTATCCTGCACTTCAGCAGATTCTACAGGCACTTCACCCGCTTCGCTTGCCCGGCTTGCCGCTTTACGGTCCTTTTGGCGAAGCAATTTGTTCAGTTCGGCCATCAACACTGTTTCAGCCATATCCATCAGTACCGAGGTCTGACGTATATAAGCAGCGCGGGTAATGCCGTCAGGAACACGCGCAATCGTGTCCACGATATCCCGAATCAGCGCCGCCTTGCGTATAGGATCTCCAGCGGTATCGTGGAGCAGTAACTTCGTTTTGAAACTGATGAAATCAACGGCCTGCTCCTTCAGAAAGGTGCGCAGCTCATCGAGGCTCACTTTGCGTGAATACGAGTCGGGGTCTTCTCCATCGGGAAACAGCACCACCCGCACATTCATACCTTCCTCGAGAATCAGGTCGATTCCCCGAAGCGATGCTTTGATTCCCGCAGGATCGCCGTCATACAGCACTGTGATGTTCTTGGTATAGCGACCTATCAGGCGTATCTGCTCCACCGTGAGAGCCGTTCCGCTGGAAGCCACTACATTTTCAATCCCTGCCTGGTGCAGCGACACAACATCGGTATATCCTTCCACGAGGCAACACTCGTCCATGGCCGCTATCGCCCTGCGTGCCTGTGAAATCCCGTACAGGCTCTTGCTCTTGAAATAGATTTCCGTTTCCGGAGAGTTTATGTATTTCGGACTCTTGGGATCAGTTTTGAGTATGCGCGCCCCGAAAGCGATTACACGGCCTGTCAGGTTGTGGATGGGAAAAACAACGCGTCCGCGAAATCGATCGTACACCTTCGCTTCCTGCACAATGGTCAGGCCGGCCTTCTCCAGCATTTCACGGGCATACCCCGCAGCGATGGCTGCTGAAGTGAGTGCATCCCACTGATCGGGGGCAAAGCCGAGATGAAAGCGGCGGATGATATCATCGCTGAACCCCCGCTCCCGGAAATAAGTAAGGCCGATGGCCTTGCCGGGATCGGAATTCCAGAGATAATCCTGGAAGAACTGCTCTGCGAACGTTGTAAGGGAGAACAGCACTTCGCGTTGCGTCTGTTGTTCCACGTACTCGGCCGATGGCTTCTCTTCCTCTATGGTGATATTGTACTTGCCGGCCAGGTAACGCAGGGCCTCAGGAAAAGTGAGGTGCTCATGCTCCATCACGAAGGTGACCGTATCCCCCGCTTTGCCGCAGCCAAAGCATTTGAAAAATCCCTTGACCGGCGAAACGGTGAAGGAGGGGGTTCTTTCGTTGTGGAAAGGACAATTGCCCAGCAGGTTGGCGCCGCGTTTGCGGAGTGACACAAAATCCCCTACCACCTCCTCGATACGGACGGTATCCAGAATAAGGTCTTTGGTGGCGTTGCTGATCATCGTTTTGTAAAGATACTGCAACAGCTCCAAGCCTGAAAATACTGTCTGGAAATTGACCTATTGTGAATGAAACAGATGCGGAAGCCCCCCGTAAATGTTCAGCGACTTTACGGGGAAGCAGTGGCCTCAATGACTTCTTTCCGTCGTGAAGCGAACCAATTGCTGCAGGGAATTCTTATAGTTGGAATCGCTGAAACCATCCAGCAGGGCGAATGCCTTATCCTGGTACTGTAACATCTGCCTGCGAGCATACTCCAATCCTCCCAGTTCGATTACTTTCCTTATCACCTGCTCGACACGGTCTTTGTCTTCGCTGTGACTTTTCACAGTCTGGATGATGAAACGCTTGTCGGCATAGGAAGCATTGCCCAGGGCATGTATCAGGGGCAGTGTCATCTTATGTTCACGAATATCGATTCCGCGTGGCTTGCCCGTTTTTTCCGCCTGCTCATAATCGAAGAGGTCGTCTTTGATCTGAAACGCAATCCCTACTGCTTCACCGAAGGCATGCATTCTTGAAACCGCTTCGTCAGAGGCACCGGTCGATGCAGCTCCTGTGGCGCAGCAAGAGGCAATCAATGATGCTGTCTTGGCGCGTATGATGTCGTAGTATACCGCTTCTGTTATATCCAGCTTGCGTGCCTTTTCTATCTGCAACAACTCGCCCTCGCTCATACTCTTCACCGCATCGGAAACGATCTTCAGCAGCGCAAATTCGCCATGGTCAACGGCCAGCAACAAACCGCGGGAGAGCAGATAGTCGCCCACGAGTACGGCGATTTTGTTTTTCCAGATGGCATTGATGGAAAAGAAACCGCGGCGCAGATTACTGTCGTCCACTACATCGTCGTGCACCAGCGTAGCTGTATGCAGCAATTCGATGAGTGAGGCAGCACGGTAAGTACTTTCGGAAATGGTTCCGTTCATTCCTGCAGCGAGAAAAACAAACATGGGCCGCATCTGCTTTCCCTTGCGCTTCACGATGTAATGCATGATACGGTCGAGCAATGAAACCTTGCTCTCCATGGCCTTCCGGAACTTCCACTCAAAGGCATCCATCTCCTCGCGGATAGGCGCCTTGATGGTTTCGAGCGTCAGCGACATGGCATCAGTGGCGGGAAAAAACGATGGGCAAAGTCATTTTTACGTTCACCGGCGCGCCGTCCTGCATACCGGGTTTCCATAAGGGCATGGAGCGGACCACACGTAGCGCTTCGGCATCGAGCTCCTTACCTACTCCTTTGAAAACAATGGCATCACGGACTTTCCCTTTGCGGTCAATGACAAAGGAGACGTACACCTTGCCCTGCACCTCCGTTTCCGGATAACGAATGTTCTTCGCGATGTAGGCATAGAGCGCCGATTCACCTCCTTCAAAAGACGGCATCGTTTCAGCAACAATGTACACATCCGGATTACCGGGATCCTTCTCCGGCAAACGCTGCGCATCCGCCTGCAGGTAAAACAAAGAAGCCAGGAGGAATAAAATGTTTTTCATAGCTGATACGAAGATACACCTTCCACGGGGAGGAAACCAATTCATGCTTTCGGTTGCTTGTATACGGGCACCGTACTGCAGGGCTCTCCGTACATGATACTGCGCACAAGGGGTTGTAAACGCGCCGTAAGGGCTACGTAGGCCTGTACCGGGACCGGTAATTTACTGCATCCTTTGATGATTACACGCTGACCACGAAACTCCTCTTCGGGGAGGGTGCGGACCAATTCCTCAAAGAGAACTGTCTCGAGCACTTCCACATCCCCTACCACCGTTTTCAAAGCATACGGCTGAAGAGCAGAAGCGAGCAACATCCAGGCCCATTGCGGGACGATTGCATCAGTGGTGCAGCACAATGCGACGTAGCATCCTGTATACTTAGACCAGTCGTTATCGGCGATGTAGGCACGAAAATCCTTCTCCCTGAGCAACAACCCTTCCACCAGCATATGGGATATATCCAGAACTACCCGTTCTCCGACAGGATACAACCGTTCTAGGTCTATGGTGACCAGACCGCTTTCTGAGACCTTGTTGACAATCGTATCCATCGCCATAGCGTTGATCAAACTTTTCTATTCATGAATTCCAGCTCACCACATCCCCAGTTCGAGACGGGCTTCCTCGCTCATCATGTCCTTCTCCCAGGGTGGCTCGAAGGTGATTTCCACCTTCGCTGAATTGACATCGGGAATATCGCGGACCTTCTGCTCCACATCCGGAGGCAGCGTTTCCGCCACCGGGCAGGCCGGAGACGTGAGCGTCATCATGATGTGCACATCGTTACCTTCGGAGATATTGATCTCGTAGATGAGCCCAAGCTCCCAGATATCAACGGGAATCTCGGGGTCGTAGCAGGTCTTCAGCACCTCTATAACCCTATCGCGGAGCGACTTCACTTCCGGCAGGGTATCTCCTTCCGGCATTTTTTCCTGGTCTTTTTCTTCCTGCATGAACTTATTTCTGAAGAGATGAAACAGCGAGGGCATAGGTCTTTATCTGTGTGATCATGGCAGCCAGTCCGTTAGCCCTGGTAACGGCGATGTGTTGCCGCAAACCTATGGCATCGATGAAGCCGAGCTTGGCACCGAGGATCTCCTGCGCTGTCCGTCCGCTCAACACCTCCAGCAACAAGGCTATCTCCCCTTTCACGAATGTAGAGTCGCTGTCGGCACTGAAAAAGAGTTTACCTTCCCTTTCTTCACCGTTCAGCCATACGGAGCTTTGACAACCCTTTATTTTGAACTCATCCGATTTAAATTTCGGGTCCATGGGGGCCAGTTTCTGTCCAAGTTCGATGATGTACTGGTATTTATCCTCCCAGCTCTCGAAAAGCGCAAAATCCGCTATGATCTCCTGCTCTTTTTCCTCTATGGTCATGATGTAAAACTCTTTTGGGGTTGGAGGAAAGCGATTGCCTTCTGTAAGTGGAACACAAAGGACTCCACTTCCTCCATGGTATTGTAGAACATGAACGAGGCTCTCAGGGTCCCCGGAATGCCGAAACGGTGCATGACGGGTTCCGTACAGTGATGACCGGTACGCAAAGCGATTCCTTTTGTATCGAGGTACATGCCTGCATCGAGTGCATTGACTCCTTCGATGACAAAAGACAATACCGCTGCCTTCCTGGCCGCGGTTCCGATGATCCCTACGCCCGGAAGTTCCTGCACAAGGGCTGTTGCATGCGCCAGCAATTGCTGTTCGTGTGCCATGGCCCCTGCCGTATCAAGTGTATTCCAATAATCAATGGCTGCACCGAGTGCAATCACATCTGCGATATTCGGAGTACCGGCTTCGAACTTATAGGGAACTTCGTTGTAAGTTGTTCTGTCGAAGCTGACGCTGTGTATCATTTCACCACCGCCCTGGTACGGGGGCATGGCTTCCAGCAAATGGAGCTTCCCGTAGAGGCAGCCCACGCCGGTAGGACCGAGCATCTTATGCCCACTGAAGGCATAAAAATCAGCGTCCAGGTCCTGCACATCTACGTGACCGTGAGCCGTACTCTGTGCTCCATCCACGAGTACAGGAATGCCCTTCGCATGTGCTTTCCGGATGATTTCTTTCACCGGATTGATGGTGCCGAGCGAATTGGAGGTATGCACAAGGGATACTATCCTGGTTCTATCTGTCAGCAAAGCATCCACCTTATCGAGCATCAGTTCGCCCTGATCGTTCATCGGGATGACTTTCAATTCAGCGCCCTTCTCTTTACACAGCATTTGCCAGGGCACAATATTGCTGTGGTGCTCCATGGCGGAGATGAGGACCTCGTCACCGGCCTGTACCTGTTGCCGCCCATAGGTAGCAGCTACCAGATTGATGGCTTCGGTGGTACCCCGAACAAAAATTATTTCCTTTTCTGAAGCTGCATGGATGAATGCCCTTACCTTCTCGCGCACTTCGTCGAAGGCGGCAGAGGCTTTCTGAGAAAGGAAGTGAACGCCCCGATGGATGTTTGCGTTGTAATGGGTATAATAATCGACTAGTGCATCAATGACCACTCTGGGTTTTTGCGACGTGGCTGCATTGTCCAGGTACACCAAGGGTTTCCCGTAGGGCATCTCTTGCAGCACCGGGAAGTCCTTTCGTACAGATTCTACATTGAAAGCTGACATGGTATCTGGGTATTCACCGCTGCGCTGTTCACAATGAGGGCTCAACGGGAGAGTTTGGCATCTAGCAACAACATCAGGCTCTGCCGGATTGTTTCATTCTCTACCTGCTCGACCACATCAGCGGCGAAAGCATGGTTGAGGAGGGCGCGTGCTGCAGTCTCGCCGATTCCGCGTGCACGCAAGTAGAACAGGGCCTCTTCGTCCAACTGACCGGTAGTAGCGCCGTGACTGCATTTCACATCGTCTGCGTAAATCTCCAGCTGCGGCTTGGTGTTCATTGAAGCATCGTTGCTCAGCAGGATGTTCTTATTGCTCTGGTAAGCATTGGTCTTCTGCGCATCCTGCCTCACCCAAATCTTGCCATTGAAGACTCCCTGTGCCTTATCGTCGATGATACCCTTGTACAATTCGCTGCTGAAGCAGTGGGGCGTGGCATGGTCCACCAATGTGTGGTTGTCGACCACCTGTTCTCCTCCGGCCACGTAAAGACCGTTCAGGTATGTGTTGATGTTTTCGCCGTCGAGGCGCAGGTAGAGGTTATTTCTCACCAGGGAGCCGCCCAGCGTAAGCGTAGTCAAGTGCTGATAGCTATCGCGGTGCAGCTGAGTATAGTGGTAACTGATGTGCCTAGCATGTGCATTTTCTGCCTGCACTTTGGCGTAATGCACCCGTGCAGCCTTGCCGACCACACTTTCTGTCACTGCGTTCGTGAAAGTGGATGCACCTTCTCCGTCGGAGTGATAACTCTCCAGGATGGTGAGTTCCGCTTCATCACCTGCCAGCACCAACACACGTGCGGGGATGGCGATGGGATTCTTGTCGGCGTGCGCTACGAAGGCCAGCTGAATGGGCGTTTCCATTTTCGTACCGGGATCGGCCAAGATGATGACCGTGTCGTAGCACAACATGGTATTGAGGGCCACCATGGGCTCTGAAGTATAGGGAGCTAGTTTGAAAAGGTGCTCCTGTACACGGGGATCGTTCTCCAGGTCGGAGAGGGTGCCGATGCGTATACCTGCAGGAAGACCGCTAATCGCCGAAGCAGCGGCATTGAACGAACCGTTCTCTACAACACAGAGGTAGGCATCGTCACCACACAGACGGAAGCGCTTCACATCCGTTGCATTGAGTTTAGTTTCTGCGGCAGGACTAACGGTGCGGTAGCCCGTAGTTTGGAGGACAGACAGGTTCAGGTATTTCCACTCCTCGTGCTTGACCGAGGGAATGCCCATCTTACCGAAAGCTTCCTTCGCTTCCCTGCGGCGGTCCGACAAAACCGAAGGACCTGAGAAACGCTCCGCGAATCCATCTGCTTCCTGTAAAAAACTGCTTGCGGCGGTGGTCGTCATGGCATCAGGCGTTTACAGCTACTTCTTCTTTGATCCAATCGTACCCCTTCGCTTCGAGTTCGAGCGCCAGTTCACGCGTTCCGGATTTCACAATGCGCCCTTTGTACAGCACATGAACGAAATCCGGTACGATATACTCCAGCAATCGCTGGTAGTGCGTAATCACGATGAATGAACGATCGGGACTGCGGAGTGCATTCACGCCGTTGGAAACGATACGCAGGGCATCGATGTCAAGTCCGGAGTCGGTTTCATCAAGAATGGCCAGACTTGGCTCCAGCATGGCCATCTGAAAAATTTCGTTGCGCTTTTTCTCTCCTCCACTGAACCCTTCGTTCACCGAGCGCTGGGTCATGGTTTTATCCATCTCCACGAGCTTCATTTTTTCGTTCATCAGCTTCAGGAACTCCTTGGAGTCCAGCGTAGCCAATCCTCTTGCTTTACGCACCTCGTTCACGGCTGTCTTCAGAAAATTCGCATTGCTTACACCCGGGATTTCCACGGGATACTGGAAGGCGAGGAAGAGTCCTGCACGCGCACGGTCTTCCGGAGACATTTCCAGCAGATCTGCGCTCTGGAATTCAACACTCCCTCCGATCACTTCGTATTCCTCTCTGCCTGCAAGTACGGAGGCGAGGGTGCTTTTACCCGATCCGTTAGGGCCCATAATGGCGTGTACCTCGCCCGGCTTCACTTCGAAATTCAGACCGTTCAAGATTTGCTTCCCTTCCACAGAGGCCTGAAGATTTTTTATCGTCAACATATTTTTCATTCTTCTTTTTTGAAACTATAAATCACCGTATGATCAACCCACAGAACCTTCGAGCGATATGGCCAGCAGCTTCTGTGCTTCCACGGCGAACTCCATCGGCAACTGATTGAACACTTCTTTGCAATATCCGTTCACGATAAGGTTCACTGCATCTTCGGTGGAGATACCACGCTGGTTGCAATAAAAAATCTGGTCTTCACCTACCTTGCTGGTGGTGGCTTCGTGTTCGACTTTCGCGGACTTATTGGCCACTTCAAGGTAAGGGAAGGTATGAGCGCCGCACTTGTCACCGATCAGTAAGGAATCGCACTGGGAGAAATTACGGGCATTTTCCGCATTGCGGCCTATCTTCACCAACCCACGGTAGGAGTTCTGGCTACGTCCACAGGAAATCCCCTTGGACACGATTGTGCTTTTAGAGTTTTTACCGATGTGGATCATCTTTGTGCCGGTATCGGCCTGCTGCATATTATTGGTGACCGCCACAGAGTAGAATTCACCGATGGTGTGATCGCCTTTCAGGATCACACTTGGATATTTCCAGGTGATCGAGGACCCCGTTTCTACCTGCGTCCAGGAAATCTTGGCACGGTCACCGAGACAAATGCCCCGTTTTGTGACAAAATTGTAGATACCACCTTTACCGTCCTTGTCGCCGGGATACCAATTCTGTACGGTACTGTATTTGACGTTGGCATCGGTATGCGAAACGATTTCCACTACAGCTGCGTGCAGCTGATTTTCGTCGCGCATGGGGGCAGTACAACCCTCCAGGTAACTCACCGTGGCACCTTCATCCGCAACAATGAGCGTACGCTCGAACTGACCGGTACCCGCACTGTTGATGCGGAAATACGTACTGAGTTCCATCGGACAACGCACCCCTTTCGGTATGTAGCAGAATGACCCATCGCTGAACACCGCACTGTTCAATGCGGCGTAGAAGTTGTCGGTATAAGGAACCACAGAGCCGAGGTATTTCCTGATCAGCTCCGGATGCTCGTGCACTGCTTCGCTGAAGGAAGAAAAAATGATACCCAGTTCGGCCAGGGTTTCACGGAATGTTGTTTTCACGGATACGCTGTCAATGACGGCATCCACCGCAACCCCGGCCAGTCTTTTTTGCTCTTCGAGCGAGATGCCCAGTTTATCGAAGGTGGCTTTGATTTCCGGATCCAGCTCGTCGATTGAATTCAGCGTTGGCTTTTTCTTAGGAGCGGAATAGTAGATGATATCCTGAAAATCTATTTCGGGATACTGCACATTGGGCCATTTCGGCTCAGACAATGTCTGCCAGTGGCGAAACGCCTTCAATCTCCATTCCAGCAACCATTCCGGTTCGTTCTTCTTGGCAGAAATGAAACGCACCGTGTCTTCTGAAAGACCCTTCGGCGCATTTTCGCTCTCGATATTGCTGACGAAGCCCCACTTGTATTCCGAGTTGGCTACTTCGTCCAGTATTTTCAAATCATCTGACATAGTGTGCGGGGTCGTTAAATTGGATGAGGGAAAATGTAGAAAACAGCTTACACAGCAAAAGACTCACCGCAACCGCAGGTGCGGGATGCGTTGGGATTATTGAACTGGAAACCCTTTCCGTTCAGTCCATCGCTGAAATCGAGTTGGGTTCCGACAAGGTACAGGAAGCTTTTTTTATCGCAGACAATGCGTATGCCCTTGTCTTCAAACACCTTATCGTCCGGCTTGAGCTCGTGATCGAACTCCAGCATATAGCTGAGGCCTGAACACCCCCCTCCCTGAACCCCGACACGGATGAATGAATCCTCCGGACGGTTCTCATTATGAATGAGTTCTATCGCTTTTGCCTTGGCTTTTTCGGTTACTGTGATCATGACTTTTTCCTCTGGATGCAAAGGTACGGTGAAAATGCTTATTTAGAACAATTCTAATCAGGAAAAGTTCAGCCGACTGATGGAAAAATATTGCCCCTTACCTATTGTTTAACAGTTAATTACCATCGTATTGGTGCTCTGAATGCCCTGAAGATGGAGGACGGGATAAGCGCCGTTTCACGCGCTTGCGTAGACTGAACACCAGCCAGTTAAACTAAAAAGCAAGGCATCCCAGCGTGTACTATTGGATCCGCTAAGGATCCGCTCTGCAAAGACCATCGCGACACACATCGTTTCCGGAATGAACACTGCGACTTGCGTGTGCCCCTTCTACCGAATACTGTGCGTTGTCTACCTACGCGGCGAATCAAATATGCAATGGAATCTGATGAGGTAATACCAACTTCTTCTCAGGACCTTCACGTAGCCTCAGGGCATTTCGACTTACTGAAGGAAAAAGGTCTTGCCGTATACGATACGAAAAGGGTCTTTGGGATTCGTTCAGTGATTAACGAAAGCGTCGCACCTATTCGGCGTTGATGCGGTGAAATTCATCGTCTTAACCGCAAGCCTGCGGAACATTCGCACTACACTTGCTTTTCCGATAGTCGCAACTCCAGTCAAAAAAGGTTCTCTCATTTTTAAACGATATTTGCCCTCCGCTTATGTCCGCACATATCCGTCCTGTCGTCTGCATCGGAGCATCCCTGGTGGATATCACCTTCCGTTGCGAAGAAGAACCCATTCTACACACCTCGAATCCGGCACGCATGAACCGGAGTCCCGGGGGTGTGGTCCGTAACATCGCTCATCATCTTGCGCTCCTGGGCATACCGGTGGAACTGCTCACTGTTGTGGGGCATGATGTGGACGGAGATTGGCTGCTGGACCAATGCCAGAGTGCCGGTATCGGCTTGGAACATGTACTTCGCTGTGAGGCACACACTGGTACTTTCGCTTCTGTGACGACTCCTGCAGGAGATCTCACCATCGGAGCGGTGACGTCCGAAACAGACATTCATCTCCATCACCAGTTTCTGCACGAGCGCCTCGCTGTGATTGAAGGGGCCTCCATCGTCATCGCGGATTGCAATCTCAGCAGAGAACCGCTGCGCCACCTCATCCGCCTCTGTAACGTTGCAGGCGTACCGTTGATTGTGGAAACGGTTTCTATTCCCAAGGCGATCCGTCTGAAAGAAGCCTTGCCCGGAAAACTGTTCCTGGTGAAGCCCAACCGCGAAGAACTTGCCGTCTTCGAACGCGACAGCCATGTCCGTCCGGAGGAAAAAATTTCCCATCTGCACGCAGACGGTTTCGAACATGTATGGCTCAGCCGCGGAGCAGAGGGCTCGCTCTTTTCCGACGGCAAACAGTTCTTTTCGCTGCCCGCTCCAAAAGTGCAGGTCGTGGACGTGAACGGAGCCGGAGATGCATCTTTGGCAGGTTGGATTTACGCCTGGCTACAGGGAGAAACTCCGAAAACATGTGTGGAATACGGCCATGCAGCAGCGGCTTGCCTACTAGAAGTACACGGTGCAGTGCGTCCTGACCTGTCCATCGAACTGATAAAAAAACATCTCCCTACTACCGCATGAACCCCCTCCTCCACCTGAGTGATGAAGTAGCAGACGCCCTCGATGGCAAGCGACCAGTCGTAGCGCTGGAATCCACAATCATTGCGCACGGTATGCCCTGGCCTAAAAATGTAGAGACGGCACGCGAAGTGGAACAAATCGTGCGTGAGCAGGGAGCGGTACCTGCGACGATAGCAGTGCTGGACGGTAAATTGCATATTGGCCTGAGCAACGAACAGCTCGACCTCCTTGGCAACAGCAAAGAAGTCATGAAAGTCAGCCTGCGGGAGCTTCCGTACGTCATGACCCGCGGCCTGCACGGAGCCACCACCGTAGCCGCCACCATGCGCCTGGCGGGTATGGGGGGCATCAGGGTTTTTGTGACAGGTGGAATCGGTGGCGTACACAGGGGGGCTACGCACAGCATGGACATCAGCGCCGACCTCACTGAGATGAGCCGCACCAATGTGGCCGTAGTTTCCGCCGGTGTGAAATCCATACTGGACATTGGCCTCACCCTGGAGATGATGGAAACACTCGGCATACCCGTTGTGACAGCGGGCAGCGATGACTTCCCCAGTTTTTACTCCCGAAAAAGCGGTTATGCATCCCCGTTACGACTCGACGACCCGACTTCACTGGCTGCTTTGCTGAAAAACAAGTGGGAACTTGGTCTGGAAGGAGCAGTGCTCATTGCCAATCCTGTCCCTGCGGCCTACGAAGTGCCCTTTGAAACCATGGAAGGGCATATTCAGGCAGCGCTACAGGCAGCGGATCAGCAACAGGTAAGCGGTAAGGACATCACTCCCTTTTTGTTGCGGTACCTCGCTGTACGTACCGGTGGCGAAAGCCTGGAAGCGAATATCGCCCTGGTGAAAAACAATGCGCGGCTGGGAGGACAGATTGCGGTCAGGTTGGTGTAGAGTTGAGAATTCTGAATTCTTAATTGCGAACTGCGAATGTAAAATCTAAACACCATCCACCATCACTCCGCAATCAATTCCTCTGCGGTGAGGAACCAACTTTTTCAAAAATTCTAAAAGAGATCATTTACCCAGCCAGGCCTCTAGGAGATAGAGGAAAAATCCTGCAAGGGCTGCAGAGACTGGAATGGTCAGGATCCACGCCCAAATGAGCTGCAGGGTAACCCCCCAGC
>CAZPCA010000002.1:0-49514 GCA_964584995.1 uncultured Bifidobacterium sp.
CCTATAACGAATCATTTACAAATAGAGAAATATTTTTTAAAGACTCAGGAATAGAAACGGCCTTATGAAGCTCCCCGAAACATACCCAAAAACCAGAAGTCAAAATTCCTTACCCACTGAGTTTTCAGAGCATAGTAATCACGTCAGAAGAAGTTCAACTCAAAAAAAATAGCCCCTGAATTTTTCAAGGGCTATCCAGATTATCAGGTATCTCAACGAAACAAACTCATCAGGCACCTTTTGCCAGCAGTTCACGCACAATGGCAGAAACGATTTTATTGTCGGCTTTCCCGGCGAGTGCCTTTGTGACAACGCCCATCACTTTACCCATTTCTGCTGGGCTCGCTGCACCCGTTGAGGCAATAGCCTGCTCAACAACCGACCGGATTTCGTCTTCGCCCATCATGGCAGGAAGGTAGTGGGAAATGATGGCCACCTCTTCCATCTCAGGTCCGGCTAAATCATCGCGCCCCTGGGCTTTATAAATGTCAATCGACTCCTGACGTTGCTTGACCAACTTTTGCAACATCCTTACTTCATCTTCATCACTGAGCTCTGACCCTCCCCCACTCGTTTTGGCGAGTAGAATCGCTGACTTAATCGCCCTGATGGCTCTCAGGCCTGCCTCGTTTTTAGCGAGCATGGCAGCTTTCAGATCCGCCATTATTTTTTGTTCCAGTCCAGCCATGATCAGTCTACGCGATCGTGTAAAAATTGATTATTCGGACGGATCTCCGGCTTGTTATCGTCCACAGAAAGGGTGTAGCGACTCACATTGGAATCCGACGATGCAGGCACATTGTCCAATTTGATATTTTTCCTTTTGAATGCCGGCTCACGCTCCATGTCGGCAAGGCCGTTTGGAGAGTTGATCCGCATGTTCACTTCTTTCAGTCGCATGATTCGCTCACGGGAACGCTGGTACATCTCCTCTTCGGCAGACATGGGCTGGCGCTCACCTGCATCGGACTTACCGGAAGCCGTCACCTCGCTGAAAAGATCGTGGCGCACCACAGGCGACTCCTCCTGCTCTGCCACAGGCGTCGCCGTCACCGATTCCATTTGAATGGAAGGAGAAACAACCTCCTCTTCCATGGTGGACAACTCCATTTCCAGCATCATCGCTTGCTCCTCTGCATTCTCCTCGTTCACTTCAGACTCGATTGCCGATACGAGCGTGATCTCTCTGAGCTCTTCTTCGTTCTCCGTCATGTCGTACAACTCAGCCGCAGACTCATCGCGGATGATGAGCACAGGCTCATTGCTCGACACGGTCTCCCTGGTTTCTACTACGGGCTCCGGGGCGGTAAAGACCGGCGGTGCCGGAGTGTTGTCTTCGAGCTTATGCACTATTTTCTCGGGCATTTTAGCCTGCGCCTGTACTTCTTGTCCGGTCATGAAACCGGTAGCGATGATGGTGACGCCCACCTTATCACCCAGGTTGGGATCTTCGCCAATACCCATGATGATATCGGCCGTCTGTCCTGCCTTCGCCTGGATGAAATCGTTGATCTCTCCCACTTCATCCATGGTCACTTCAGCATTTCCGCTGGTGATATTCAGCAATATGTAACGCGCACCGGTGATTTCGCTATCGTTCAGGAGCGGAGAATCGAGTGCGGCCTCAGCAGCTCGTACAGCTCTGTTGTCTCCTTCTGCTGTTCCTGCGCCCATGATAGCCACACCGCTGTCTTTCAAAACGGTCTGTATATCCGCAAAGTCAGTGCTGATGTGCATGGTGTTGGTGATGATTTCCGCTATGCTGCGCGCAGCCACTGTCAGCACATCGTCTGCATGGCCGAAGGCAACCCTAAGATTGAGGTTACCGTGGATTTCACGCAATTTATCGTTGCAGATGATGATCAGGGCATCAACATTCTTTTTCATTTCCTCTATGCCGGCCTCTGCCTGAAGCTTACGCTTGCGGCCCTCAAAAGCGAAAGGAACAGTAACGATACCCACCGTCAAAATGCCGAGCTCGCGTGCAAGCCCTGCGATGATCGGAGCAGCACCAGTACCGGTACCTCCACCCATACCTGCAGTGATGAATGCCATGCGCGTATTGTCGCCCAGAATGCGATGGAACTCATCCAAGTTCTCAGCTACAGCCTGCTTGCCGACTTCGGGAATGGCACCGGCGCCCATGCCCTGCGTGAGACCGGGACCGAGCTGGATACGGGTAGGAACAGGACTGATGGCAAGTGCCTTTGCATCCGTATTGCAAACGATAAAATCGACACCGATGATTCCCTGACGGTACATGTGATTGACAGCATTGCTGCCACCGCCACCGACACCGATTACTTTGATAATCGGACTTTCTTCTTTGGCAAGATCAAAAGGGATAAGAGAGGGCTTGTTCATTGGCATTTCGTATGGATTCATGATTGAGAAATAGTGTTTATTGAAGAATGTTTCGGTACGTGATTTATATTTTATCGTCCTGGTCATCGCCCAGGATTTCTGTATTGAAAATACTCTTCCACCAGGGATCTTTTCTGGCGGCTTTAACAACCTGTGTATCCGGTGTTTGGGGCTGACGATCACCGTGTTTCCTTTGGCTTTCCAAGTCCTGAAGTCCTTTGATGACAAGTCCTACACCGGTGGCATACATCGGACTTTTCACTTCGTCCATGCCCTTGCCCAGGTGCTCGTTGGGATATCCGATGCGGGTATCCATACCCGTTATATATTCCACCAGCTGAGTGATGTGACGCAACTGTGATCCTCCGCCGGTGATGACTATACCGGCGATAAGTTTCTTCTCAAACCCGGAGCTCTTGATTTCATAATAGACGCTCTCGATGATCTCTTCCATCCGCGCCTGTATGATGGAGGCCAGATTCTTGACAGATATCTCTTTGGGCTCCCTGCCACGAAGGCCAGGAATGGAAACGATTTCATTGTCTTTCATCTGACGGGCAAGCGCTGAACCGAATTTGGTTTTCAGCAGCTCTGCCTGGTTACGGATGATAGAGCATCCCTCTTTGATGTCGTCGGTGATGACATTCCCGCCAAAAGGAATGACGGCCGTATGCCGGATGATTCCATCCTGGAAAATGGCAATATCCGTCGTACCTCCTCCGATATCCACCAGCACTACTCCGGCTTCTTTCTCTTCAGCGGTAAGCACCGCCTCCGCAGAGGCAAGAGGCTCCAGGATGATGTCAACGGTTCGCAGACCCGCTTTGGTGACGCATTTCTGAATATTGTTTGCAGCCGTGATCAGTCCAGTGATGATATGACAATTCGCCTCCAGCCGTATACCCGACATCCCGATAGGCTCCTTGATGCCCTGCTCATTGTCGACGATATACTCCTGAGGTATGACATGGATGATTTCCTCACCCGGTGGCATCGCCAGCTTGTACATGTCCTTGATGATTGCATCGATATCGCGCTGACTGATTTCATCGTTCGTCCCTGTACGGGTGATCATACCACGATGCTGCATGCTTTTGATATGCTGACCGGCAATGCCTACATGTACGTCGCTGATTTCGACTCCTGATTTAGCTTCAGCTTCGGAAACCGCCTCCCGAATGGAGGCCACGGTTTTTTCGATATTGGCCACAACACCCCGCATCACACCCAAGGACTCCGAACGCCCCATGCCCATTACCTCCACCTTGCCGTGCTCGTTTCTGCGCCCTACAATGGCGGCGATTTTGGTAGTGCCTATGTCAAGACCAACGATTATATCCGAATTTTCCATTAAAATTTTGTTTTTGAGCAGACAACCTGGTCCTTGTATTTCAGATTGATTAAATGGTAGTTGTTCCAGCCAATCTTGTTCAGCCCATCCCGGTAAAAAACCATAAGGTTTCTGAACTTCTTGGTAAGGTCCGTGGTATCACCCAGCAAAATCCTGTGATGCCCCACCCGGGGTATCAGCTCCAACTCCTGGTATTCGTTCACGTAGATTTGTTCGGCATTGCCGGACCAGAAAGTATCTGCCTGAATGAAGGATGCCAGCGTGTAAACCTGGTCAATGGTCCGCGAAAGTGGGCGTAAAAGCGAATCACCCTGATGGAAATTGTATCCGACCTTCATCTCGGCGTAGGTATTGAAAATGTAGCCGGAAGCCACCACTACCGGAGAGGTGTAAGTCTCTGATAATGGCATGAATGCACCCATTCTATCGATATAGAACTGCTCGTCGTTCCGGTTGATTATTCGCACAATTGGGTTCCTTTGTTTCAGGTCGATATGCACCTTTCCACCAATCGCTGAATATACTTCTACATCTTCAACATAGGGGTTGGAAAGAATTATTTTTTCCAACAACGCAGTGTTAATGTTTCCTACTGGTTTTCCCACTATATTACCCTTGCTATTGGCCAGCTTGAGCAAATCGGATTCCAGCACGAATTCATGTCCCAGGTCCTCTCGCATCGTGACTTCGACCGACGTGCAACGAAGCTCGTGTTGTTTTTGGGATACAAACCCCAGTAAAGTGATGAGAGCCAGCGTGAACAAACTCCAGCCGGCAACGATGGCAATCCTTCTTATTTTACCCTTGCTATTCATATTTCCTGCAACATCTTTTTAATGGGTAACACCAATTGGTCTATATCTCCGGCACCCAGCGTCAATAAGACTTCCGGCTTTTGCGCACGGATTTCAGCCAACAATTCATCCCTGGATATAAGGTGCCGCTCCCGGATAGTCATTCTATTGAAGATGATACCTGCATCGACCCCTGGAATAGGCTCCTCTCTGGCGGGATATATCGCAAGCAAGTAACAACAGTCCAGCAGACTCAGCGCTTCTGCGAAGCCGTCGGCGAAGTCGCGGGTGCGGGAGTAAAGATGGGGTTGAAAGACGCCGGTTATCTTTTTACCCGGGAAGAGCTCTCTGGCCGAAAGTATCGCAGCACGCAGTTCCTCAGGATGATGGGCGTAATCATCGATGTAAACGGTTTCGGCAGAATGGATGTGGCATTCAAAGCGCCGCTGCACTCCTTTGTAACTGGAAAGCCCCAGCTGCAGCGATGCGATATCGGTACCGGTTTCGAGGACAAGTGCGGCGGCGGCAACAGCGTTTTCCACGTTGTGCCTGCCCGGGAGACCTAGCGTTAGGCCCTCTATGGTGTAACCGGGTGTCACCAGATCGAATACATAGCGTCCATCCTTCACAACTACATTCACACCGCGGTAGTCAGCATCGCTATCTGTCAGCGAATAGCGGATCTGCTTCGCCGTAGTAAAACCTATATCGAGTCCAGACTTTACAACAACGAAGCCTGCAGCATCGACCTGCGAAGCGAACAGTCGGTAATTCCGGTGCATCTCCTCCTTGCTACCATAGATATCGAGATGATCTGGATCCATAGAGGTAATGATGGCCGCTGCCGGATAAAGGGTCAGGAACGAACGGTCGAATTCGTCAGCCTCCACAACAATCTCATGGTCTGACTGGTCAGGCCGACCGTTCAGGAGATTAGAGTTCAGGTTCACACTGATGCCCCCCAGGAATGCACTCACATTACGGCCGGCAACGGACAAAATGTGCGCGAGTATCGAAGAAGTGGTGGTCTTACCGTGGGTGCCCGCCACACCATAGGTGGTTTGACCTTCAGTGATTAGACCCAGCACCTGCGAACGCTTCAACACAGCGTAGTTGTGTTCCCGAAAATAATTGAGGCCGGTATGATGCGCAGGTACTGCCGGTGTGAGCACTACGAGGGTGTCGCCTACTGCATTTCCTGTTTTGAATGCCTGCGGTATGGCATCAACGTGGTCTTCAAAAGAAATTTCCATGCCCTCCCTTTGCAAGGCATCGGTGAGCGGCGTGGCCGTCTTATCATACCCTGCTACCCTCTTTCCGCTGGCAAGAAAATAACGGGCGATCGCACTCATCCCAATCCCTCCTATGCCGAGAAAATAGACTTGCTTGACCGACTGCCAGTTCATCGCCATCACGCCTCCGATTTTTGAACAAGTGATAACACGTGAAGGGCAATTTCGTGAGCAGCATCCGGCTTCGCCAAGTGAGCAATATTCTCCGATAAACTCTGCTGCCTATCGTTGTCCCGCATCAGGTCGATAGCCGTGGCTACAAGCGCTGCAGGAGCATCCGAATCATTTACCAGCAATGCGGCATGCTGCTGCACAAGTGAAAGACAATTGTGGGTTTGGTGGTCTTCCGCTGCGGTAGGCAATGGAACCATGATAGCGGGTTTCCTAACTATACAGAGCTCTGAAACGGTGCTCGCTCCTGCCCTGGTGACTACCACGTTTGCCAGGGCATAAGCGAGATCCATTCGGGGAATGAAATCCATGGCTTTTATGCGTGTAGCTCCCAACTGGCGTATAGCGGATTGTGCTTCATCCAAAAATGGCTTTCCCGTCTGCCAGAGTACCTGAAAGCCGGCTTCGTTCAGTTTTGATAAGCCATCGCAAATGGCCCTGTTGATACTACGCGCACCCTGACTTCCACCCACAATCAAGAGCGTAGGTTGCCCGGCATCCAATCCGAAAAAGGTGGATGCTTCGGCTTCCTTGCCCTGTATGTTGCGAATGTCGGCCCTTACAGGGTTTCCGGTGAATATCAGTTTATCCGCAGGAAAAAAGCGGTCCATTCCTTCGTAGGCTACGCAGATTTTTTGTGCACGCTTCGCCAGTAATTTATTCGTTATGCCCGGATAGGAATTTTGCTCCTGTATCAGCGCAGGAATACCACGTCGGGTTGCCATATACAGCAAGGGGCCACTGGCATATCCTCCTACGCCCACCGCCACATCGGGATGGAATTCCTTTAAAACCTGGGCGGCCTTTCGCAAACTCCGCATCAGTTTCAGGGGGAAGGAGAAATTATCCAGACTCAACTCCCGTTTGATACCTGCGATGGGCAGACCTATGATGGTATAACCCGCTGCAGGTACTTTCTCCATTTCCATCTTGCCCTCTGCTCCTACGAACAAGATCTCTACATCGGGACGAGCAGCCTTCAAGGCATTGGCAATGGCAATGGCCGGGAAAATATGCCCGCCGGTACCGCCACCGCTGATGACCACTCTGATATTTTTATCACGCTGCCGCAACTTGTGTCTTGTTGGGAGATTCGTTTTTCTCTATTGCACTGCTGACGCTGAGGATGATGCCTAATGCAAGACTGGTGAACCAGATGGAAGTACCGCCCATACTGAGCATAGGCAGTGGTTGACCGGTCACAGGAAACAGATTGACAGCAACCGCCATGTTGATCAATGCCTGAAATACGAGACTGAATGCACAGCCTATCGTTATCATCGCCGCGAATGCCCTTTCGGTCCGTTTGACAATCTGCAGTGCTCGGTAAAACAATAGCAAGTATAAAAACACCACCATCGCTCCACCCAGGAGTCCGTACTCTTCGATGATGATGGCGAAGATGAAATCTGAATAGGGATGAGGAAGGAAATTTCGCTGTGTGCTGTTGCCGGGTCCTTTGCCGACTATTCCGCCTGTTGCGATGGCAATCTTCGCCTGTTCGACCTGATAGTTCGTTTCAGCTTCCCCGCTGAAGAAATTCTCCACCCTGGCCTTCCAGGTTGAAATTCGTCCGTCATACCCCGCTGCCCATGAAATCAACAGAAACAGACTGAACAGTACTACTGCGATTCCAATCATACCTGCAATATATTTAACACTGATCCTGCCAATGAACATCAATACAATGCATGTAGTGAACAGTACAGCAGCGGTTGAAAAATTGGCCGGCAATATCAAGCCGCAGACCAATGCCACAGGAATGATGATGGGAACGAAAGCACTCCGAAAATCCTTGATTGTGTCCTGTTTCTTGGAAAGCACACGGGCCACATAGAGTATCAATGCCACCTTGGCAAGATCGGATGTCTGAAAAGACATGCCGATGATAGGTAACGTGAGCCATCTGCTCGCCTCGTTTATATTGCTGCCCAAGAGCAGCGTCATGAACAAAAGCGGGATGGCAATGATAACAGACAAGGTGGCTGCCCGGGCGTAAACGGTGTACTTGATAAAATGAAACAAATACATCAGGCCAAAACCCATGATCATGATGATACCATGCTTGAAGAGATAATACTCCGTATTACCCGACTGGTATTTATACGCCAGTGTACCGGTTGAACTGTACACGGCCAGAATACTCACAATGCTGAGTAAGATGACAATCAACCAGATTGTCCTGTCTCCTTTGAAATACGTCTCCAACCAGGTCATCGCCGCTTTTTTAAAGATCAGAGGTTTCTTACTGCCGCTTTGAACTTACGTCCACGGTCTTCGTAGTTCTCGAATAAATCAAAGCTGGCACATGCGGGAGACAATAATACCGCATCTCCTTTCTTGCCGAGACGATAAGCGGCCTGCACGGCCTCCTCTGCAGAACCTGTTTCAACAATCTCAGGCACTAAGTCACCGAATGCCTCGATGAGTTTATTGTTGTCGACTCCCATGCATACCAATGCTTTCACGCGTGACTTGACCAAGTCTTTGAGCATATCGTAATCGTTTCCTTTGTCAACTCCTCCGGCAATCCAGATGACCGGCTTTTCCATGCTCTCAAGAGCATACCAGGTGGAATTCACATTGGTCGCTTTGGAATCATTGATGAAATCAATGCCATGCACGGCCGTCACGAATTCCAGGCGGTGCTCGATGTTTTCGAAATCGGTAAAACTTTCGCGTACGACATCTTTACGTATTTCGAGAATACGCCCGGCAATGCCGGCAGCCATTGAATTGTAAAGGTTGTGTTTTCCTTGCAGAGCCAGTTCGTGAATGGACATAGATAGAGTTTGGTTATGGGTTTGAATACAAAGAGAGTTGTCCTCCATCCATGCACTCATGCCGTCCTTCTGCTTAATGCTGAAGGGGTAGAGTTGCATAACAGGACGGAGGGTGTTCAGGTGTGCCATGGTGATTTCATCGTCGGCACAGTAGATAAAGGCATCGTCTGCAGTCTGATTTTGCAGAATACGGAATTTGGAATCGACATACTTCTGCAGCTGGTAATCGTAGCGATCCAGATGGTCAGGAGTGATATTGGTGAGGATGGCTATATCGGCACGAAAATCATAGCACCCATCGAGTTGAAAACTGGACAATTCGAGCACATAATAATCATGCTGCGCAGTGGCTACCTGTCGGGCAAAACTTTTTCCAACATTGCCTCCAAGTCCGACGTTGAGGCCCGCCTTTTTCAGCAGATGATAAGTGAGCAAGGTGGTTGTGGTCTTGCCGTTGGTACCAGTAATACATACCAGCTTCGCATCCGTATGCCGCGCAGCGAATTCTATTTCGGATACTACCGGGACCCCTTGCTCCTTCAGTTGACGGATCAGGGGGGCTTTATCGGGAATTCCTGGACTCTTCACCACAAGGGTCGCATCCGAAAGGATGCGCTCAGTATGGCCACCCTGCTCATAAGGAATACCCAGTTGTTCCAACTCCTGCTGGTACTTCCCTGCAATAGCACCTGCATCCGACACAAACACCTCCAAGCCGAGCTTCTTCGCGAGCACAGCTGCGCCAACACCGCTTTCAGCAGCTCCTAAAACGAGTATTTTCGCCCTGTGCTTTTCCATTTTGCCGTTAACGCAATTTCAGTGTGACGACACTCAATACAGCCAGCATGATTCCAACAATCCAGAAGCGCGTAACGATTTTAGATTCATGGTAACCCAGCTTCTGGTAGTGATGGTGTAGCGGTGACATCTTGAGGATTCTTCTTCCCTCACCGTATTTCTTTTTGGTGTATTTGAAATAACTCACCTGCACCATGACAGATAAATTTTCGACGAGGAAAACGCCACAGATGATCGGTATCAGTAATTCCTTCCGTATGGCGATAGCGAAAACTGCGATAATTCCGCCCAATGCAAGGCTACCGGTATCTCCCATGAAAACCTGCGCAGGATAGGAATTGTACCATAGAAATCCGACGCAGGCACCCACGAATGCACTCATGAACACCACCAATTCACCCGTATTGGGGATATACATGATGTTCAGGTAATCGGCGAAGACGGCATTACCGGAGACATAAGCGAAAATTGCTAGGGTTGTACCGATGATTGCACTTGTTCCTGTTGCGAGCCCGTCAATTCCGTCGGTGATATTGGCACCGTTCGACACGGCGGTAATGATGAAGGTGACAATCAAGACGAATAGCAAAGGCAATAGCCACAATTGACGAGAACCTGCCCAATCGATCAAACTGGCATAATCGAATTCATTGTTTTTCAAAAACGGAATCGTGGTCTTCGTAGACTTTTCGTTCAAGCCGGAGAATAGAATACCTTCTGAATCCTTCAGGTCATCGATGATGGTGCTGCGTGACTGAACGACTATTTCTGCATTTTCGATTTTTTCGCGGACCACCACATGAGGATTGAAGTACAAAATGCTGCCAATGATCAAGCCCAACCCGACCTGTCCCACGAGTTTGGACTTCGCTCTTAAACCTTCCTTGTCTTTTTTGAAAACCTTTATATAATCATCGAGGAATCCGATAAAACCAAGCCAAAGTGTGCTGATGATCATGATAACGATATAGACGTTATCCAGTCGCGTAAACAATAACGTAGGAATCAGTATCGCTGCAATGATGAGCAAACCGCCCATGGTAGGTGTACCCTGCTTTTCTTTCTGGCCCTCCAATCCAAGGTCACGGATGGTCTCACCCACCTGCAACTTAAGGAGCCAGGCTATAATTCGCTTACCAAGGAACAACGAAATGATCAGCGAAGTGATGATGGCCATAGCCGCCCTGAACGAAAGAAAGCGGAACACGCCAGCGCCAGGGAGGTCGTAGGTTTTATCGAGGTATTCAAAGAGGTAATAGAGCATGTTCTAGCAGTGTTCAAATGATTCTTCCAATACCTGACGATCGTCAAAAGGATAGCGAACGCCCTTGATTTCCTGGTACTTTTCATGCCCTTTACCTGCCAGCAAGATGATATCCCCTGACTTGGCCAATGCGCATGCAGTGCGGACAGCCTCACGGCGATCCGTTACCGCCAAAACTTTTTTATCTTGATGGATAGCGACACCTGCACGCATCTCGGCAATGATTGCCTCCGGGTCTTCGTTCCGAGGATTATCGGAAGTGAGTATCACACGGTCGCTCTTTTCGCAGGCTATCGCTGCCATTTGTGGGCGCTTACCGCTATCGCGGTCGCCACCACACCCTACTACCGTGATCACCTGCTCTCCTCCCTGCCTGATTTCCGCAATCGTATCCAAAACGTTTTGCAGCGCATCGGGTGTATGGGCATAATCAATGATGCCAATTACGCCCTGAGGACTTACAATTCGCTGGAACCTGCCTTCCGGTGCAGACAGTATACTGATGGCGGTGAGCACCTTCAGGCGATCCTCACCCAACAACATGGCCGTTGCATAGGCGGCGAGCAGATTATACGCGTTGAAATTCCCGGTCAATTGACACATCACATCGTGTCCGTCAATTTGTAACAGAAGGCCGTTCACCGAACTCTCCATGATTTTCACCTTGAAGTCGCCCATTGAATTCAATGCATAGGTCCTGATCTGCCCTTTGGTATTTTGCACCATTACGCGGGCATTGCGGTCATCTGCATTGATCAGGGCGAATGCTCCGGAACCCAGCTGATCGAAAAACCCTTTCTTTGCTTTGATGTATTCCTCGAATGTCTTGTGGTAATCGAGGTGATCGCGGGTGATATTGGTGAAAATAGCTCCTGAAAATTCCAGCGCGGCGATCCGGTGTTGTACAACAGCATGAGAACTAACCTCCATGAAACAATGCGTACATCCCACATCCACCATTTTCGATAAGAGGGCATTCAGCTGGATGGGGTCAGGCGTTGTATGTGTGGCTGGAATTTCAAGGTCGTTCACCATGTTCCGAACCGTACTGAGCAGACCCGCTTTGTAGCCAAGCTTACGAAACAACGCATGCAGTAATGTAGCGGTGGTGGTTTTACCGTTGGTACCGGTGATTCCAACCAATGTGAGTCGCGTAGAGGGGTGATCGTAAAAATTGGCGGCAATAATGGCCAAGGCCAAGGAGGTATCCTTCACCCGTACATACGTCACGCCTTGATGTAGCTCGACCGGCATTTCTTCGCATACGATGGCCACCGCGCCTTTGGATATGACTTCTTCAATGAAAGAATGACCGTCACTTTTTGTGCCGCGAACCGCCACAAATAAGCTACTATCCTGCACGAGGCGTGAATCAAAGCATACTTTATCGATAGAAATAGTGGTATTTCCGAATACCTGCTCTATTCCGCTCTTGTAAAGAAGATCGCTGAGTACTTTCATTAACTGAGTTCGATGACGATTTGCTCTCCTTTTTGAAATTTCGCTCCCGGCTGCAAGGATTGCCGCACCACCGCACCTCTGCCCACCGGCTTCACTTGCAAACCTTGACTTTCGAGTAAATACAGGGCGTCGCGCAGACCCATACCGACTACATTGGGGATTTTTGCCTCTTCGGGCGTAAAGGGTTTTGTCTGTTGATTGACCCATCCGGTAGCAGGACCTGCGTATTGTAGATTGAGTTTCTTAGCAGACACAGAAGAAATTTGTCCTCGACCGGCTTTTACCGGAGGCAATCCGGCAAAAAGTGAATCGGCAGCTGGTTCCAGCTCCTTATGCATTTTTATGTCGAGTGCATACGCCTTGTCCGCAATTTCCTTGAAAACCGGACAAGCAATTGAAGCGCCGTAATAATCTCCTTTACTGGGAGCATACACCACCACGATACAGGAATACCTGGGCTCATCGGCTGGGAAATACCCACAAAATGAAGCCTGATATTTTTTCTGCCCGTTCTTATAGCCGACAGCCCCTTGCGCTATTTGGGCCGTGCCGGTTTTTCCGGCAATGGAGTACTGGGCATGCTTGATGTGATTGGCTGTGCCGGTTTTCACCACTTCCTCCAGCATCTCGCGGGCCATGCGGATGGTGGATTGGGAACAAATACTGTCGGCTATCACACGGGTAGGAAAAGATTTCGTGACCGTCCCTTTATTTCGGATTTCCTTGACAATTAGCGGCTGCACCATTTTCCCGTCATTGGCCACCGCATTGTAGAATGTAAGCAGCTGCAAGGGTGTCATCGTCGATTCATAGCCGATGGAGATGAAGGGCAAGGAGACTTTTGACCAATCTTTATCGCTCGTATTCTTCAAACGTGGTTTCCCTTCACCGGACAACTGAAGATCAAGAGGCTCCGCTACATGCATGGCGCGCAAACGATCGATAAATTTCTGAGGATTCTTATTGTAGTGTTGAGCGATGACACGTGAAATGCCGACATTGGTTGAAACCGCAAACGCTTTTTTTACAGAGATGCGTCCATAGCCGCCTTCGTGAGAATCCTTCAATTTTATACCACCGGCCAATTGGATGACGCCGCCGAAAGTATCGGTAGAATCATTCAAATTGATATAACCATCTTCCATGGCTGCCATGAGTGTAGCCAATTTAAAGGTCGAGCCAGGCTCAGTACTCTGACCAATGGCATAATTATAGTCCTCTACATACGTATCCTCATCGTCTTTACGCTTAAGGTTGGCGATGGCCTTGATGTGACCTGTAGCCACTTCCATCAATATGGCGCAACCCATGGCGGCATCGTGCTTCTGTAACTGTTGCATCAATGCATTTTCCGCCACATCCTGTAGATTCAGGTCAATGGTTGTGACCACATCACTGCCATCCAGCGGTTCGATTTCATTTTCACTGTTTACAGGCTTCAGGACATTGCCTGCGATGCGTTGCATCAACCGTTTTCCTGTCCTGCCTTTCAAATCCGCATCAAATGCCCCTTCAATACCCACCGGTACTACTTCCTGATTGCTCATCTTATACCCGATTGTACGGGCGGCCAGTAATTTGAAAGGCTTCTCCCTGCGGCTCAGCTGGTCGATGATCAGCCCACCCTTATTCTTACCTAACCTGAAGATGGGCAAGGTCCGCAATGCCTTCTGCTGTGCATACGATACATTACGCTTCAACAGAAAAAAACGATTGCCGTCTCTTCGCGCCTGCTTCAATAGCTGCAGATATTCATTTTTCGATTTATCACCTAAAATTCCGGAAAGACCGAGCGCGAGCGAATCCAGCTGCTCCTTGAACACATCTTTGGTGATCCCTGAAGCCATCAAATCCAGGTGTATATCGTAACGGGGCAGTGAAGTCGCGAGCAGGCTACCGTCGCTTGCATAAATATTTCCTCTGAGAGGTGAAATAGTCCGGTAACTAAGGGTCAGACTATCGGCCTTGCTTTTCCATTTCTCGCCCTCGACCAATTGCAAATAACCTACTTTGCCGATTATGGCCAAGGCAAACAGAATGAATCCGGCAAACACCAGATAACCGCGACCCAGAATATCGGATTTCTTTTCAGCCATTGCTCAATGACGTGTTTTGGACTTGATGAGTATTTTACGCGGAGCCATGGTCGATTCCTTGATACCGCGTGATTGTATTTCAGCTGCGACGGCGGTCAGTTTTGACCGGTACATCAGATCGCTTCGCACTGTAATGAATTCAGCCCTCAGCTCCTTGATATCTTTTGCTGTCTTATCGATATCACGTATGGTCTTCTCGGCATAATAACTGTTGCCGATGTAAAAAAGAGCGAGAAGGAACAGGAAGAACAGATAAGGCATGAAAGAAACCACAGCTGTACGGTCGAAGTAGCCGAAAACATTCACCACGCGAATGAATTTTCGTGCAGTATTGTCGTCTGACTTCTTTTTCCGGGGCGAAATTTGCTCCGGCGCCTCTTCCTTTGTACTCCTGATCTTATTCATACGCGTTCCGCTATTCTCATTTTTGCACTGCGTGACCTTGGATTATCTGACACCTCATCGGCATCCGCCTCGATAGGCTTCCGGTGAACCGGACGGAATACCAGGCCTGTTCTGCGTCCGAAGAAATCTTTTTCCTGAGTCCCTTCGAAATTGCCCGTGTTGATGAAGTTCTTCACAAGACGGTCTTCAAGGCTATGGTAGCTGATCACTACCAGCCGACCTCCTGTACGTATCACCTCTGCAGCCTGGAGGAGCAATTCCTTCAATACCCGCAACTCGTCGTTGACTTCTATCCGTAGCGCTTGAAACACCTGCGCATAAAAGGAATTCTCCTTGCCTCGTGGAGCAAAGCGCGCGAGTACTCCCCGAAGGTCTCCGCTTGTAAGGATGGCTTTTTCTGTTCTGCTCCTGACTATCTCCGTAGCCATTCTGCGTGCCTGTGGTAATTCTCCGTACTCACGGAACACCCTTATCAGCTCATTCTCTGAATAATTGTTCACCACCTCAGCTGCGGTCAGGGCTTGCTGCTGATCCATCCGCATGTCCAGTCCCGCATCGAACCGGATCGAAAAACCACGTTCAGGGACATCGAATTGATGCGAAGAAACACCGAGATCGGCCAGCAATCCGTCCACAGGGCATGCATTCAGTGACTCGAGCGCGGTTGCCAGCTGACTGAAATTTTCGGGCACCAACACAAAGCGTGTATCATCGATGGCATTGGCTCTGGCATCCGCATCCTGATCAAAAGCTATCAGACGACCCGTATCCAATCTGGATAAGATCTCCCGTGAATGCCCTCCTCCCCCAAACGTCACATCCACGTAGGTTCCATCCGGACGAATCATCAAGCCGTCGACCGAAGATTTGAGTAAAACGGGCTTATGATATGTTGTCACGGCTAGCACCTCCGAAATTCAATTTACCCATCACCTCCTCTGCAAGTGCGGAGAAATCCTTGGGCTCTTCATGAATAAGATTGTTGTAACGCTCTACTGACCACACTTCGATTTTGTTGGACCAACCGTATAACACGAGTTCCTTCTCTATTCCGGCGTATTCACACAAACGACGTGGCAGCAATAAGCGACCGGCTGCATCCAGCTCCAGTTCTGTAGCCCCGCGAAAGAAATACCTGGCAAACTCACGGTTCTTGGCCACGAACATGTTCAGGCCGTTGATCACATCACTGATCTTCTTCCACTCATCCATCGGGTAAAGCGCCAGACAGTTCTCGAAGCCACGGTTGAGCATGAACCGCTCGCCAGCCTCCGGAGAAATCTGCTTACGCAATGCCGCAGGCATACTCAGACGCCCTTTAGCGTCAAGCTTACATTCAAATTCTCCGTGGAACTGTGACATGAATTCTGATGATCGGTACAACCTTGCGTGGTAAAAATAATCCAATTTTTACCACTTTACCCCACTTTCTCCCACTTTGTTAAAAACTTTCAGGGGCTACTTTTTATTGTCCAGCGCCCTGAAAACCGATCCGACCATGCATTGAATCGGACAAAATAAAGAGCCAAAAAGAAGTATTAATGGTTCATTTGTAAGTATTTACGAACAAATGAACGTTGATGGCAAATCAACATTAAGCGAAAAGGAAGCACCTGCACGATGGACCTCGAGCGAGGATTCAGTTGGGAAAGCAAGAAAGTCCTGGACGAACTGTCACAAATAGCTATTGTGCTGATATTGATTATTTTAATAAAAATGATGCGTCCACATTTTCCCACTTTCAGGCATTGCAAGCACCTCAGTTCGCCAAATGCGTGAACCATACGTATGGAATCGCCTCCGATACCTTATTTTCGGCCATCTTAGAAGTCAGCATGTCCACCCAGCCCACTGCGAGCCATCAGATTGATATTGAAGAAGTAATCAGAAGCAAGAACCCCGCCTTGCTGCGCTGGATGCCAGGTTTCGCTCTCAACTACATCAAGAAAATCATACATCAGGCCGAAATCAACCGGTTCCTGAGAGAGCACGGAGAGAAGCAATCTTTCGATTTTGTACAAGCCATATTACACGAATTCGGAGCAGAGGTGACTGTTCAGGGCCTTGAAAACCTTCCCGATGCAGGAGGTTGTGTTGTGGCCTCCAACCATCCCCTTGGGGGCTTGGACGGAATAGCACTTGTACATGCAGTTTCGCTCAAACGAAAAGACCTGAAGTTCATCGTGAACGATGTACTCATGAACATCAAAAACCTGAACGATATTTTTGTGGGCGTCAACAAGCACGGAAAAAACACTACCGCTGTGCTGGATAACATCGATTCATTTTATGCCGGAAGCGGTGTGCTTGTTATTTTTCCGGCAGGCCTCGTTTCAAGGAAACAGGAACAGGGTCTCATTCGGGATCTGGAGTGGAAAAAGAGCTTTGTGGTCAAATCAAAGAAGTTCCGTCGGAACATCATCCCCGTCCACATCGGGGGGCGCAACTCAGCCTTCTTCTATAACCTGGCCAAAACACGAGCAAGACTGGGAATCAAGGCCAACCTGGAGATGTTCTACCTGATCGATGAAATGTATCATCAGCTCGGCAAAAACATTCACATAACAATCGGCAAACCGATTCCCGCTGATATCTTTGATGACACGTACAGCGATGCTGAATGGGCACAACGCGTAAAAGCACATATCTACACTCTGCCGGAAGGCAATCTTGATTTCAATCCGTGAGCAACATGCAAAATATAATTCCTCCAATTGACCCGGGCCTGATCGAAAGGGAGTTGTCGGAGGAGCGTTTCGTGCGTGTAACGAACAACGGCAACAATCATCTGTACATCGTCAACCAGCACAATGCACCGAACGTCTTACAGGAAATCGGACGACTGAGAGAAATCGCTTTCAGAGATGCCGGGGGAGGCACTGGACTTGCCTGCGACCTGGACCCGTTCGATACCGGAGAAAAATGTTACCAACAATTGATTGCGTGGAATCCCAGAGAGCGGGAAATCATGGGAGGCTACCGTTTCATCCGATGCGGAGAGGCGGGTATAGACCAGCACGGCATTCATCAACTGGCCACTACCGAACTTTTCACTTTCTCACCGCTGTTCATTGAACATTACCTGCCCTTCACGATTGAGCTGGGAAGATCTTTCGTTCAGCCACGGTATCAGCCACGTCCCGAGAACCGGCAGGGACTTTTTACGCTTGACAATTTATGGGACGGTCTCGGTGCCATTCATGTGGACAATCCGGATATCCGATATTTTTTCGGCAAGGTGACGATGTATCGTCATTTCCACGCCGAAGCCAGGGACATGATCCTTCATTTCATGCAGCATTATTTTCCGGACCCGGAGGCCTTAGTCATACCCATCCACCCTCTGCCTGTCGTGCACGATATGAGTTGGTTTGAAAAAGAGCTGTCCGGATTGACCTACAAAGAAGGGCACAAGCTCCTGAATCAGCATGTACGGGCGAGAGGCGAGAATATTCCGCCCCTTGTCAATGCCTACATGAACCTCAGCGCCACTATGCGCACCTTCGGCACTGCGCTGAACGATCACTTTGGCGAAGTGGAAGAGACCGGTATCCTTGTAACACTGGCCGATATTTACGACACCAAAAAGGAGCGTCATATCGCCACCTACAAGAAAAAATAAAAGACTTTTTGTTCGACCCGAAAAGTCAACCCTTCAAGAAAACCTTGGAGGTCTCAGCAATGTACTGCAGGAGTTCATCCCGACCGGTTTTCGCCTCTGCACTGGTAATGAAGAAAGGTGGTGTAGATTCCCAGGTCTCGAGCATACGCTGCCTGAAACGTTCCACATTTTCAGGCAAAACAGCTTTCCCCACCTTGTCCGACTTGGTGAACACGATAGCAATTGGGATCCCGTGCTCGCCGAGCTTGTTGATGAAACTGATATCGCTCTGCTGCGGTTCGATGCGGACATCAATCAACACAAAGACCGTGAGTAAATTCTCTCTCTTGCCAAGGTATTTGTACAGGGTTTTCTCCCATTCAGCACGCATGCTTTGCGCCACCTTGGCATACCCATAGCCCGGAAGATCCACGAGGTACCAATGACCGTTGATAAGATAATGATTGATGGTTTGCGTTTTACCTGGACTGGAGGATGTTCGTGCCAGCTCTTTCCTGTTGACAAGACAATTGATGAGGGAAGATTTCCCGACATTGGACCGACCAATGAATGCGAACTCCGGATAATCTGCCGGCGGCAACTGGTCCACTTTTCCTGAACTCTTGATGAAAGTGGCTGTCTGAATATGCATCCCCTCTTGTTTAGCTGATGAATGAAAGCGGTGTTACTTCAACACCTTTTTTTCTTTGCCGAAGCGATGTGCAAAGGCCTTGATCTCCTTCGCCATATCGCTGTCACTTGTAGACCTGTCGTAAGTATCGGCCAGACTTGCCAGCGTTTCATACATGAAAAACTCCATCTCCTCCACCGTCATTTCATGCGTCCATAGATCGATGCGCATAGTGCTTTGTTCCGCCTTGTCCCAGATGGCGAGCATCATGGCCTTGGCCGGCTTTTCTCCTTCCAATCCTGCATCTTCGGCTTTCCACTGAAGACCAACCGGTTGCTTCTGATCATTCAACTCTACAGCGATTTTGATTTCAGAGCGGCGGGCGACATTGTTTGCGGTAGTCATAGTTCTAAGTCAGCGAGAAGTCAAAATTAGGGAATAGCGCTACAAGTACGGTAGACAGAGACACCCGAATCATCCTGACGGTACGAAATTCCTTAACTTAGCATCGTTATACTATGAGTAGCCGCCTTTTAAGACGTTTTTTACCAGCCCTTCTTTGCGTCGCATTGCTGTGCGAAGACGTCACTGCGCAATTCACCCGCGGAGTGCAGATGAATTTCGGCAAGAACAGGGTTCAGTACAATGACTTTCTCTGGACTTTTTACCGCTTCAAGAATTTTGATACGTATTACTATCTCGGTGGTCAGGAGCTTGCGGTGTATGTGGGAAGAACCGCCGACAGCGAAATAGCTGAAATAGAAAAACTGCTGGATTACCGTATCAACGGCCGATTCCAATTTATGATTTTCAACCGACTCTCCGATTTAAAACAGAGCAACATCGGCCTGGAATCGGAGGACCAAATCGCCAATACCGGAGGCCTGACCCGCATCGTTGGCAATAAAGTACTTATTTATTTTGACGGGGATTACAGGCATTTGCAGGAACAGATCCGCGCCGGCGTGGCCACAGTAATGATTAACCAACTGATGTACGGAGGGAGTATCAAGGATCGGCTCCAGGCTTCTGTCCTGCTCCACTTGCCTGATTGGTTCATCCAGGGACTCATCCACTACATCGCCAAAGGCTGGACCATTGAAGACGACAGCAGGATGAGAGATGCGGTAATCAATGGCCGTATGAGGAATTTCAGCAATCTTCAAGGGGATGAAGCGTTTTTTGCAGGCACATCACTTTGGCATTACATTGTTGAAACATACGGCAGCTCTTCTGTTGCCAACCTAATTTACATGACACGTATCAACCGAAACATCGAGAACGGATTCGTGTATGTGCTTGGATTATCCTTGAAAGATGTCGGCAGAAACTGGCTTGATTATTATCAGCGAATCTACACCGAAGAAAACGAACAATTCAAGGGAGCAGGATCCGCTAAAATCAGCATGAGAAAGCCGGGGCGGACTATTACACAGGTGAAGATAAGCCCGGATGGAAGACAAGTCGCCTACGTCACGAACGAGCTCGGCAAGTATAAGATATGGTTATACGATCTGAACTCCAGGAAAAAGAAGCGTCTGGGAAAAGGAGGATTCAAATCGGTCAATCAAGCCATCGACCTTAGCTACCCTGCTATTGCCTGGCATCCATCCGGAAGGTACCTCAGCGCCATAAAGGAAAAAAAAAGGCAAGCTTTGGCTGGATTACTACACCCCCGGAAAAAAAATAAAAAAGGAGACTAACAAGTTTTTTTATTTTGAAAAAGTACTGGACTTCAGTTACAACTCCAGTGGTTCGGAAATGGTCTTATCGGCTGTACAAAAAGGGCAAAGTGACGTATATACTTTCAATCCCAGGACAAAGACCTATGTTCAACTGACCAAAGACCGCTGGGACGACTTCACCCCTCGCTTCACCCTTGACGACCGGTATATCTTGTTTTCCTCCACACGGACCGACGACACATTAAGAGAAACCTCCATGCGACAAGCTGAATCCATACAGGCTCCATCAAGCACGGACATATTCCTCTACAACTATGCGAACAGATCCCCTGTCCTGACGGCGCTTACACGAACACCAGGCATCAATGAAACCTACCCTATCGGCATCGACACCGCGACCTTCGGGTACCTGAGTGATGAAAACGGCATATTCAACCGCTACGCAGCCAATCTCGACAGTGTAATCTCTTACATCGATACGGTAATCCATTACCGTTACATTGTGAAAAGCAAGCCTGTCACCGATTACAGTTTGAATATCTTGCAACAGGATATCAATAGTCGCCAGACTACGATTGCAGATTTGCAGAGAATCAAAAAACGGAGTAGCATTTTCATTCGTCCGACTCTAGCACCAGATACTACCGGGAAGCTCCACCTGGACAAAACAAACTGGCAGTTGAAACGACTTCGAAACGGACTGCTACAAGGAATGGACCCTGGCAGGAACAATGCTGGCCGACAACTTGTACCGGCTGCCGATGAAAAACGCGTATCCACCCCTGTGAAAACTCCTGCAGATACAGGTAAAATAGACATCAATAATTACACCTTCCAGTCAGAATTCAGCTCCAACAAAAAGAAAAAGACAGATACTGCCACGGAACAGAAACCTGTTGTTCGCAACAATGCGCCCTCAGGCGACCGCGAGGGAAGCAAAGGTATGTTCGAACCCGATAGCGTTCCAAGCACCAGCAGCAAAGCTACTGATACAACCTTCTATCAACTGCCCAAACAACGCAACTACGAAGTGGCTTTCAGCCCGAGCTATGTGCTTACACAGCTTGATAATAATCTGCTCAATGAGACCTACCAGGCGTATACCGGAGGAGCTGTATATTTTACGCCAGGGTTGAACGCTCTTTTGAAAATCGGAGTCAATGACCTGTTTGACGATTACAGACTTGTAGGTGGATTCCGACTGAGCGGCAATCTCAATTCAAATGAGTACTACGTAAGTTACGAGAATCTGAAAGACCGGCTCGACAGACAGATTTCTTTTTATAGGCAGGGACGCGAGGATGTCACGAATTTCTCCTTGTACAGGATTCAGACGCATGAAGTGAAGTACACCGTTCGCTGGCCATTCAATGACCTGACAAGCTTGCGTGGAATGGCCGCTTACCGCCACGACCGACTTACTACCCTGAGTACCGACCTGCTCAACCTTTCCTTCCCGAACCAGTACCAGAACTGGTCATCTGCCCGTGCGGAGTTCGTTTACGACAACACAATCAGCACCGGCCTGAATCTTTTCAATGGATTACGGTACAAACTATTTGCGGAGGTCTTCAAACAACTGGATACAGACAATGCCGTATTGCAGGTGCTTGGAGCGGACTTCCGGCATTACCTTAAAATACACCGACAGATAATCTGGGCCAACCGCTTTGCCGCCAGCACCTCCTTCGGAACTAGAAAACTCATCTATTATCTTGGCTCCACAGACAATGCGTTTGTACCCAACGACAACTTCAATTTCAACATCCAGGTGGATCCCACACAGCAATACTCCTTTCAGGCCTTGGCTACCAATATGCGTGGCTTCATCCAGAACATCCGCAATGGAAATAATTTCGCGCTTATAAATTCTGAGCTCAGAGTGCCGGTATTTCAATACCTCATCAACAAACCTATCCGCTCCGACTTCATCAGGAATTTCCAGGTTGTCGGATTCGGAGACATAGGAACAGCATGGACCGGAAGTTCACCGTATAGCAAAAACAATGCACTGTTCAGAAAAGATTATCCCGGCAACCCCATCAGCATTACCGTAACGAAAACCGTCGAACCCATCGTAGGAGGTTTCGGTTTCGGCTTGCGAAGCCGGGTCCTCGGGTATTTCCTGAGGGCTGACTGGGCATGGGGTTTAGACGATGGAGAAATCCAGGAACGGATTTTCTACTTTTCACTCGGCCTCGACTTCTGACAAGCATCCATCCACCATCCTAAAAAAATCCATCCGAATGATAAAGGCAAGTACGGTCCAACAACTCGCAGCGGAACAACATGACAAGGTGGTTTCCTTGCGCAGGCATTTGCACCGGCATCCGGAATTATCCTTTCACGAATACAACACTGCAGACTTTGTCGCCGCTGAACTGGAAGCTATTGGTATTCCTTTTCAAAAGGGTGTTGCCGGAACCGGACTTGTTGGTATCATAGAAGGGAATAAGCCCTCCAGAAAAGTCGTTGCGCTAAGGGCGGACATGGATGCCTTGCCCATACAGGAAGAAAACGATGTACCTTATAAAAGTATACAGCCGGGAGTGATGCATGCCTGCGGCCACGACGTGCACACCTCCTCTTTACTGGGAGCAGCAGAGATACTGTATTCCCTTCGTGATCAATTCGAAGGCAGCATCAAACTGATCTTCCAGCCCGGTGAAGAAAAGTTGCCGGGCGGTGCCTCCATGATGATTCGCGAGGGTGTGCTGGAAAATCCGAAACCCAATAGTATTATCGGCCAGCATGTGATGCCCCTGATTCCCGTTGGCAAAGTAGGCTTTCGCAGTGGCATCTACATGGCGAGTACCGACGAGCTGTATCTCCGGGTGAAGGGCAAAGGTGGCCATGGGGCCATGCCACACTTGAACATCGACCCCGTACTGATCACTTCGCATCTCATCGTAGCACTTCAACAGATTGTAAGCAGAGCCGCCAACCCGACGATGCCCAGCGTATTGTCCTTCGGAAAAGTAATTGCCAACGGAGCAACCAATGTCATACCGGATGAAGTGTACATCGAAGGCACTTTTCGCACGCTGGACGAGAAATGGAGGGCTGAGGTGCATCAGCGTCTGACAGACATGGCCCACCAGCTGGTTCAATCCATGGGAGGAAAGCTGGAATTGGAAATCCGTAAAGGATACCCTGCACTCGTGAATGAAGAAGCGCTGACAGGAAGAAGCAAAGAAGCCGCCATTGCCTACCTGGGTGCAGAAAACGTACTGGACCTGGATATATGGATGGCTGCCGAAGATTTCGCCTTCTATTCGCAACAAGCCAGCGCTTGTTTTTACCGACTGGGAACCCGAAACGAAGCCAGGGGAATCACGGCATCCGTACACACCTCCCGTTTTGACATTGATGAAGAAGCACTGAAAACCGGCACGGGTCTCATGGCATGGCTCGCCATTCAGGAACTCAATGCTTAGTTAAAAGGCCATAAGATTTCATACCATTTCCTGCTGCGCTCGTTCATCCATATTCGACTGCCGATGAAATCGAGCGACTCCCTGACCTCCGCCATTCCGGATGGCCTACTATCGATGGCGGACATCAATTGATGCCTGACCTCTTCCGAAGTAAGTCTGCCGGGAGGAAGCCGAAAGCCGGGCTTAGCAGTCATCTGCTTCAACACCAAGAGAACATCTTCCGGTAGCAACGAATGACTGGACAGGGGCGCATTCAACATCATTTGCATCAACAACTCAGGGTTGGTATGCCAGTGGGGCTTTTGTCCTGTGATTAACTCATAGATCAGCAGTCCGAATGTATAAATATCCGTACGGGCATCTATACAATCAAATGCTTTCAGCACCTGTTCCGGAGAACCATAAATGAGTGGAAAGGTGGAAGCATGTGAAGGATGCGTATAAAACGGTAAGGCATTGCCGAAATCTATTAAGCGTGTATCGACAACCTTACCCTCACTGATAATCAGGAAAACATTACGCGGATTCAGGTCTCCATGATACCATCCGGACGCGTGCAGCGCAGTTAGCCCCTCAAGGATTCTTTCGAGCATAGAAAAAACCTCCACTTTCCGACGTACAATTTTCTTCGTTTCATCCTGAAGAAATTCGCGCAGCGTGATACCCTGTAACAAGGGATAAATCAAAAATATCTCGCCACTCTCCTCCACCACCTGCGGCCGGTTCATCAGTACCGCATGATCGACTGGGACTGACACTTCAAAAGGATTCAGGCGGGCAACCTGTTTGATGAACACTTCTGTACCATTGGGCCCAGTACCCCTGAAACCCACACTGAACTTTCCCCGGTGCACTTCTGCCCCGGGAGAGGCATCGAATACGTAAACGGCTCCACCTGGAGCATTCAAATGACGGATAGCAGACAAGGTCGGCGTGGTTGAAATAAAAATGGGAAGTTACAGAAATCTGCCACTTCCCATCCATCAGCTTTTTCGTTTTTAGTGCTGAACGACAAACCGTGTAGCCTGCCAACCTTCAGCGGTTCTCAAACGCAGCAGGTAAACACCGTTGTTCAGATCGGCAGTAGAAACAACATACCGGTCATCGGAAGACCAGCGTCCACCGAAGCAATTCCTTCCGCTAATATCCACCACTTCGTAGAGTATATCGTCATCCATACTTGCCAGTCCATCGATATAGACCAGATCACTGGCGGGATTGGGATACACATGGAATGCAGCCAAAGCGCTGTTCTCACGACAAGTGATGGTCACGCCCAGGGATTTCACTCCACTGACTCCGCAAGGACGGACGGAACGCACATTCACTGAACCACCTCCTGCACCGAAATTGACCGTGACTGCTGTTGTTCCCTGACCAGCCACAATGCTGGCAGTGGTGGGCACAGTCCATAAGTAAGACCATGTTGCCGGTGTTGGGGCGATGGAATAAGCCACTCCCGACTGGTTGGCACAGATGGTTGTGGGACCTGTAATCGTCGAAGGTCCCTGAGGAATACCACGAACGGTAAGAGAACGGGCACCTGATTGCAATCCACAGGAATTAAAAGACACGACTGAAATATTTCCAATGGAGAATCCAGCAATGAATTGCATAGTAACACTTAGTCCGTTCGATGCCCCAAGTATAGTAGCACCGGCTGGCGCCGTCCATTGATAGGAAATGGCACCTAACACAGGATTGATGGAATATGTCACTGTACTATCACATACCCCGAAAGCCGGACCGCTGATGTTACCCGGGATACGGGTAATGCCCTGGCTGACCGGTGTTGAACGGGTGGTGGTCATACATGGATGAGTAGCCGTTGCTGTGACATTGCCACTCGTGAAAGTGGGACCGAAATTGATGATCACTATTGAATCGTTCGAACTCACGATGCTCGTACCTGCAGGCACACTCCATGAGATGGAAGTATAGCCCTCAATGGGTTTGATTTTGTATTGTACCCCGCTGGTGTTCGCACACACAATGGACTGCGGAAATACGAACTGCGGAACATCAATCGCATGACGCACATAACGCTTGCTGGAGTCAGCGCTGGTGCCACAGTTGTTCGCACTTTTCACGGATACGAAAGTTCCGGAATTGGCGATTGTGCTGGCGAAGTCCAAGCTCACCGATGTGCCACTTCCGCTGAGCGTCACCCATGAAGGTACACTCCAAATATAAGATGTCGCACCGGCTACAGGTGATATTGTATAGACTACACCGTTAGTGCCTGGACAAACGTTGATAGGTCCGCTGATGGCGACGGGAGCTACGGGAGGACTGGTGATCGTGACTTGTACCTGATCGCTCACCGAACCACAGGGACCTGCAGGATCACTGCTCGTCAGTGTCAATGTCACTGAGCCGGAACTGATGTCACCGGGCCCCGGGTAATAAATCGCATTCATGAAATTGATATTATTGAAAGTACCGTCACCGGCAGTTGTCCAGGAACCTGAAACAGTACTGCCTGTCACGGAACCGGACAAGGTCGCATTACCACTGCTGCAAATGCCGAAGTCTGCACCTGCATTGACCACCGGCAAGGCGTTCACCGTAATGATGACCGTGTCGGAAACTGCATTGCACACCCCTGAAGGATCATCTGTAGTAAGTACCAGGGTCACACTGCCAGCGAGCTTATCGCCGGCTCCGGGAGTATAGGTTGTAAGGGCAGCAGAAGCGTTCTGGATAAAACCATCACCCAGCGAAGTCCAGGTAGAAGATACAGCGCTTCCACCCACTGCACCATTCAACTGGGCAATGCCGTCCGCACAGATTGTCTGATCGGCTCCTGCATTCACAGTCGCCGCGTTCTCAATAGTCAGCGTAAGCGAACTGGTGGCGGAAGGACAAGGACCGGAAGGATCGTTGGAAGTCAAGGTCAAGATTACTGAACCCGCGACTTTGTCGGCTGCACCGGGCGTGTAAACAGTAGAGAGCTGATTGGCATTGCCAAATGTTCCGTCTCCGGAGGTAGACCATGTACCTGAACTTGCGCCACCGCCGACTGTTCCGCTAAGCGGGTAATTCGAACTCGAACAAATCACCCCGTTGGTACCTGCACTCGCCGTGGCCTGTGCATTCACGGTGAGTAAAGCGAATACAGAAGTATCCGCGCCGTTGGCATTGCTGGCATAAGCACGGAATCGGTGATTGTTGTCCGCAAGGGCGGAAGCAAAGGAATACGTCAATGCATTGGCACCGCTGATGTTAGACCAGGAAATTCCGCCATTGATACTTTTTTGCCATTGCACAGAGGGAGTCGGAGTACCTCCGGTAGCTACGGTAAACGATGCATTGCTTCCCTCGCATACCGTCTGAGCAACTGGTTGAGTAGTGATGCTGGCCGCAGTACCCAGGGGAACCAGGGAAACAGTTCCGTTCAGGTTTATGTTCAACAGCTGTAACTGACCAGTAGCAAGAGCGATAGTCGAATAACCAAAAATCCTGAATTTCAAAGGGGTACCCGTGCTGAAATCTGGGAAATCCCATGTTGCGGTCTGCGTGCTGCCACAAGAGCTGGTGAAGGGAGCATGTGAAGTGGGCTGAAGTACCCAGTTGACCCCTCCGTCTGTACTATAAGCGAAAGAAACAATGGGCGGCCCTGAAGAGTTCCTGCGCAAACCAATCGAAAAACTGGTCAGGTTAAGGTAGTAATTAGTTGCTGGAGTAACGTTGAATTCCACTGCCGGTCCATTAAAGTTGACCACTCCGCCGGTAGACCATTGTACCGAACTAAATCCCGTGCCGCAGGGGCTTGCCGGCAGAGCCGCCCCGTTCACCCTGGCCAAATTAGTTCCTGTGGCATTGGCCGCCACGGAATTGGGAATGCCAGCGGTGGAATTGGTGTACCTGTAAACCTGCTGTGCCAGGAGATTGGAGCTAAGGAGGGCCACTAAAAATGCAGCCAATGCAAATCCTTTCATAGATGAAGTAAAACCTTGTATCATTTCTTCTTATGTTTCTTTTCAGCGCATTGAGCTACGCTATGGATTTCCCAAAAGGAATCCACAGAGTACTCTTCCACGGCAATGTAGGAATTATTCCCGACCGCCGCAAATAAAATTACGCCTAAGTACCCGAAAAAGCGGTCATCATCTCTTCAGCCTTGGCGACCATATTGCTGGAGCCAATAAACAAGGGTGTGCGTTGATGGAGCGATTCGGGCTGAATTTCAAGAATCCGGTTTTTCCCATCGGAAGCTTTCCCTCCGGCCTGCTCGATAATATAAGCGAGCGGATTGCATTCGTACAGGAGACGTAGCTTCCCATTGACTGCCTTTCCAGTAGAGGGGTAAATATAAATTCCGCCCTTGATCAGATTCCGATGAAAATCGGCTACCAGAGAGCCGATATAACGGGTGGAGTAAGGCCGTTTGCTGGCCTTGTCCTCTTCCTGACAGAAACGAATGTATTCTTTGACACCTTCCGGGAAGTGTTTGTAATTCCCTTCGTTGAGACTGTAAATAGCTCCATCGTCAGGAATTCGCATATCCGGGTGGGATAAACAAAACTCTCCGATGGAGGGATCCAATGTAAAGCCGTTCACGCCTTTACCGGTAGTATAAACCAGCATGGTGCTTGAGCCATAAATAACGTACCCGGCCGCTACCTGCTCTGTTCCTTTTTGCAGAAAGTCATCGAGTGCAGTTGGACTGGACACTTCCGCCTTACGGCGATAGATGGAGAAAATAGTCCCGATGCTCACGTTGACGTCGATGTTGGAGGAGCCGTCGAGAGGATCCATGCAGACTACATAGCGGGCATTTTTGGCCACCTTGCTATCGATGGTGATTAGGTCTTCGTTTTCCTCAGATGCGATGGCAATACACTCTCCGCCCGCTCCCAGCGCCTTGATGAATTGTTCGTTGGCGAAAACATCCAGCTTCTTCTGCTCCTCCCCCTGCACATTGGTATCCCCGAAATCGCCGAGGATATCCGCAAGGCCGGCTTTATTGACTTCGCGGTTCACGATTTTAGCGGCAATGCCGATATCCCGCAGCAATCGGCTCAACTCACCTTTTGCATAGGGGAAATCTGCCTGACGTTCGATGATAAACTGACCGAGAGTGATGAAGCGCCTGGAAGGCGTATGCGTTTGTATCTCTGTATTCACAGAAGCAAATATACTGAACCGGTCCTGCATCTGTCATGGCTTTTGGAAAATCCTCAACCGGTCTCTGTTTAAAATTCTACCGAAACAGACAAAAAGAGGAAGTGGGGATAGTATAATCTTGTGGTATGACCACCTCCTATCCGAAAGACAAGCTGAAAATATTGCTACTGGAAAATATCCACCCTGCAGCCATCCGCTTACTTCAAAAATCCGGCTATGCCGATATCGAAACCCTTCCGGGTGCAGTCCATGAAAAAGAACTCCTGGAACGCATAGGGAAAGTACATATCCTCGGCATCAGGTCAAAAACGCAGGTCACGGAAAACATCTTGAAGAAGGCGGATAAACTGATGGCCATAGGCGCTTTTTGTATCGGTACTAATCAAATCAACATGCGGGCAGCCCGAAACCAGGGTGTTGCTGTTTTTAATTCGCCCTTTTCCAATACGCGCTCGGTAGCCGAACTGGTCCTGGGGCTCTGCATTATGCTGATGCGCAGAGTATTTGAAAAAAGCGAAGGCGCACACAGGGGACTGTGGCTCAAGGAGAGCAAGGATTGCTACGAAGTGCGGGGTAAAACGTTGGGGATTGTCGGATACGGTCACATCGGTTCACAGGTTTCCATCCTGGCAGAGGCTTTGGGTATGAAAGTCATTTTCTATGATATCACCTCGAAATTGACCCTTGGCAATGCCCAGTCAAGCCGTACGCTCGATGATCTGCTGAAAAAATCCGACATCATCACCCTGCATGTACCCGGCACGCCCGAAACAAAAAACCTGATAAACAGCCAGCGATTGAAAAAGTTGAAACCGGGCGCTGTCCTGATCAATCTAAGCCGCGGCGACGTGATGGACGTATGGGCAGTGAAAGAAGCATTGGAAAAAAAGCACCTCGGCGGATTGGCAGTTGACGTATTTCCGGAAGAACCCAAGAGTAACAAAGACCTCTTCGCCTCCCCCTTACAGGGACTTCCCAATGTGATCCTGACGCCGCACATCGGAGGGAGCACAGTGGAAGCCCAGGAAGCGATCGGCCTGGATGTCGCTGAAAAATTAGTCGCCTACACCGAAAGCGGCACAAGTGCCGGTTCTCTGAGTGTTCCGGATTTGAGTTTGCCTGTGGTAGACAATGCACATCGGATTTTGCATATCCATAGGAATGTTCCCGGAGTTCTCTCTTCCATCAACGGGGTGCTTTCAAAAATGAAAGTGAACATTCTTGGCCAATACCTGAAGACCAACGAAGAAATCGGTTATGTGGTCCTTGATATCGATAAAAAGAGCAGTACAAAGGTGATGGCCGAGATGAAAAAAGTCAATAACACCATCCGGACCCGCAGCCTCTACTGATGCCACTGCGCGGTCGGAAAAAGTGACAATGTTGACTATACCGCTCGCAGTTCCTCTTTGTACAATCGGATGGTTTCCTTCAAGCCCATGTACAAGGCATCACTGATCAGTGCATGCCCTATGCTGACCTCCAGCAATTGAGGGATGTGCTGCTGGAAGTAGCGTAGATTTTGCAGGTTCAGGTCGTGTCCGGCATTCACCCCCAGCCCGAGTTCATTCGCTTTGATTGCAGCGCGGATGTAAGGCGCCAGGGCGAGGACCGGATTTTCAGCATACAGGGCTGCATACGATTCCGTGTACAATTCTATCCGATCGGCACCGGTAGCTTTGGCAGCTTCAATGATAGTTTCATCAGGATCCGTGAAAAGGCTGACTCTGCAACCAAAGGATTTCAACCTGCCTGTCACTTCCGCCAGAAAAGCCTGGTGATGGAGAGTATCCCATCCGGCATTGGAAGTGAGAACTCCGGGTGGATCGGGAACCAGTGTGACCTGCTCCGGACGAATATCCTCTATCAATTTTATAAACTGCTCAGAGGGATATCCTTCAATATTGAACTCCGTGGTGACCACTTTTTTCAGTGCATATACATCCGCATACCGGATGTGTCGTTCATCCGGACGAGGGTGCACCGTAATACCATCTGCCCCAAATCCTTCGATATCTCTGGCTGCCTGGACAAGATCGGGAATATCCCCCCCACGAGCATTGCGAAGGGTCGCAATCTTGTTGATATTAACGCTCAGCTTTGTCATTTTGCTGCAAGATTAAGGACTTAGTTTGATTTTTCAGACTGCATGGCATAGTATTTACAGCTGTTCAAAAGTACAAAGCAGTGATGCAGGCGAAAAACAAGCCTTCCAAACTTATCCTTCAAAATGAAAGATTGTTATAAGTTTGTCCGGAACCCGCGTTAAGGCAGAAACGTATCATCGCGAAAAGAAAAAAACATGTTTGCAGCAAGACTCGTAACAGACTCCTTACCTCCTCTCAAACCGGGTGACTCATGCAGCCGTGCCCTCATATGGATGGACGAACTGAGAGTCAATGCCTTACCTGTTATTAAAGGTAGGGAATATTTGGGGCTGGTCTACAAATCAGATGTAAAAAGCCCTGAGCTAGCCACTACCTCTCTTGCCGATGCAGGCATCAAGTTCCACAGGGTGTTTGTCTTCGAAAACCAGCACGTGTATGATTTGACCAAAGTAGCCACCCTGCATAAATTGGACGTAGTACCCGTAATCAATGACCACCAGGAATATACGGGACTGGTCACTGTCAACGACCTTGTTTCCTACTTCGCAGAAAGCAAAAGTGTTTACACGCCCGGAGGCATCATCATACTTGAGTTGGCCCTGAATGATTTTTCCATGACGCATATCGCCCAGGTGGTGGAATCCGATGGTGCACATATCCTTAGCTCGAGCGTGTCGGCAACCCCCGACCCCACCCGCATCGAACTTACACTGAAGATCGACAAAGTAGACCTCAGCAGGATTTTGTCTGCCTTTTTTCGTCTCGATTACCATGTAGTGGCTTCCTACCATCAAAGCGAACACAACGACGACCTCAAAAACAGGTACGAATCCCTTATGAATTATCTCAACATTTGATGGTTGGTTAATTCATTGCATCCTTTTGGGCATCGCCCGATCTTTTGGTTTACTTCGTGTATATGCGCTACTTCCTGACAGTTATTTCGGCATGCCTTATTGCTGGCTTGTGTAGCGCACAGGAATTGAGGGATAGCATTCAGCCCCTGCCCTCCTGCATTGAGCAGATAGTGATCACCGGAAACAACCGCACCCGTTTATTCATCGTCGAACGCGAACTCACCTTTCACAAGGGCGATACACTACCAGTATTCATCCTTGAATCGGCATTCGAGAGGAGCCGTCAAAACCTGATGAACACCGCGCTGTTCAATTTTGTGGAGATCAGGTATTTTCAGGGAATTGGCCAAAATGTCGTCGTACACATCCATCTCACCGAGCGATGGTACCTATGGCCTTCGCCTGTATTTGAGATTGCAGACAGAAATATCAACGAATGGTGGCAGACGAAAGACTTTTCCAGGACCAATTTCGGACTTTTTTTACGCCAGGAAAACTTCACGGGGCGCGATGATATCGCACAGGCACAAGCACTGTTCGGCTACACACGAAGGATCGGACTCTTTTACAGCATACCTTATATCAACAAAAAATTGGACCTCGGACTCAGTGTAGGATTCTATACAACGCGACTCAAAGAAACATCCTACAACACCGAGGGAAACAAATTGCAATTTTTCAGCAATCCCGAAAGTTTCGTCCGGGAAGAAATGCAATTTTATACAAGACTGACCAAACGCAAGGGGCTTTACAAATTTTATAACACAACCATCGACTATAAGTATGCACAGGTTGCCGATTCCGTTTTGAAATTAAATGATAAGTATTTTAATAACGGATTGGATTATCAGCAACACATCGGCATAAGCTGGAATTACCGTTTCGACAACCGCGATTATCAGCCCTATGCCCTGCGCGGTTGGTTGTACGAAATTGAAGTCAACAAAACCGGACTGGGCCTACTGAAAAACGAGCCCGACATCTGGGCCATTGTGATGGGAGTACGGCACTACAGGCCGATAAGGAAAAATCTGTACTGGGGCTCTGCTATCAAAACACGACTGATGCAACGCCGTAGTGTACCGCTATACAATCAACGCGCGCTCGGTTACAGCAACGACTATATCAGAGGCTATGACTTGTACGTGATGAATGGTCAGGATTTCGTCCTTTTCCGCAGCAATGTGCGCTACAACCTACTGACGACGAGAACTTATCAGGTCAATTTTCTGAAATCAGACAAGTTTCGCAAACTGCCTTTATCGGTGTTTCTTACCGCCTTTGCGGATGCAGGCTATGTCAACGACCCGCTGTTTGCCGATCAAAATCCGCTGAACAACACGCTACAGTACGGATACGGGCTGAGTATCGATGCAGTAACCTACTATGACATCGTAATGCGCTTTGAATATGCCTTTAACCGTGTCGGCGACCAGGGGCTTTATTTTCGGCTGGGAACGGTTTTTTAAGCCGACAGGCAGAAATGAGTTATTGCAAAACCACGTACCTTCGTTGGAATGAAGGTTGCTCTCTATGCCCGGCGTATAGACCCCGGTAACTTGCCTCTGGTCAGAAGCATTTTACATGAATTGGCTCGCCACGATTGCCAGGTATTTGTTTACCAACCCTTTTTGCATCAGCTTCGTTCGCTGGGTTCTGAAATTAGCGGCCTGATTCCATTCAATACAGGGTCGGAAATACACGGAAAAATCGACTTCCTTTTGAGTCTTGGAGGGGATGGAACGATCCTTGACACCCTGACCCTGGTCCAGGATAGCAACATTCCTGTACTGGGTATCAACACCGGTCGTCTAGGATTTTTAACCGGTGTGGGTACGGAAGACATTGCTGCAGCTTTGGAATCGCTTGTGAAAGGTCACTACACCATCGACAAGAGAAGCCTGCTTCGGCTTGAGTCCAACAGGAACCTGTTCGGCGGCGTGAATTATGCGTTGAATGAACTCACTATCCACAAGAAGGATAGCTCGAGTATGATCATCATCAATACATTCCTGAACGGAGAGTATCTGAATTCCTACTGGGCAGACGGGCTCATCGTGGCCACACCAACCGGCTCTACCGGGTATTCGCTCAGTTGCGGAGGACCCATTGTGGCTCCCTATTCGGACAATTTCGTCATCACCCCGATTGCCCCGCACAACCTCAATGTCCGCCCTATAGTCGTTTCCGATAAGCATGTCATTTCTCTGGAAGTGGAGGGGAGAAGCCCATATTTCCTGGCTTCCCTCGACTCACGATCCGTGACCATCGACTCAGCTATATCCCTGGCAATCAGGAGAGAAGACTTCAACATGAACCTGGTCCGCCTGGGCAGCTCCAATTTCCTGGATACCCTGCGAAAAAAACTCAACTGGGGCCTCGACACCCGAAATTAGTTGACGGATCCGTACCTATTCCAAGTTTGAATTACAGGTAAAATAGTACATTTGCATTCAGCCCTTACCCTATTCCGTATGAAGAAAAAGCTACTCCTATTCTCTATGCTTCTGCTGGCATTCAGTTCAGTCAGTGAAGCGCAAAGGTTGCGTGCACGCTGGAAAGCATACCGGTATGAATGGAGTTTCGGTTTAGGGGCGAGCAACTTTCTCGGAGAACTGGGCGGGGCCAATGCCATAGGAACCAATGGCCTTAAAGACTTGGAATTTAGTCTTACCAGGCCTGCCGTGAGTGTTGGGCTTCGCTACAAAATAGCACCTGCTTTCTCCGTACACTCCCACCTCACCTATGGTCACGTGAAAGGAGACGATAAACTCACGAAAGAGTTTTTCAGAAGCAACAGGAACTTAAACTTCAAATCGAACATCTACGAGTTCAATGTAAATTTCGAGGCTGCTTTGTTATCGCAAAGTCAAGGTGGAATTTACCGCCTTCGCGGGGTAAAGAGAATGAATACGTTCGAAGGATCGCTGTACGGGTTCGTAGGCATCGGTGTATTCCATTTCAACCCGAAAGGCTTCTACAACGACGAGTGGTATGAATTGCAACCAATAGGCACTGAAGGTCAGGGTATTTCACCCGCCCGCGAGAAATATAAGCGAACTCAACTTTGTATTCCCATGGGGATAGGCGGGCGTTACTATTTCAATCGCAGATGGGGCGTAGGTTTTGAACTCGGCATCAGGAAAACATTCACCGATTACATTGATGACGTCAGTAAAACATATTACGATAAAAGTCTCATAATCGCCGCGAATCCTTCCATGGATCCCAATGTAGTCGCCAACCTGGTGGACCCAAGCCTTTCCGGCAATGATGCCAACATAACGGCACCGGGACAGCAGAGGGGTGACCCCAGAGACAATGATTCGTACATGTTTGCCATTATCAGTCTGCATTACAAGATCAGAACAGGCCGTACCAATTTCCCGATTTTCTAATTGGCGAGGCTTACGCCCAATCAGATTGGATATACCGGACTTTGTAAAATTTATTCCAGGCTATTGCGTTGTGTAGTCGGCCCTATGAAAATCCTAAGATTCGCACTTCCCTTCGTATTGCTCCTACCAGCCCTTTCCTTCGGCCAATCTCGGGAGGCGGGTCTTATGGTTGGAGTCATGGGCTACAAAGGAGACCTGGACCCTAACATCTACGATACACGTTTTTTGGACCCCGGCATCGGATTGATATACCGAAGGTGTTACAGCAACCATTGGGCATTCAAGGCAGGTGCCAGTTACGGGCACGTGAGTGCGAGCGATGAAAAAGCAGATAACGAGTGGGCAAAAAACCGAAATCTGCAGTTCAGGTCTTCAATACTGGAGCTCAGCGGCCAGTTTGAATTCAACTTCTTTCCCTATCAGACCGCCAGTCCGTTTGCCAAATTCAGTCCTTATTTATTAGCAGGGTACTCACTTTTTCATTACAACCCCAAAGCCGAAATCAACGGCGAATGGGTTGCGCTTCAACCACTTGGTACTGAGGGGCAAGGAACCTCGGCCAATCCGGATGAACGAAAATACCGAAGAACAACCCTGGCCTTCACTTACGGCGGAGGGTTCAAAATCAGGTTATCCAGAAGATTCGGCTGTACGCTGGAAACAGCTGTTCGGCAGACTTATACAGACTACCTGGACGATGTGAGCACAGTCTATGCAGACCCCTTAGCCATACGGAAAGAGTATGGTAAAACCGCCGCAGCGCTGAGCGACCGATCATTGGAAAAGGATCCCGGTGGCAACATTGGCCGTCAGAGAGGGGATAGAAAGAAACGGGACTTTTATGTTTTCACCGGTATTCAAATCACCTATACTTTGTCTAAAAAATACATAGACAGTTGCCAGCCATTCAGAATCAAACTCTGGTAACCGTTAATAGGCGGTTAAACATCCATTATTAACGAATAAAGGCGAGCGCATTTATTACATTTGCGCTCCCCAACCATGTCTTTAAAGGAACAAATAGACCTCACCCGCCTTCCGAGGCACGTCGCCGTCATCATGGATGGGAACGGGCGTTGGGCCAAACAACAGGGCAAGATCCGTACGTTCGGTCATCAAAGCGGAGTAACTGCTGTTCGGGATACCGTTGAAGGAGCCGCCGAATTGGGCATTGAAGTGCTGACCATGTATGCTTTCAGCACGGAGAACTGGAACCGTCCGAAATACGAAGTGGATGCTTTGATGCACTTGCTTGTACAGACCATTTCCAAGGAGACCGAAACGCTGATGAAGAATGACATCCGGCTGGCGACCATCGGCGACATGAACAGCCTGCCTGCCAATGTAGCAAGGAATCTGAAAAAGTGCATTGAGAAAACGGCAGATAATAAAAGAATGACCTTGGTTCTTGCTTTAAGTTATAGTTCAAGGTGGGAAATCACGCATGCTGTTCGAACCATAGCTGCCGAAGTGCAGTCAGGCGCATTGCAGCCGGATGACATCAGCGAAAAACTGATCAGTGCGCACCTCAACACCGCCCAGTGGCCTGATCCGGAACTTTTAATACGTACGAGCGGTGAGGCGAGAATCAGCAATTACCTGCTCTGGCAAATCGCGTATGCAGAACTGTACTTTACTCAAAAGCTCTGGCCGGATTTTCGTCGCGAAGACCTCTACGAAGCAGTGCTGGACTATCAAAAACGGGAAAGAAGATTCGGTAAAACATCTGAGCAATTGAAATCGTCGCATGCGTAAACTCGTAGTTTTACTTACCCTGTTCAGTGTCTTTTTCGTCGGAGGCTCCTTCGCCCAGACAGCGAACAACGAATCCCTGAATCAGGATTTCGATTTCAGCAATCCGAAAGAATATGAACTCGGTGGAATCACTGTAAGCGGGGTCAGTTTTTTGGATGAAAGCGTACTGATCACCCTGACAGGCCTCAATGTAGGGGAACGCTATAAGATACCCGGAGAGAAAATTGCTGCCGCTATCGAGAATTTGTGGAAACAAGGCTTGTTAGCCGATATCAAAGTCTCTGCGAGCAAAATCATCGGCGAACGGATCTTTCTGAATTTTCAACTCAGTGAACGGCCACGCCTGTCAAAATTCGCCTTCAGCGGAATCAGTAAGAACGAAGCCGACAAACTGCGCGAAAAACTTCAGCTTGTCAAAGGTAAAGTCATTACGGAGAACCTGATTCAAATGACGAAGAACCAGGTCCGCGAGCACTATGTGGATAAAGGGTATCTGTTCATTGACATCAACATCCTTACTGAAAGGGATACTGCTTCGGGTCCTAATCAGGAGTTAATGAAGATAAATATAGGCAACAAGCAGAAAGTAAAAATCAATGACATCGTCTTTCACGGCAACTCTGTTTTCATTGAAAAGAAATTGCGGAGGAAAATGAAGGGAACCAAGGAAAGGGGATGGTACAAATTGTTCACCTCATCCAAGTTTAATGAAACCGCGTTTGAAACGGACAAGGAAAAGGTTGTTGCCGCCTTCGCCGCCAAGGGCTATCGCGACATCAGCATCGTGAAGGACAGTGTCTATAAATTCAACGACAAAAGTGTCAACATTGAAATCTGGCTAAACGAAGGTCCGAAATACTATTTCCGAAACATCACTTGGGTAGGCAATACCAAATACCCCTCCGCCACTCTCGGCCAAATCCTTGGGATTAGCAAAGGGGATATCTTCAACCAGCAAAAACTGGACGAAGGCCTTTTCATCAGTCAAAACAGCCGTGATGTGAGCTCGCTATACATGGACGATGGTTACCTGTTCTTCCAGGTAACTCCTGTAGAGATAATGGTGGAAAACGATTCCATCGATATCGAAATGCGGATTTACGAAGGAAAGCAAGCCACGGTAAACCGCGTAACCGTCAAAGGCAACTCCAAGACCAACGACAAGGTTGTCATGCGGGAAATCCGCACTCAGCCCGGTCAGCTCTTCAACCGCTCTGATATCATCCGCACCCAACGAGAATTATCACAGTTGGGCTATTTTGATCAGGAGAAACTGAATGTCATTCCCAAGCCCAACCCTGCCGACGGGACTGTAGACATTGAGTACATTGTAGAAGAGCGCCCTTCCGATCAACTTGAATTGAGCGGAGGCTGGGGCGGGGGTGCCGGTGTGGTAGGTACACTCGGTGTTTCATTCAACAACTTCTCCGCCAGAAACATTTTTAAGAAGGGCACATGGTCTCCCCTGCCTACCGGAGATGGACAGCGACTGAGTATTCGCTTTCAGTCCAACGGAAGATTCTTTCAAAGCTATAACGCATCCTTCACCGAACCCTGGCTTGGCGGAAGGAAGCCGCATTCATTGAGTGTATCTGTCTTCCACTCGGTGCAAACCGATGGTCTTCCGAAAAGCAGCGAGGACAGATCCACGCTCATGATCAGCGGGGCCTCTGTAGGGCTTGGCAGAAGGCTGAAGTGGCCGGATGATTTCTTTCAGATTTACCACGAAGTCACAATACAACGATATTCACTCGACCAATGGTCAGGAACATTCCTGTTCAGCGATGGATATTCCAACAACCTGAATTTCGAACAAACGATTTCCCGAAACTCAGTAGATGGATTCATCTGGATACGCGGGGGATCACAGATTTCGTTTACCGTTCAGGTAACACCGCCTTTCAGTCTGCTAGACAAAACCACTGATTTCTCCACCGCTGATCCAAAAACAAAATATCGCTGGATTGAATACCATAAATGGAAATTCAACGGGGCCTGGTACAAAAGCCTTGGCAATAAATTTGTGCTCTTCACCAGAACACAGTTGGGTATTCTGGGGTATTACAACCCGGATATCGGTCAATCCCCTTTTGAGCGGTTTTATCTGGGCGGAGATGGATTAAGTGGCTTCGCATTAGACGGCCGGGAAATAATCGCTTTGCGTGGATATAACAACAACTCCATAACACCGCGTATCAACGGTAGCATTGTCGGTGGTACTACTTTTAATAAATACACAATGGAATTACGGTTCCCGGTTTCACTGAATCCATCGGCCACCATTTACGCACTGGCCTTTCTGGAGGGAGGTAACAACTGGCTCGGGACACGGAATTTCAACCCGCTTAACATTAAAAGATCGACAGGCGTAGGTGTCCGGATTTTCCTACCTATGTTTGGATTGCTGGGTCTTGACTGGGGTTACGGATTCGACGAAGTCGAGGGAGCACCGGGTGTGAACAAAGGTCAATTCCACTTCACCATTGGACAACAGTTCTGATAGCAGTCCGGGTGAATGAAGATTTAGTAAAGAAAATGTCTGTAAGGGCCGTGTAATTTGTTTATCTCACCATGTAAATTCACACACGCCTTTAATTATCAGCAAATTAAAGACGCCCCCTTTCTGTTCCCCCTTTGGCTGCCGTCGAATAATTCGGTAAATTTGGCACGATAATTCGGTCAGCGGCCATAAAAAACCAGATCATGAAAAAATTCATCCCCGCACTTTTCCTCTTTGCGCTTGTGCTGAGCACAAACGTCGCAACCGCTCAGAAGTACGCCTTCATCGATTCACAATACATTTTGGACAATATTTCCGAATACAAGGCAGCCCAACAACAACTTGATCAGCTGAGCGTATCCTGGCAAAAGGAAATTGAAGCCAAATATGCCGTGATTGATAAGTTGTATAAGGACTACCAGGCCGAGCAGATCCTCCTCACTGAAGAGATGCGCAGAAAAAGAGAGCAGGAAATCACCACCAAGGAAAAAGAAGTAAAGGAATTTCAAAAACAGAAATTCGGTTACGAAGGTGAGCTATTCAAAAAGAAACAAGAGCTCGTAAAACCTATACAGGACAAGATTTACAATGCAGTAAAGAAAATTGCTACCGATCAGGGCTATGCGGTCATTTTTGACAAATCCGGCGATCTGGTGATGTTGTACACCAACCCCAAGTACGACAAAAGCGATGATGTACTCACCACCATGGGGTATAAAGCCGGTACAAAATCCGGAGGTGATGGAAAATCCGGTAGTGGAAACGCTGCACCAAGCGATGCACCTTCAAAAGACGGTGGTAGCTCTGATCAAAGAAAATAATTCAACCCATAAATCCTAAATCAATACCCTATGTCAAGAATCATTGCCCTCCTCTGCATCGTTCTGTTCAGTATAGCTTCGAAATCCGTCGCGCAGGGCAGCCATAAGTTTGGACATATCAATTCAACTCAATTGTTGAGTTTGATGCCAGAAACCAAAAACGCCGACTCTTCTTTGCAGAAATTCGGTCAGTCGCTCGAGAACCAATTGAAGACCATGACCGGTGAGTACCAAGGAAAAATCAGCGATTTCAAATCCAAGGAGGCATCCATGGCAGAACCCATCAGAGATGCCAAACTGAAAGAGATCAGTGATCTGGAAGAAAGAATTCAAACCTTCCAGGAGTCAGCCCAATCCTCCATGCAGAAAAAGAAAGAAGAATTGTACACCCCGATTCTTAAAAAAGCGGAAGAGGCCATCAACGCTGTAGCCAAAGACAATAAGTATTCCTACATTTTCGATACCAGCGCGGGCACATTGCTCTTTGCGCAGGAAAGTGACGATATACTGTCATTGGTCAAAACCAAACTGGGTCTGAAGTAAATCCTGTTATCCTGAATCTGAAACCCCGGTACACATTACCGGGGTTTTCTTTTTGAAGGCATCCCCCACCCTGCTTCCGTTTGCATAAATAAGTACATTTGAACATGGCTTCTACATCAAGTCCCTCTGCGCGCCCCCTGGGTATATTTGATTCGGGTATTGGCGGATTGACTGTGGCCAGTGCCATCCACGAGTTAATGCCTCAGGAAACGATTGTCTATTTTGGCGATACCGCCCATCTGCCGTACGGCGACAAGTCTCCGGAAGCCATCCGTAAATGGTCAGCCGCCATTGTGGATTTCCTGATGGAATACGATTGCAAGGCCATCATCATTGCGTGCAACAGCATCTCGTCTGTGGCTTTCGATGCGGTGAAAAAACAAGTGGGGAAACGCGCTGAGGTCATCAATGTCATAGATCCTGTGGTGGAATATGTAAGCAGACAATCGGGTGTGAAAAACGTTGGGGTGATAGGCACGAAAGCCACCATAAAAACCGACGTATACGCCAGCAAGCTTCATCAGCTTTCAAAAAAAATAAATGTCTGTTCGCTTGCCACTCCACTGCTGGCACCGATGATTGAAGAAGGCTTCTTCAACAACAAGATATCGAAGACCATCATCCACGACTACCTTGGCAGACCCAAACTAAAAAAAATCGACAGCTTGATTCTTGGTTGCACTCATTACCCTCTCATCAAGCCGGAAATCGAACAGTATTATAAGAGCAAGGTCACCATATTCGATTCAGCACGAATAGTAGCTCAACATGTCAGCCTGCTTCTTGAATCGAAGCATTTGCTACACTCCGGAAAGGCACGTAAACACCGATTCTATGTAAGTGACTTCACCAAATCATTCGAGCAAAGCACCAAACTTTTTTTCAGAGGCAAGGTACGATTGGAGAAGAAAAACCTTTGGGCATGACTTTGCCCCTAAGAAAAAAAAACGGCCGGATATCCGGCCGTTTCTGTTATGCATCTTGTTGCTTAATAAAACTTAGAACGATTGTCTACGATCTCGGCCTTCTCGCGAAGAGCGTTCATGGACTCGTACTGGCTTCTGCTTTGCAATGAAGCACGCAAGTTTCCAGCCTCCTCGTTCAAATCCGCCGGAGCCTTGACATCTGCAAATGATACTACTGTACCTACGTATGCCCCGTTGAGCCCCTTCACCGGCTTCGTCATCTGACCCGGCTTGGAGGAGAGCAGGTATCCTACGAAATAAGCTTCCATTCCGCTATTCTGCAGGAGTGGTGCAGAAAACGCAAGATTCTCGGCAGTCATTACGGCGGTCGCATTGGCAGCGGCTATAGCTTCAAGCGATCCACCCTTACCCAACTTCTCGGAAAGCATGGCAAACTTCTTATCGCGGCGAACCTCTGCTGTGAGCTGATCCCTGACTTCTTCCATAGTACTATAACCCTTTTCCCTGCTTGAAATCATCTTAGCCACCACAAAGCGACTTCCGAACTCGAAAGCCTTGGAAATCTCACCCGCTTTCGCTGTGATGGTCCAACGAACCAGTTCTCTGGAGTTTTCAAGCATACCCACCTGACGCGCATTGTTCATGATATTGGGCTCTGCCATCTTGGTAAGCTTCTCTTCCGTTACTGCCTTATCAAATGCATCGGCGGAAGTCACACGGGCAGCGAATTCATTCGCCTTGGCATAAACAGACTGGTAGGTCTTGGAACTCGGTTCGACTTTCTTCTCTACGAAAGCAACCCGAACCTGACGACTGGACTTGCCCTGATCGGTGATGTGAATGATATGGATACCGAATTGAGTCTCCACAATGGTATAGTCTCCCTTCTTACCGTTGAAACAAGCATCGTTGAACTCCGCGACCATCATACCTGGCATGAACCAGCCCAGATCCCCGCCTTTCACTTTGGAACCTTCATCGGTCGAATATTTATCGGACAAGGTTTTGAAGTCGGCACCGCTTTTGAGTGCAGATTTGATACTGTCCGCAGTAGCCAAGATAGCATCTTTCTTCGCAGGATCGATTCTAAGCAGTATGTGAGAAGCTTTCACAGAATCCGGCATCATCTTCTCCGCAGAAACCTTAGCAAGTTTTAAGGAGTTCCCCTCTTGGTAAGGACCTGCTACAAAACCGACCGGAGAATTGAACATCACGGAGTCGATGGAAACAGGCAACGAACCTTTCTTGCTGAATGCAGGGTTGGCAGGCACATCACTGTTGAGAGCGACAAATGCGGAATCATTGGCTGCAGAACGGAATTCATCAGCGAGTTTGGTGATTTCGAAGGACGCGGCCTGCCTGTCGGCATCGCTTGGATTGATATCAAATGTCACGTATTCAATGCTTGCACTTGCTTCCTGCTTGTATTTTTTCATGGTCGCATTGTACAAGGTATTCAGTTCAGCGTCGGTCACTTCGATAGTGCTGTCTACGATGCTGGAGTAGGGCAACATGACATACCGGATATTCGCCGTCTTGTTTCGAGCAAAAAAGGCATCGGTGGCCTCTGCTTTGGTCACATACATGCCATATTTCAGCAGGTTGTAGTATTTCTGCTGAATCCTTTCCTCACGGATAGCATTCTCGAATACCAGCCATTGCTTCCTTGCTCTGCCGGTAGGATCATTTGTATCCATATTTTTGAGGAAGGTGGCAACATTGGCAGGGTTGAATACTCCGGTTTTCGGATCTGTGAATGCCTGCTTTACCTGGGGATGGGGATTTTTCCCTTGCACCATGTCCAGCAATTCTTTCGGTGAACAAGTAAGACCCAATTTCTCGTATTGAGGCTTCATCACCATATTTTGAATGAACTGATTCCAGGTCTGATCACGCAGCTGGTCCATCAGGTTTTGATCCACTGTTTCTGTGCTGGTCTGCAACTTGTAATTGTCAACGGCCTTTTGAACTTCTGCTTCAAAATCCATAACATTTACTCCTTTCCCACCTATTTCACCCACTGAGGTGTCGTTGCCGGAGATGAGGCTGCTGTTGGAAGACAGGAAGTCACCCAAAATAAACGCCACCAGACTGAAACCTACTATGCCGATCAGCAAACCGGCTTTGCTTCTGATTTTCTCAATTACTGCCATAATCTTGTAATGTAATTATCTGAAATTAAGGATGCGAATATACGAAGAGTTCTTGAAGCTGGAAAGACATATTTCAGCCTTCTCAATTGAAATAAACTACTGGATTTCAGATTATCCTGACCCATATTAGGGGAGTGATGGAAAGAATGACCGCTCCCATGACGGATCGGTCATCAGCGACGCTTCCTTTCCGAGTGAATCCTTTGCCGGCGTCTGATGATCCAGAACAATGAGGCAGCGGCTGCCAGCAGGTAGAACCATCCTGCGGTGGCCAGCCCGTCGGATAGCAGCCGCAATGTACCGAAGGTAAATCCCAGTACCATCAAAAACATCCAGGAAAATTCAAGTATCCGAAGCATGTTCATCACTTTTTTACGGTTATTCGCCCGCTCACATTGAAAATCTTGTACCGGCTGAAATCCTGATTGGCTTCAAAGCCGCGGCCATAAATGATTTCTTCGCGTGTGGTTATTTTGACCTGTTCGTTGCTGACCAACTTTTCAGCCCTTTCATCCCAAACAAGCAACTCCGTATTGAGTTGCTCTCCCTTCTGGTTAACGACAACCACATCGTTTTTCGCCTCCCATTTCCGTTCGTTTTCGTGGTGGATGGCATAACGTGAGGTCAGCCTGGCATCGACTTTCATGTCCTGGTCGTAAAAATCAATATTGACACCTTTAGGCAACTCTGTTACAGGCTGAGGATGTGTTTTCTTCAACAGCTCAGGCGCCATTACCCTGACTTTTACTCGACCCGAATCACTGTAGAATGTTTCAAGTCCTTTGATGGTCTCCAAGGGCTCAGTATTGACCTGCGTAATACGCTTCACCTCATCCTTATTGTTTTCACAGGAGCAGAATACCCAACCTAAAGATACTAAAAGTAGTGTATTACGCAGCCAAAACACGGCGTAGCTGCGCTTGCTGGCTCCCCGATATGGGCTGTTATTCGTACCTGCGTTTCTGGAACCAGTCGAAAATACCGCTCACGGATCAGGTTGTTCTCCGTGGTTCCGTTCTGCCCCACTTCCAGCCCGATGTTCAACATGGATTGAAAAGCCTTGCGCAAGGGCAAGCCAAATCCCAATGTAAGGCCTTTGTCCTGCACTTCGGTATTGCGCAGTTGCAGGAAAGACTCTTGAAAATACACACCGGCCCTGAACTGCACCCGCTCAATGAATTTAGTTCCTTTGGCATCGTGGGTGTACTGACCGCCCATTGAGTACCGGAAGGAATTTCTGAGGTCTTCCGCTGCATTGAATGCAGTGTACTTGCTCCACTCCTGAAACCTGATATCACCCCGCAACAACCAATGCTCGCCCTTTGCCAGTTGCCATCCGAAGGCAATACTCAAAGGGAGATTGACATAGCCAGACTCCTCTTCGATGTAGCTAATTGTATCCCTTGAAAAAGGGGTACCGGCCGGGCTTCTCACAAAGTTCTCCCAAAGTAACGAACGTTCACTGTTCAACTCCTTGCCCAAGGTGGTCGTTGCACCGAGCGACAGCGTCGTACTGTTCTTTAAATTCAATTTATAGAGAAGGCCGAACTCGAAACTGAAATCTCCAATCTTGGTATTCTCTACCACGCGGGTACTAAGAAAGTCTGCACTTGAAAAATCAGCAATACGGGATTGCTGCAGGGAACCGAAAACAAAAGAAGCATTGACACCTGCCATCAAGCCCTCTGTAATCTTCACCCCCGTACCGAGGAAATACCTGTTGTAACCACCTGCTCCGAAGTAGTTGGTCGATAACGTGGTGGTAGAATCCACCTGCTGAGCAGAAGTAATATCATACCCAATGCCGGAGAAAGGTAAGAAACCGAAAGCCAGCGAAACCCTATTCCTGATCACGGGGAATCCCAAAACCAGGTATTCTATTTTCGCATTTCTTTTAGTCGATTGCAGCGTGTTCTGCTCCAACTGTAGCACCTCACCGGAAATGCCAAAATCAAAAACCATCAGTGTATCTGCGGCATAACTTGCGGGATTGAAACAGTTGAACCTGGCGACTCCCGATTCAGCCAGACCCGTTCCACCCATGGCCCTTTGATGAGCAAGACCTTTGAAGAGCAATTCTCCCGGACCGAACCTGGAATACGGAGACAAGGTGCTGGTCTGCGCCGGTGACAATGAGGAATAAACCAGCAACAACGCCAGCAATATCACTTTGGTGTAGTTATCCTCTCTCATATCGGTTGAAATTCCAGAATCACATTCAGCCCCTGAAGCGTAAGCGAAGGGGCGGCAAAGATGGAAGATTTGAGTCGATTCAGCAAGAACCGGTGATCTCCACCGGTCACAATTATCTGCAAATCGGCAAATTTCGTCTTGTATTGCTGACAAATCCCCTCCACTTCGCTGATCATACCATTTAAAACTCCTGAGTGAATCGAGGAAGCTGTATCCTGACCGATAAGCGGAAATTCAACAGCCGGCTCCAACAAGGGTAATGCAGCGGTACCCTCGTGCAAAGCTTTATAGCGCATACGAAGTCCCGGTGAGATAGCGCCCCCGAGATACGCACCCTGCGCATCCACAAAATCGAACTTCAGACAGGTTCCGGCATCGATGCTCAACACCGGTAATCCCGGGAATAACCAAGCAGCAGCACAGGCATTGGCCAATCGGTCACGCCCAAGTGATCGCGGTGTTTTATAGTCGTTGCGAATTGGAAGCGGTGTGTTCTCGTCCAACATAAGGACCGGTGCCTCTCCTATCAATGCAAAAATACCGGCTGGCACCTCTGCCACTGCAGAAATCAAACATCGTTTTATCGAAAAATGATGCAATTCCTTTGCAAGTGAATTCAAATCAGCCTCATCCACCCGCCCACTGAGCTCCACTTCTCCCCCATTGAACACCCCGAATTTACATTCGGTGTTCCCGACGTCGAAAACAAGATTCATCCAACAATATTAGAAGAAATGCGCTTAACCAAGCATAGAGCGAAATCCCTATGCTAACAATGCACTCGGCGAAAACCCAAGAAGATCACATCCTATATAAATTTGATTCATAGATGGTTGCATGATTACTGACCGCGCGAAGAGGTCGCGCTTGTTTTTCCTAAAAAAAGCTTACTTTTGCAACCTCACATTTTGGTGATGTAGCTCAGTTGGTAGAGCAAAGGACTGAAAATCCTTGTGTCGACGGTTCGATTCCGCCCATCACCACCACTTCCTGATCATCTAATATAATGAAAACCAATCGCTATCGTAGGGTCCTACTGATCGACGACAATGAGATTGACAATTTCATCAATGAGCGGATGATTACAACCAGTCATTTTTCCGAAGAAGTCATAGTCAAAAATTCCTGCGACGCCGCACTGGAATATCTCCAATCACTGGAAAATCAGGACAACTATCCTGAAATTGTATTTCTGGATTTGAACATGCCGGTGAAAGACGGATTTGCCTTTTTAGAAGAATTCGAATCCCTGCCTGACGCAATCAAAACAACTTCAAAAATCGTCGTCCTCTCATCCTCCATTTCACCCGAGGACATCAGCCGTGCATCAACGAACCCTCATGTTTTCAAGTACGTGAACAAGCCGCTGAGTGAAAAATACCTCGAAGCCATCATTTTGTGAAAAGATGGATGGCTGATGAAGCACAGACTCATCCGTAAATAAAAAACGCCGGTCTTTAAAGCCGGCGTTTTTGTTCATATTTATACTGAGCGTATCAGTCCTTGATCGGATTGCTCATTCTGCGCAATACATTTTCATCTGCACGCACATACCTGAGTACCTGGTAGGACCCTTTATTAAGTGTTGTGAACTCATCCCACATCTCGGTGATGCGCTTGATTTTCCTGCGGTAATCTGCAGGCTTGAGGGCGGTTTTTATGAGCTTCATGAAGTACCTGGAGGACTCGAACTCTGCGTCGTGCTCCCGTATCTGACGCTTGAGACTGGACATGATCTGCATACACAAGCTATCATCGCCCAGAATGCAATACTGCATCGCCTGGAACAATTTCGCATCCACATCGGTGAACAGATGCTGCTTGAGGGACATCTGGTTACGCAGTTCATTTATTTTCTTCGCAGCGCCCGAAAAATCGCGCTGATAGAATTTCACTACCGCCAGGAACTTCTTCACGCTGATATAATGGAATGACTCCTCTTGCGGCACCTCCATGTTCTTCTCCAGCTTATCGGCGAAGAACTCAAGATGATCGATGTTACCGTCTGTTTGGTATTTGAGCACCTTGGATTGAAGAAACTGGACTACAAAAAAGTGCATGAGGTGCTTTTCGGTCAATGCCGGCAACTGCTGATGGATACGCTGTAAATAGAAATCCGCTCTTACCGTATTCTCTGTACGAACATAATATTCAAAGTACATCATGTCAGTGATGGCACGAATGTTCTGATAGAAGGTATCCAAAGGATAACTCTCAAAAATCTGCGTCATCTTCTGTAACACTCCTTCCATTTCCAGTTCACGGGCCTTGAGTCCGTCACGCTTGTTAGGATCATTACACAGATAATAGATACGGACTATGTTGTAGAGTACATAAAGACGGTGAGAATCGTACAATTCACAGATGTTGCTCAATTCCCGCTGCATGATGGTGAGCTCTTCGAGTTCACTTTCGCTTGCGCTCAGCTGATAATTGCCCAGTTTCTTCATGAACCGGAAGAAAAGACCTTCGGCTTTTGAAACAGCAAGCGAAAAAGCCACATGCTTATTGTATTTGGTCTCGTAAAATGCGTATTCATCAGTATAGAGATGCAATTGAGCCAGCGTCTTATACACCAGAAGTAACTCAGCATTCAGATCGTATTCGATGAGCTGTTTCTCCAATTCGCGCAAAGCCCTGACCGAAAACTCCCTGTTGTTTCCAAAGAGGTGGGCCGGTACGCGGGACACTTCGTCCATCAATGTCTGAATCGGATTCTGCACCTTCTTACTGAGAATAGCTGCAATCCTTGAATTGAGTCTTGACTTCAGCGTATAATACGCGCTGGGATTCACCTGCAAAATCTCCATCATTTCGCTGTCCTCAATATCCCTGTTCCTTGTCGTCTCCAACACCAGGAAAGGCTTGTTCTTCTTTTTACCTGACACCTCCTGCAACAATTGCTGGTACTCTTCGTCTGTCAGCTTTTTAATGGTCTTGCTTAAGATTTCCATGTTGTGTAATGATTTAGAGAATAATTTTTCTGGTTTATTGCTC
>CAZPCA010000003.1:0-27776 GCA_964584995.1 uncultured Bifidobacterium sp.
TCTGAGGAGGCATCTTTGACGTCGATAACCGACTTCAACAAATAGCTCAGGAAGAGCAGCTTACCCATTCTCCGGATTTTTGGGACGACCCGAAGCGCGCCGAACAGATTCTCAAAAAAATCAAGCAGAAGAAAGACTGGACCGATGCATGGAAAACCGTGCAGACAGCGGTAGACGATCTTTCCGTGCTTTTCGATTTCCAAAAGATGGGAGAGGCTACGGAAGCAGAGGTGGATGCGCAGTTTACCATCGCCCAGAAGAAAATCGAAGATCTTGAATTCAAGAATATGCTTTCCGCCGAGGAGGATCATTGCAGTGCCATCCTCACCATCAACTCAGGGGCAGGAGGTACCGAAAGCCAGGACTGGGCATCCATCCTCTTGCGGATGTACCTGCGCTGGGCAGAACGCCACGGATATAAAGTGACCGAGGTGGATTTCCAGGAAGGCGATGGTGCAGGAATTAAATCCGCTACGTATGAAATAGAAGGTGACTACGCCTATGGCTATCTCAAAAGCGAAAACGGGGTGCATCGTCTCGTCCGTATTTCTCCATTTGACAGCAATGCGCGCCGGCATACTTCCTTTGCTTCGGTGTATGCGTATCCGATTATTGATGAGGAAATCAATATCGAGATCAAGGATGCGGATATTTCCATCCAGACATCGCGTTCGGGTGGTGCCGGTGGTCAGAACGTGAACAAAGTGGAAACCAAGGTGCAGATCACCCACCATCCTACTGGAATAGTAGTGGTTTGCCAGGTGGAAAGGACGCAGGGTGGGAACAAGGAACGCGCCATGAAGATGCTGAAGTCACAGCTCTATGAACTGGAGTTGAGAAAGCGCAATGAAGCCAAAGCAGCCATCGAGAGTTCCAAGAAGAAAATCGAGTGGGGTTCCCAGATCCGCAGCTATGTCTTGCATCCCTATAAACTGGTGAAGGATGTGCGTACCGATTACGAAACTTCCGATACGCAGGCCGTCCTCGACGGCGAAATCGATGAATTCATCAAAGCCTACCTGATGGAATACGCTTCCGATAACAAAGCCACTGTATAGCATATTTTTGATAGGATTTTGATAACCACTAAGGCACTAAGTTCACTAAGATGTTGACCCGAAAGGAAGTGAATGAAATGGCATATGGAGTTGTAGGTTGTGCAGTTGAAGTGCACAAGGAACTTGGACCTGGGCTTTTGGAGTCTGTTTACCATCAGTGCCTTTTTGAAGAATTGCTCGCTAACGGCTTTGATGTATGGTCTAAGGTGAAAGTCCCGGTGAGTTATAAGGGTAAAGATCTGGGTCAAGCATTACAGTTAGATCTTCTTGTAAACCATTCTATAATTGTTGAGGTGAAAGCAGTTGAGGTGGTACATCCTGTTTACAAGGCGCAGTTGTTGTCCTACATGAGGCTGACACAAAAGCCAAAGGGATTATTGATAAATTTCCATACGGATAATATTGTCAAGAGCCTCGTGTCACTCGTCAATGAAGAATTCCAAAAACTACCAGTAGAACAGTAATAAATCGAATAAGCCCTTAAGTGTTCTAAGTGCCTTAGTGGTTAAATAAGAAAAAAATATGTCAGAGTACAGAATCGAAAAAGACACGATGGGTCAGGTACAGGTGCCGGCCCATGTTTACTGGGGTGCACAGACGCAGCGCTCCATTGAGAATTTCAAGATCGCCCAGGACATCAACCGGATGCCGAAGGAAATTATCAGGGCTTTCGCTTACCTGAAAAAAGCTGCCGCATTGACGAATCGCGATGCAGGTATTTTATCCGCTGAAAAGTGCGACATGATTGCAGCCGTCTGCGATGAGATCCTGGAAGGTAAGCTCGACGATCAGTTTCCGCTGGTGGTATGGCAAACCGGCTCAGGCACGCAAAGTAATATGAATGTGAATGAGGTGGTGGCTTACCGTGCACACGTGATGCAGGGAGGTAGTCTGCTCGATGAGAAAAAGGCCGTTCATCCGAATGACGACGTCAACAAATCCCAATCATCGAACGACACTTTCCCAACTGCGATGCACATCGCCGCTTATAAGATCCTGATGGATGTGACTGTGCCGGGTATTCGAACATTGCGGGATACCCTTGCGGCCAAGTCGAAAGAGTACTGGAAGGTTGTCAAAATCGGTCGTACGCACCTCATGGATGCGACACCGCTGACACTCGGACAGGAATTGAGCGGCTACGTTTCACAGCTGGATCACGGCTTAAGGGCGATCGAGCATACCCTGCCACATCTCGCAGAACTCGCGCTGGGCGGCACTGCCGTCGGCACAGGTATCAACACCCCTCCCGGCTATGCAGTTTCCGTAGCAAAGCACATAGCCACCCTGACCGGACTTCCTTTTGTGACGGCCGAAAACAAATTTGAAGCGCTGGCTGCCCACGATGGGATTGTAGAAGCGCACGGCGCTTTGAAAACAGTGGCCGTAAGCCTGATGAAAATCGCCAATGACATCCGTTTGCTCGCATCGGGTCCCCGCTGTGGTATCGGCGAGCTTTTCATTCCCGACAATGAACCCGGTTCCTCTATCATGCCCGGCAAGGTGAATCCTACCCAGTGCGAGGCAATGACCATGGTGGCAGCGCAGGTTCTCGGTAATGATGTAGCGATCAATATCGGCGGAGCGACCGGACATTTCGAGCTCAATGTGTTCAAGCCGGTGATCATTTACAATTTCCTGCATTCAGCACGCCTCATCGGAGATGTTTGCATGTCTTTCAACGACAAGTGTGCCACCGGCATCGCTCCCATACAGGAAAACATCGACCGTAACCTGCACAACTCACTGATGCTGGTGACTTCCCTGAATCCACATATCGGTTACTATAAGGCTGCGGAAATTGCCCAGACCGCACACAAGAACGGAAGCACGCTGAAGGAAACGGCCATCCAGCTTGGTTATCTTACCGCGGAGCAGTTCGATGCCTGGGTCAATCCATTGGATATGGTGGGTGAAATTTAACCCTTTACAACAATATCTTTTTTGCAACCATGACAGACTACATCATCCGGAATGCCCGCATCGTGAACGAGGGAAATATTTCCGAGTCCGATGTGTTGATCCGCAAGGGGCGTATCGAAAAAATAGCAGACTCCGTCCACGCTGCGGGAGCAATGGAGATCGATGCTGCCGGATTGTTCCTGCTGCCGGGAGCCATCGACGACCAGGTTCACTTCAGAGAGCCCGGACTCACGCACAAGGGCGAAATCCATACGGAAGCAAGAGCCGCGGTGGCAGGAGGCATAACCAGTTACATGGAAATGCCGAATACGGTGCCCAGTGCTGTGAATGTTGAGAAGCTGGAGGAGAAGTACAGCCGTGCGGCGCAGGTGTCGTTAGCGAACTATTCTTTCTATATGGGTACGACCAATACCAATATCGAAGAGATAAAGCGTGTGAATCCTGCTACGGTTTGCGGAGTGAAGATATTCATGGGTTCTTCCACCGGCGATATGCTGGTCGATGATCCGAAGGCATTGGAGAATGTTTTCCGCTATTCTCCGACCATCATCACCACCCATTGCGAAGACGACCCGATGATAAAGCGGAACGCTGCTCGTTTCAGGGAACAGTATGGGGACGCGATTACACCTTCGATGCATCCGCTGATCCGCAGCGAAGAGGCTTGCTACGCTTCTTCTTCATTTGCTGTCGGACTGGCCCGGCAGACAGGTGCACGCTTACACATCCTGCACATCAGTACGGCGAAGGAGCTCGACTTGTTCACGAATACGGTTCCACTGAAGGAAAAACGGATCACAGCCGAAGCCTGCATTCATCATCTTTGGTTTTCGGATGCGGATTACGCTGCAAAAGGCAATCTGATCAAATGGAATCCTGCCGTGAAAACAGCGGAGGACAGAGCCGCCATCCGACAGGCAGTGCTGGATGGAAGAATCGATGTGGTGGCCACCGATCATGCGCCACATACTTTGGAGGAGAAATCCGCTCCATATTTCAACGCCCCCTCGGGAGGTCCGCTGGTCCAGCACGCGTTGCTTGCCATGCTGGATTTCGTACAGCAGGGCTGGATCAGTATCGAAAAGGTCGTAGAGAAAATGGCACATGCACCGGCGGAACTGTTCAATGTCCAGGAAAGAGGGTATATCCGTGAAGGGTACTACGCCGACCTGGTGCTGGTGGATATGGAGCAGCCTACTTCTGTCACAAAGGAAAGTCTTCTCTACAAATGCCGATGGTCTCCGTTCGAGGGGCATACCTTCGCTTCATCCATACGTAAGACCTTCGTGAACGGTCACCTTGTATACAACGAAGGGGTGTTGGATGAATCCGTGAAAGGGATGCGTTTAAGTTTCAGCCGATGATGAATTTGTTCAGATGCTGTTCATGGATGGGTTTGCTGTGCTGGTTGGCCTGCTCTCCTCCTGCTGAAGAGAGACCATCGGATATCATTTCCCGTGATACCATGGTGGACATCCTGACCGATGTCCATCTTGCCGAAGCACAAATACAGGTGATGAACTTCGGACAGAACGATACGGCACGCATGGAAGCCTACGAGCTGTACCGAAGGGTCTTTCTAAAGTATCAGCTAGCGGATTCCGTTTTCCAGAAGAGCTTCGCGTATTATTCCCAGCAGCCAGAATTGTTCCAGGAAATGTATGCGGAGGTGCTGGACCAGCTCAACACCGTTCAGACGAAAAATCCCTGAGGGCGTTCGCTTCTATCCAGGCCTTGCTTTCCGCTGCTCACAACCAGGCTTTCAGCCAATCGAAGAATACACGCTGCCAGAGGATGCCGTTTTGTGGCTTGAGTACATGGTGGCCCTCGTCCGGGAAATAAAGGAATTTGCTCGGTATGCCTTTCACCTGTGCAGCAGTGAAGGCTTCGATTCCCTGATTGAGCGGTACGCGGAAGTCTTTCTCGTTATGGATGACCAGCATTGGCGTATCCCAGTTTTGAACGAACTTATGGGGTGAAAAAGCATCGAAGCTCTTGGGCTTTGGGTTGTCCCAGTAATTGCCTCCCATGTCATGCTGGGCGAAAAACATTTCGTCGGTAGCGCCGAACTCAGACTCCAGGTTGAATACACCACAATGGGAGATGAACGCCTTGAAGCGCTTCTGGTGGTGGCCAGCCAGCCAGTACACTGAGAACCCTCCGAAGCTCGCTCCTGCGCAACCCAGCCTCTTTTTATCTACATAGGATTCTTTGCTTACATCGTCGATGGCGCTGAGCAGGTCGCGCATGGCCTGACCGCCCCAGTCCCCGGTGATCTGGTCGTTCCATTCCTCTCCGAATGACGGTAATCCCCGACGGTTAGGCGCCACCACGATGTATCCTTGTGCTGCCATCAGACTGAAATTCCACCGGTAACTGAACCCCTGGCTCACGACACTTTGTGGTCCACCCTGGCAAATAAGGAGTGTAGGGTAGGTCTTGGTGGAGTCGAAGTCAGGCGGATAGATAACCCATACCAGCATGTCCTTATTGTCGCTGGTTTTGACCATGCGTTTTTTAACAGCGCTTTTTTTCAGGCTGCCCCAGGTAGAAGCATTCGTGTTGGTGATCATTTTCGCTTCTCCGTTCAGTTGCAGGCGGAAAAGTTCGCTCGGCATGGCCATGTCTGTTCGGCTGACGACTATCGATAGGGTTTTGCCTGCACCCGCAATTGTCAGTTCATTGTAGTCAGCTTGATGCTGGGTGATTTGTTTGACTGCAGCCTGCTTCCCAGCCATATCGTAGAGGAATACCTGCTTGGTGCCGCTGATGGAAGCGGTGAAGACGATTTGCTTGCTGTCAGCTGTCCATTGGACGGTATTGACGGGATGTGGGAAGGGTGTTGACTCTCCACTTCCGGCATCTGCACGCATGAGCAATTCTTTGCGTGTTTTTTGTTGTATTGCATATTCGAAGAGGCGGTTGCGGTCGCTTTCGTATCCCGGTGTTTCCATGCTGAGCCATACAATCCGACTACCATCCGGTGACCATTTAGGGTCGTTGTCGTATCCTTTCATCCCTTCGGTGATATTTTCAGTAGTGCCGCTGACAACGGAGTAAAGGTAGATGTCCGTATTTGTGCTTACAGCGGCATCGGTGCCGTTCAGTTTTTTGCAGGTGTAGGCCAGTGTTTTGCCGTCGGGTGAAAAGGCCACCTGTTCGTCGCCACCGAAGGGGGCGGTAGGAGCATCCCATCGTTCTTCCTGCATGATATCGGTTCCTGCATCCGCGCGTCCATTGGCATAATTCGCCACGAACACGTGGCTGTAGGCGTAGTCGTGCCATGCATTCCAGTGCCTGTACATCAATCCGTCTATCAGGCGCGCGCCTTCGGCTTTCGGTAGATCAGGGTAGATTTCGGAAATCTTCTTGTCGAGTTTCACATCCGCACTGTACCAGATATGGGCTAACGACGGAGCATAGCCGAAACTGTTGATGCCACCCTCCAGGAAGGTGATCTGCATCTTTTCACTTCCGTCCGGATTCATTTCCCACAGCTGGGAGGCACCTTTGGCGTCGGCCATCAGGAATCCGATCTTCTTTCCGTCCGGCCTCCAGCGGGCATGCGATTCGTCTGCGGTCGACTGCGCCAGCGGTTTGGCTGTTCCTCCATCAACGCCAACCATGAAAATATCGCTCTGCCCTTTATTGGCAGCGATATCGAAAACCCGAACGTTGTAGAGTACAGTTTTGCCATCCGGCGATAACCGGGGATCCGAAACGCGGGCCAGTTTCCAAAGTAATTCGGGGGTGAGCGTCTGTCCGATCGAGCCGAGACTGCAGAGCATGCCGGTAAGGAGTGTGAGGTATGGTTTCATGGCTGAAATGTGGAAGTCCAAATATCAGTAATTTGATGAAACGGGAAGATGGCTGCTCAGCGAAGCTTCAGTAGCCGGTATACTTCCTGTCTGCTGAGGCTGACGACCTTTCCTGGAAATGGGGCTTCCATCCGCAGGTCTTCGATGGCGATACGGACGAGGCGCAGCGTTGGAAAGCCTGTCGCCGCGGTCATTTTACGTACTTGCCTGTTTTTGCCTTCTGCAAGGCACAATTCCAGCCAGCTGTCGGGTACCGTTTTACGGTAGCGAATGGGTGGATGGCGTTCGGGCAGTTCGGGAGCAGGGATATGCGTGGCACGTCCCGGTCGGGTACGGTAAGACTTTCCATCCAGTTGAATCGTCACACCGGTAGCCATTTTGTGCAGCGCTTCTTCGCTAATGTTGCCTTCGACCTGTACGAGGTAAGTGCGCCAGTGTCTGTGAGCCGGGCTGAGCAGTAACTGGTTGACTTTTTTATCGTTGGTAAGCAAGAGCAGTCCTTCGCTGTCCGCGTCCAGTCTGCCGACCGGATATACATCCGGGGGGAATGAAAACAATGAGCCAAGTCCTTGTTGACCCGGTTCCGGTTTGAACTGGGAAAGTACGCCGTAAGGCTTATAGATCAGAAAATAATCCATTTGCCTTTTTTCGGAGAGTAATGATCATTAAAAATTGATCTTGAATTCCACCCTTCTGTTTAATGCTTTTCCTGCTGCTGTAGTGTTAGCAGCCACAGGTTGAGCGTCACCGTATCCTTTTGCCGTCAGGCGGGAGGTGGCGATACCTTTCGCCTCAAGGTAGGCTTTCACTGCATCTGCTCTTTTTTGGGAGAGCATCAGGTTGAAGGCCGGGTCTCCAGTATTATCTGTATGTCCGTTGATTTCGAGCAGATAGGCTTGTTGCTCGTTCATCACCTGCACTACTTTATCCAATATCGGATGGGACGAAACTCGTATGATGTCTTTTCCTGTTTCAAACTGGATGCCTTGCAGCGCCTGTGTGAAGAGTTCCTTGACTTCCTCCTTGACAGCAGGACAGCCCTTGTTTTCTACGATTCCGGCCTGCTCAGGACACTTGTCATCCGGGTCAGCTACTCCGTCAAGGTCGGTGTCTGGGCAACCTCTCATTGCTGCGGTGCCTTTCATGTCCGGACAACGGTCCTGACTATCCGTAATCTCGTCGCCGTCCTTATCCGGGCATCCGTTGGTCTGCGGATTGGTAGTTGCCAAACCCGGTTCCTCCATGCAGCGATCGATAGAATCCGCCACGCTGTCGCCGTCTTTGTCCGGGCAGCCCTTGGCAGATGCTACACCTTTCACATCCGGACAAATATCTGTTAGGTCGGCGATACCATCACCGTCACGGTCGAGCGGGCAGCCCTTTTCATCCACGGCAGTACCGCGTGCTGTACCCGGACATTGGTCGCGCTTATCGGTCACGCCGTCCTGGTCACTGTCTTTGTCAAAGGACATGTTCCAGGTCAGGCCGATACTGTGCATGAGATAGGCATCGTTGTTTTCAGTGGCCTGTTCATCCCTGCTGTCGTGATCGCTGTACGCAAAGGTCTCCTGGACTTGCACCGCAATTCTCTCCGTAAGCTGCACCTGAACACCAAGGCCGAACGGAATAAATACATCCGTACCCGGCTTGCGTGTTTTACTATGGTATCCGGCGCCAATACCGGCAAATCCGTACGGGTTGGCCTTGAAGCGGCCCTCCTTGAAAAGATGCACGTGGGCATGCAGGTTGGCTTGCATGAAGTTGGTGCTGAAGGCGGTCGTGGCATTTTCAGTGTAGCTGGTCTTGCCGATTGTCCAGTTTCCACTGAAAACCGTTCGTTCAGTGATACGCAATGAGGAAGTAAGGCCGACATGCAGATTCACACCATTGCCACTGCTGTGGTAAAAGCCTTGTCCGAGGTCACCGTTGTACTGCGTACTTCCTGCCCAGAGACCAATTGCAAAAGGATTTTTCTCTGTTTGGGCTGAGCTTAGGCTTGGGAGTAGCAGGATAGCGAGGGTGATTCGGATCAAGAGATTCATGAACTGGTCGGCTTTTTGCGTTGCAAAGGTAGTTTTCTGACCGAGAACGAAGTGCAGAATCGGAAATAATCAGGGTGCAATCTTGGAATGAATAAGGGAGGCGAGTTCAAGAAATACGCCCGATTTTACAATGGGATATTGCCATCCGCTTATCTTTGCCGCACGTTCTTTGTTTGGCTTATCAAGAAAGGTGGAGGGACTGCGCCCTGCGAAACCTTGGCAACCCTGGTAAGCGGGCCGAATCTTAATTAAACACTTGAATTCCACCGTGTTGTTCAGTGTGTCGGCCTTCTTGCAGAAGGTGCCACATCCAGTCCCGCCCTGTCGGGTATAGATAAGTGTCGAAGGAAGAAGTAATTAATTCAATAATCTCTTTCGGCCGCCGGAAGAGTCTCTTTTCCGCGGCCTGTACGGTATGGCTGAAAACATCATTCATCAGGAATTAAAAAAGAGAGTGCTGGTCATCGACGGGGCCATGGGCACGATGATACAGCGGTATAAGCTGGAAGAAAGTGATTACCGTGGTGAACGTTTTTCCCGGTGGCATCATGACCTGAAAGGGAACAACGACCTTTTGAGCATCACCCGCCCGGATATCGTGCGCGACATTCACCTCGCCTACCTGGAAGCGGGAGCGGACATCATCGAGACCAATACCTTCAATGCGCAGCGGATTTCGCTGGCCGATTACGGCATGGAAGAACTCGACTATGAATTGAATGTCGAATCTGCCCGTCTGGCCCGCGCCGCAGTGGAGGCTTTTCAGGATACTCACGGGGATGCACTTCCGAAATTCATTGCTGGTGCGCTCGGTCCGACCAATCGAACGGCTTCGCTCAGTCCGGATGTGAACGATCCGGGTTACCGGGCGGTTTCCTTCGATCAGCTGGTGGAGGCGTATGCCGTGCAGGTGCGAGGCTTGCTCGATGGTGGGGTGGACCTGCTGCTGATCGAAACGGTATTCGATACGCTGAACGCCAAAGCCGCCTTGTATGCCATTCAGTCGGTTTTTGAAGAGCGCCAGGTGCAGCTGCCTGTGATGGTCTCCGGTACCATTACCGATGCCAGTGGTCGTACCCTGAGCGGTCAGACCGTCGAAGCGTTCTTGAATTCCGTTTCCCATGTTCCGCTCCTGAGTATCGGCCTGAACTGCGCTCTCGGCGCCCGCGACATGCGTCCCTATCTGCAGGAGCTGAGCGACAAAGCACCCTTTTTCATCAGCGCCTATCCCAATGCGGGTCTGCCCAATCAATTCGGTGAATACGACGAGTCGCCCCATCAGATGGGCCATCAGATCGAAGATTTTTTGCGCAGCGGTTTTCTCAACATCGTGGGTGGTTGTTGCGGTACCACCCCGGAACATATCGCAGAAATCGCCCGTCTGGCGCGTACCTGTAAGCCTCGTCCGGTACCTGTCCCTGACACTTTGTTGCACCTCAGCGGACTTGAAGCCGTGACCCTTCGGCCGGAAAGTAATTTCATGAATGTCGGTGAAAGGACTAACGTTACGGGTAGCCGTAAATTTGCACGACTAATCGCCGAGGAAAAATACGAGGAGGCGCTCGCCATCGCCCGTGACCAGGTTGAGGGAGGAGCGCAGGCTATTGACATCAACATGGACGAGGGGATGCTCGATTCGGAGAAAGCCATGGTGAAATTCCTGCACCTCGTTGCTGCAGAGCCGGACATTGCGCGCCTGCCGATCATGATTGATTCTTCTCGTTTCCAGGTCATAGAGGCCGGCTTGAAATGTGTACAGGGCAAAGGCATAGTGAATTCCATTTCCTTGAAGGAAGGCGAAGCAGTGTTTCTGGAGCAGGCGAAGACCATCCGCAAGTTTGGTGCGGCCGTAATCGTGATGGCTTTTGACGAGCAGGGGCAGGCGGACACCTATGAACGACGGATAGCCATTTGCGAGAGGGCCTATAAGCTACTCATCACCGCCGTCCATTTTCCGCCTCAGGACATCATTTTTGATCCCAATATCTTCCCGGTGGCGACCGGTATGGATGAACACCGTCGCAATGCGCTGGATTTCTTCGAGGCCACCGCCTGGATCAAGCAGCATTTACCCCACGCCAAGGTAAGCGGAGGAGTCAGCAATGTTTCCTTCTCCTTCAGAGGAAACGATCATGTGCGCGAAGCCATCCATGCCGCATTTCTGTACCATGCCATCCGCGCCGGAATGGACATGGGCATCGTCAATCCCGGTCAGTTGCAGGTGTACGATGAAATTCCTAAAGACCTGTTGGAACGGGTAGAGGATGTGCTCTTCGATCGTAGGGACGATGCAACAGAACGACTTATCACCTTCGCTGAACAAATCAAAGGTGCGGGCAAAAAGCAGGAACGAGACGAAGCATGGAGGGAAGGAAGTGTGGAGGAACGCCTGACGCACGCCCTGGTCAAAGGCCTGGTGGAATACATCGAAGTGGATGTTGAAGAAGCGCGTCAGCGCTATCCTGGTTCCTTACAGATTATCGAGGGGCCCTTGATGGACGGCATGAATGTGGTTGGCGATCTTTTCGGATCCGGAAAGATGTTCCTTCCCCAGGTGGTGAAGAGTGCCCGGGTGATGAAAAAGGCAGTGGCGTATTTACTGCCATACCTTGAAGCGGAGAAGAATGCAAATACGCGCAAAGCTGGTAAGATACTTATGGCTACGGTGAAAGGCGATGTGCATGATATCGGCAAGAACATCGTAGGTGTGGTGCTGGCCTGTAACAATTACGAAGTGGTTGATTTGGGTGTCATGGTGCCGGCCGATAAGATTCTCGATGCGGCGCTTGAGAACGATGCGGATATCATCGGACTCAGCGGCTTGATCACTCCCTCGCTCGACGAGATGGTGCATGTTGCCAAAGAGATGCAACGTCGCGGATTCAGGATTCCCTTGCTGATAGGAGGTGCTACCACCTCGCGCGTGCATACGGCTGTGAAAATAGCACCGCATTACCATGCTCCGGTAGTCCATGTGAACGATGCTTCCCGCTCTGTGCCCGTGGCTTCTTCGCTGCTGTCGGTAGAACAATACCCTGAGTTCGCCGAAAAGCTCAATGCAGATTATGAACGCTTGCGACAGCAGCATGCCGGGGCACAGTCCCAAAATAAATACATCAGTTTGCAGACTGCAAGGAACAATGCTTTGTCTACCGATTGGATTTCATTTGATACTGTTAGTCCGCTGAAACCCGGTCTGACAGTTTTGGATGATTATCCTGTTGGAGAAATTGTCGAGTATATCGACTGGACACCGTTCTTTCATGCATGGGAACTGAAAGGCTCCTATCCTAAAATCTTTCAGGATCCGGAGAAAGGCGATGAAGCGCAGAAGTTATTCGATGACGCCCAGCAGATGCTGAAGAAAATTGTCAGCGAGAAATGGATCAGGTTGCGCGCCGTCGTCGGACTTTTTCCTGCCAATGCGGAGGGGGATGATATACAGGTGTATTCTGATGAATCACGGGAGAAGGTTTTGGCGGTGTTCCATACACTGCGTCAGCAAACAGGGAAGCCTGCCGGACAGGCCAATTTGGCCTTGTCGGATTTCATTGCTCCGCTTTCTTCCGGCAAGCGCGATTACATAGGAGCATTTGCTGTCAATGCCGGACTTGGTGTAGATGAGCGGGTGAAGGAATACGAGGCACAACACGACGACTACAATGCTATTTTACTGAAAGCGCTGGCCGATCGTTTGGCCGAGGCTTTTGCCGAGCGCTTGCATCAACGTGTGCGAACAGAATGGTGGGGCTATGCTGGGATGGAAAATCTCAGTCGTGAGGGCTTGATCCGGGAAGAATATCAAGGGATACGCCCGGCCCCGGGTTATCCGGCACAGCCCGATCACACGGAGAAGCTCGCCATCTGGAACTTACTGGATGTCGAGAAAAATGCAGGTCTGCACCTCACAGATAGCATGGCCATGGTGCCGACGGCTGCAGTTTCGGGGCTTTATTTTTCCCATAAGGATTCCCATTACTTCGGACTGGGGAAGATCCAGCGGGATCAGGTGCAAGACTACGCTAAGCGTAAAGGAATGACCCTGGAAGAGGCTGAGCGCTGGCTTGGTCCGGTGTTGGCCTACGAGCCCGCCTTGCTACAGTGAAGGCATTGAAGCAATATGAAACGTACTAAAATAAAGAAGCCGTCCTTTCGGGACGGCTACCTTTTAATTTGCGAGCTGGCGATTACTGAGCAGCAGCAGTAGAGTCAGTTGTAGCAGCAGCTGAATCAACAACAGCAGCAGCGGTATCAACCGGAGCAGCTTCAGTAGTCATTTCAACAGCAGTGCTGTCGGTAGCAGTTTCAGCGTTTTCAGCAGTCTTAGAACCGCAAGAAGCCAGCGCTACAACGAAGGTAGCAGCAGCGAAGAATGAAGCGAATTTTTTCATTTTGTTTTTGTTGGTTTTGTTAGTTTATAAACTTAAACCTTAATATCGATGCACCGGAAAGGTAACCCGGAAAAAATGCAGTCAACCTAAAAAAATATATAAATAATTGTATATCAATTAAAATAATCTTGAAGCCGGTACCGTTTGCCACATGGAAATCATGAAATTTGTACTTTATAATCGGGTTACCTTTATACACTTCCACGAATTAATCAACAAAGCATGAAGCAGGTTCTACCTGTATCGGAAGACGAACAGCTTCGACTTTTACAGGCCGGCGATGAGCAGACGCTTCGCCAGATCTACCGCCAATACTACCAAATGGTCGTAAACCTGGTGGTTAATAACGGGGGCAGTTTGCAGGAGGCGAAGGATATTTATCAGGAAACCCTGATTGTATTCTTCGAAAAGGTCAAACGTGATGATTTTGAGCTGAATTGCAAAATCAAGACCTTTCTCTACTCGGTAAGCCGCCGCTTGTGGTTGAAGCAACTGCAACTGAAATCCCGTTTTACCTCCAGTCTTGCGGACACCGAGGAGTATATCGAGGTGCCGAAGGAGGAAGTAGGGGAGCGTGAAATCCAATACACAGCCATGCAGCATGCCTTGGAGTCGTTGGGAGAGCCTTGTAAGTCGATACTGAAAGATTTCTACATACACAGTAAGAGTATGGAAGAAATCACTGAAAAGTTCGGTTATACCAATGCTGACAATGCGAAGAACCAAAAGTATAAATGCCTGAAGCGTCTGAAGAAAGTATTCTTTGACGTGTACGGAAAAAATGGAGGAACGGACGATGATGAGCAGAAGGGAAACAGAGGAATTGATTGAACGCTATTGCACCGGGCAATTGAGTCCGGAGGAGCTTCGCATTTTTGAACAATGGCGCGAAAGCGATCCCGAACTCGCAAAGGCCATTGACGAGCATCGTCTCGTCGTTGATGCTTTTCGGGTGTATGCCGAACAAAGTGCATTGCGCAACCGTTTGAAACTCATCCAGGAGGAAATTGAAACGGAGCAATACCGCTTCCAGTCCCCTCTGCGCGTAGTGCAGGAGAAACCATCGCCCGTTTGGTGGAAGAAATACAAGTTGCCGGCTGTTGCGGCGGCTGTTGCAGTAATTGCCGTATGCATGACACTGCTGACATTCAACCTCACCGGAGTCACCGGGAACAAGCAGCAAAGTGCTTATCAGGAGTTGCGCCGGGAGGTGGAGAGCATCAAGCGCCGGCAGAAAGACATCATTCAGGGGATCAGTCAAAAACAGGATGGTCAAAATCCTGCCGATGCGGAAAGGACGTTCACAGGTTCTGGCTTTGCCTTGAATAAGAATGGGTATGTACTGACCAGCTTCCACGTAGTGGCGGATGCCCGTAAGGTCTATATCAGCAATGCCCGCTACGAGCAATTGCGCATGAAGGTGGTGTACACCAACCCCGCTCTCGACATGGCTGTATTGAAAGTGGACGAAGAGAAGTTTGAAGGGTTCACGGATATACCGTACACCTTCCGTCGTTCAGTCGCCGACCCCGGTGAAAAAGTTTACACTTTGGGTTACCCGCGGGAAGACATGGTATTCGGTGAAGGGGCGGTTAGTTCCTATACCGGGTTTGATGGCGATACTTCCGCCTATGAGATCAGTATTCCGGTTAACCCGGGCAACTCAGGCGGTCCTTTGTTTGATCATCAGGGCAACCTGATCGGCATCGTATCCGGTCGTAACAATTCAGCTGAAGGCGCCTCTTTCGCTGTGAAGGCGAAATGGATTTCCGAAGACCTCAAAGCACACTCCAGTGAAAAAATAAGCCTTCCTGCCGGCAGAACCTTGAAAGGTGCAGACCGTGCGGCTCAGGTGAAGAAGCTCAAGGATCATGTTTTCATGGTAAAAGTGACGAACTGAGTCATCCTGTAGCTTAATTACATTTCGCTTGCTTACTTTTGGAGTCCCTGATAAGGCTGTAATGAAACATTGGACAAAAGTACGTTGGGCGCTTTTTAGCTGTTTTCTTTTGGTGGACTTACAGGTGTCCATGGCTCAGAAAGCATGGAGTTTGTTGGAGTGTATTGATCATGCACTGGTCAACAACATCGCTGTCAAGCAAAATGAGGTCTCCGCTGAACTGGCCCGTTTATCCGTTGCTCAGAGCCGGTATTCCATGTTGCCCACCTTGAATACGTCGGTTGGCCGTAATTACAATTTCGGAAGAACCATCGATCCCTTCACCAACCAGTTCACTACGCAGCAGGTGGAGTCCGATAATTGGTCCTTGAATACAGGGGTGACCCTCTTCAATGGGTTTCAGTTGCAGAATACGCTGAAGCAAAGTCAACTCAACTATCTCGCAGGTAAATCGGATCTGCAAAAAATAAAAAACGATATTTCGCTGAATGTCATCAGCAGCTACTTGCAGGTGCTTTACACCAAGGAGCAACTCAAGGTGGCGCAGGCAAGGGTAGAGCAGTCCACACAGCAACGTGACCGTATCTTGCGCCTCGTTAATGCGGGTTCGGCGGTTCAAGGCAGTTTGCTGGATGCGGAAGCGCAACTGACCAACGAAGAACTGAGTCGTATCACTGCCGAGAATCAACTCATCTCTGCTCGTCTGGCAATCACCCAGCTTTTGCAGCTGAATTCTCCCGAAGGCTTCGACGTCGTAGACCCTTCGGTTGAAGTACCCGCGGAAAATATCCTTTCGTTGACACCTGCCCAGCTTTATGACCTTGCGCTGGCCAATCTTCCGGAAATCAAAGCCGCCGATAACAGGATTCTCAGTGCCGAAAAGGGGGTAAGTATTGCCAAAGCGGCACTAATGCCCCGGCTCTCCGCTTTTGGCCAGCTGAGCTCGTTCTATTCTTCCAGCGCCAAAACTGTGGCTGGGGTGGAGTTTGAAGGACTTGTTCCGAATGGGGTAACAACCGCCGGAGATACTGTTCTGGTGCCATCTTTCAATACCCGGCTTGCCGATGAATCCTACAGGAATCAGCTGGACCAAAATTATAACAAGGCTTTTGGCCTGTCCCTGAGTGTGCCTTTGTTCAATGGTTTCAACGGACAATTGGGCGTGCGCAGGGCAAGGCTCAACCTGGAAAATGCGCGTTATGCTTCTCAACAGGTCCGCAACCAGTTGTATCAAAGCATACAGCAGGCCCATACGGATGCACAGGCCGCCGCTAAAAGATACGAGGCTACGGCAAGGTCATTGCGTTCGTTTGAAGAATCGTACAGTTATGCGGAGAAGAGGTTCAATGCAGGGCTTATCAATTCCCTTGAATACCTAACAGTCACCAACAACGTCACACGGTCCAAAGTAGAACTGCTGCAGGCGAAATATGATTATATATTCCGTCTGAAAGTACTGGATTTCTACGCCGGTAAACCGCTGGGTTTTTAATTTGAATTCAAATAACGACATGTCATGACGAAGAAAAAGTCAATCTGGTTCTGGATCGGAATAGCTGTAGTAGCAGCGGTGCTCCTCTCTGTCATCGCCAAGAAGGCAGGATGGATCGGAAGTAGCAATCAAATCAAAGTCAGTGTCGAGAAAGTGGAGAGAAGGGATATCGTGGAGATTGTTTCAGCAAACGGTAAAGTCCAGCCGGAAGTGGAGTTGAAGATCAGTGCTGACGTAAGCGGTGAGATAACCGAATTGCATGTGCAGGAAGGGGATATTGTCAAAAAGGGTACGCTGCTCTGCCGTATCAATCCGGAAGTGTATGTGTCGAGTCTTGATCGCGCCACTGCGGCTGTCAATACATCTAAAGCCAATTTTCAGAACAGCCGTTCACGCCTGACACAGGCCCAGGCTCAATTCGAAGTTTCCGAACAGAATTATCTGCGCAATAAAAAGTTGTTCGATGAAAAGGTGATTTCAACGGCTGAATTTGAAAACATAAAATCTTCGTACGAAGTGGCGAAAGCGGAAGTGGAAGCAGCGAAACAGAGTGTATCGGCAGCCAACTTCAACGTGAACAGCGCAGAGGCGGGATTGAAGGAGTCCAGGGAAAACCTGAACCGTACCAGTATCTATGCCCCTGTAGATGGAACGGTTTCCAAGTTGAGCAAGGAGAAGGGAGAGCGGGTGGTAGGCACCAACATGATGGAAGGAACGGAGATCCTGCGTCTGGCCAACCTGAACGAAATGGAAGTGTCGGTAGACGTCAGTGAAACGGATATCGTACGGGTGGATGTGGGCGATACGGCAGACATCGAGGTGGATGCTTGGCTGGGGCGGACCTTTACAGGTATAGTCACCGAAGTAGCGAACTCTTCCAACCTCTCCGCAGCTTCTGTGACCGACCAGGTGACAAACTATACAGTGAAGGTGCGCATATTGCGTGATTCCTATATGGACCTGCTCGAGGGGAAATCTGCCAAATACAGCCCCTTCAGACCGGGGATGTCTGCTACGGTAGATATTCGTACCCGCCGTACAGCCAACGTACTGACGGTTCCCATCCAAGCCGTAACCACACGTGATTCTTCCGTCGCATCGAGTACAGGATCAGGGAATGGTTCGCCGCAACCTGCTACCGCCATCAGGCAACAGGAATTGGTGTTCATTGTTAAAGAGGACAAAGTGGAAATGCGAAAGGTGAAAACCGGAATTCAGGATAGTCAGCATATCGAAATAACAGATGGTCTGAAGGAAGGCGAATCTGTGGTTTCTGGTCCTTACAGCGTTGTCTCCCGGATTCTGAAGCAAGATGCTAAAGTCACAGTTGTCAGCAGGGAAGAACTTTTCGAGAAGGAGGAAGAGTAGTCATTCTGCTTTTAACGGTTGAGAATGATGCAAGCTCTGCGCACGTCCCCGCTTTTATTGTTGCTGGAAACGGCAACGTCCGTGTGCTCCGTTGCTGTTTGCAGAGGAACTGAAATGTTGGCTTTGCAGTCCAGCAAAGCAGAGCGTGAACATGCTTCCATGCTTACCATTTATATCAAGGAGGTGATGGCACTGGCCGGATTCAATTTACGGGACCTGGATGCCGTGGTCGTCAGCAAAGGACCAGGCAGCTATACCGGACTCAGAATAGGTGTGGCCGCCGCGAAGGGCATTTGTTTCTCTTTAAATAAACCGCTCATCGCAGTGGACACTCACCTGGCGATGGCAGCTCAGTACAATCTGGAACATGGCGCAGATGTAAACGGGGACGACGTACTTGTCCCGGTAATTGATGCGCGTCGGATGGAGGTTTACGGTGCAGCATTGAACCGACAACTGGACTACCGGATACCGGTTTGTGCGGAGGTGTTGCATCCGGGGAGTTTCATCACGGATCTTTCAAGCAGGCATGTTTTCTTTGGAGACGGGGCGGCCAAATGCACAGAAATTTTCTCCGGAAACTCTTCGGTAGTCATCGATAAGTTCTTTAACCTTTCCGCGTCAGGTTTGTTACTACCTGGTAACGAGGCTTGGTTGAAAAGGGCATTCGCCGATACGGCCTACTTCGAGCCCTATTACCTGAAAGAGTTCGTTGCGAAGCTGAAAACATCAAGTACGTGAGTCACTACCACACCCGAGTCACCTCCAATGAAAAGCATACTGCTCTCACTCCATTTGCTTGTCCTGTTTTCCTGTTCCGGTAAGCAGGTCACTACCGAACCTGAAATCCCTAAACCGATTGATTCCATTGAAAAAATGAATGCCATGACAACAGATACAGCGACTTTCGGTGGTGGATGCTTTTGGTGCATCGAAGCGGTTTTCCAGCAATTGGATGGTGTAGTGTCTGTGGCAAGTGGTTATTCCGGAGGGCAGCGGCCGAATCCGTCGTATGAGCAGGTTTGCTCCGGTGCAACAGGCCACGCGGAAGTAGTACAGGTGGTGTATCATCCGGAAATGCTTACCTACGATGAATTACTCGAGGTGTTCTGGAGCATTCACGATCCTACCACACCGAACAGGCAGGGGGCGGATGTGGGTACACAATACCGTTCGGTGATTTATTACCATTCTCCTGATCAACAACAAAAAGCAGAAAGCTATAAATCAAAGCTGAATGCAGAAGATGTTTTCGGAGCGCCTGTGGTCACGGAAATCAGCCCGATGAAAGAGTTTTTCAAGGCGGAGAATTACCATCAGAACTATTACAACGATAACGAGAACCAGCCATACTGCAGCTATGTGATTCGTCCCAAATTGGATAAATTCAGGAAGGTGTTTGCGGGTAAGCTGAAGAAATAATTCCGTGATGCGTCGGAATTCCCACCAGAGAATTAGCTGAGTTTGAAATAATCGCCGGCCATCTCGGTCACTGCGTGTCCAATGGCCAGTCCGGCTGTCGCTGCCGGAGACGGCGCGTTCAAGACATGGAGTGCATTGTGACGGTGCACGATTTTGAAATCATCGATCATGTTTCCATTCCTGTCCAGTGCCATGGCTCTTACGCCCGCTCTGCCAGGTACGATGTCCTCCATCTGCAAGGAGGGGATGAGCCTCTTCAGCCTTTCCAAAAACAGTCTTTTGCTGAAAGCCCTTCTATACTCATCCAGGCCGAATTGCCAGTGCTTGAAGAACAGCTTCCACGTTCCTCCGTACGAAAGTGCATCCAAGGTGTCGTTCAGGTTGAAGTCTGTTTTTCCGTATCCTTCCCGCTTGAAAACGAATACTGCATTCGGGCCACATTCGGTCGGATGATTGATCATGCGCGTAAAATGCACACCGAGGAAGGGGAATTGGGGGTCAGGTACAGGATAAATCAAGTGTTTGACCTTATGTTGCGCCTGTTCGGTGAGTTCGTAATAGTCTCCACGGAACCCGACTATTTTCATGTCAGGATCTATGCCGTCTTTTTTTGCGATACGGTCACATTGCAATCCCGCACAATTCACGAGGAAGCGTGCAGTGAATTTTCCCTGATTCGTGATGACAGTGGTATGTTCCTCGGATTTCTGGAAGTCAATCACTTCGTGGTTCAGTAGCACCTTGCTGCCATTGAACTTTTCATTGATCAATTTCGCCAGTACTTCGCAAACGGCAGGGAAGTCGATTATTCCGGTACAGCCGACGTGAATTGCCTTGATTCCCGAGCAGAAGGGTTCTATCTCACGGATGACTTCCGGACCCACCATGCGGATGTCTTCAACACCGTTTTGAAGTCCATGGTTGTACACCTTCTCCAGGTGAGCCAATTCCTTCTCGTGGGTGGCTACGATCAATTTGCCGCAAATATCATGTCCGATGCCGTGCTCTTTGGCAAAAGCAACGATTTCCCTTCGGCCATCTACACAGTTCTTGGCTTTGTAGCTGCCGGGTTTGTAATAGATTCCGCTATGCAGAACCCCTGAGTTTCGACCGGTTTGATGAAAGCTGACGCGGTTTTCTTTTTCCAAAACACAGATTTTCAAATCCGGGTACCGCATATTCAGTTTGTAAGCCGTAGAGAGCCCTACGATACCCCCGCCAATGACAATGACATCAAACGTTTTGGAATCCATGAAGCAAATTTAAATTCTTTGTGTCACAGATGGTAAGTCCCTTGCAGAGTTTTGACGCTCAACTGACTATGCGGTTAACGTTCAGTCCGTTTAATACTTTGTTGATAATTATCATTTTTGGTGTAACTTGCCGACCGGCACCCTTCGTTAATTTGCCGCATTCGCTATTTTATGAGAAGAATTTTGACTGTAGTACTGTTGATGTTGCCCGCATGGCTCTATGCGGGTGGATTTCAGCTGGGGACACAAGGTCAGCAGGTGATGGGGATGGGCGGATCAGTGACGGGATTCGCTCTGGATGCATCCTCGGCATTTTACAATCCGGGAGCATTGATCAGTTTGAAAAGTTCGTCACTTGATGCCGGTGTGAGCTTACTAATGCCAGAAATTGTTTTTAGTGGCCCCTATGGTGGAAACGAAAATTCGGGTTCTTCACTGGCACTGCCTGCTTACATCTACGGCATGTACAAATTCAGGGAACGTTGGGTATTTGGCCTGAGTGTCAACTCCCCATTCGGTTTTCATACGCGGTGGGAAGACGATTGGAGCGGAAGGTATATTGTCCAGAATTCTCGTCTGAGTACCTTGTGTGTTCAGCCGACTGCAGCATTCAGGGTCAATGACTGGCTTTCGATAGGGGGAGGCGCGGTACTAACGCGTGGCACCTACGAACAACAACGTGCACTGAATATCCGGCAAGGCGGATCTCCGGAGGCAGGTGTTCAGCTGAAGGGTAGCGGCTCCGCTCTGGGACTTAACGCAGGAGTATTTGCCGAATGGGGCAAAACCAGTTTGGGATTGTCGTACCGCTCTGCATTGGAAGTGCCCATCGAAGACGGTGATGTGGTTTTCAATAGTTTGCCGGCATTTTACACCTCAACGGGAGCTTTCCCTTCCGGCTCGGTTTTTACCACTGCAATAAGGCTGCCCTCCGTGATTTCGTTTGGATTAGGGCGTTCAGTGGATGAGAATTTGAAATTGAATCTGGATGTGAATCTGTACTCCTGGAGCCAAAGTGACCCGATCCAATACTCAGTGGAAAATGTGCCCTACTTGAGTAGTGAGATGCCTGCCATCGAGGGCTCCAGCCTGGCAGTGCGCTTGGGGGGGCAATACCGATATTCCGCTAAGCTGGCATTGCTGGCGGGTTTGGCATTCGAGCAAACACCCGTGCAGGGTGGGGATGTGTCGCCCATGTTTCCGGATGCTGATCGGTTCGTTTTCAGTGGTGGCGCCACCTATAAAGTCAAAGAGCGAATCGCATTCAGTGCCGCTTTAAGGTTCGAGAACATGAGGGAACGCAGGGAGGTGGAGGAATTCACAGACCGGTTGATCGGAACATATAAATCATACACATATGTCGCGGGTATTGGCATCAACTACAGTTTCTGATTTCATGTTTCGGATATTCATTATCGTTAGCATGGTGCTTTCCGGCTGCAAGCCGGAACTGGACGCGCCCAATTATACGGCTGGTGATGCCGATTTCAGTGTATTTCTTTCCATAGGTGGGGGCACTACGGCAGGTATGACCGACAATGCACTGCTTCCTTCCGGGCAGTTGAACTCCTTCCCGGCCTTGCTGGCTGCACGGTTTCAGCTGGTGAATGGCGGTGCTTTCGTACAGCCTGTCACCAGCCTCGTGAACGGATTTTCATATGATTTTTTGGCCTCGAAGGGCACTGGGAAGACGTACTTCACCAACAAGTCTGATTGTAAGGGGGTGTTGTTTTTAAAGTCGGACACCCTGCCTTTTGACAGCGCATCGTTCAGATGGTTAGGGTCACAGGGACCATTCAACAACATGGGTGTACCGGGTGCCAGGAGTTTCAATCTGTACAGCCAGACCTTCGGGAAAAAGGGCTTGAGCGGTAATCCATTTTTCTTTCGTATGGCTTCCGATACGGGAGGTACTACTGGACTCTCTTCAACCGTCTTGGGCGATGCTGCACGGATCGAGCATACATTTTTTACGATGTGGGTAGGTATGGAGGATGTGCTATTTTATGCCTTGTCCGGTGGGGAGCCTTCCAGTGCTTTTTTTGAAATAACGCCCGTGCTACAATTCAACGCGGCTGTGGATACCGTTATCAATGCATTGGTAGCGAATGGAGCTTCCGGCGTGGTTGCAAGCATACCGGATATCGAGGATTTGCCCTTCTTCAATGCCGTTCCCTACAACGGCCTTTCATTGACGCAGACGGAGGCGGACTCCCTCAATCAGATCTCTCCTCCTGGCATTGGTTTCGAAGCCGGTCAGAATGCATACGTGGTGGCTAATCCAGGTGGGGGTTCTATCCGGCAGTTGGGTAAGGACGAATTGATTATGCTCAATGTGTCGATGGATTCGTTGCGATGCGGCAAGCTGGGTACACCGCAACGGCCGATTTTATCTACTCAGGTGATAGACTCGTCGGAACTTGCCTTGCTCCGCAATGCGGTCGCCTCCTATAACAACAAGTTGCGGAATACAGCTACGGCGAGAAACCTCGCTTTTGCAGATATGCATGCCCTTTACAAATCCTGGAGCACTACTTTTGATTATAGCGGAGCTGCTTACTCCAATGCATATATTACCGGAGGGATATTTTCATCGGATGGCTTGCATCCCACCGGACGGGGATATGCCATCATTGCCAACGAGTTCATCCGTGTCATTAATGCAGCATACAAATCGAACCTGCCCCCCTGCGACGTGAATAGCTACGCAGGTTTTCAGTTTCCATAGTACGACTTGATAGCTGGCCTGGTCCGAATGAGATTCTGGTTACTAAAATTCCGTTCCTTACTCTGCTACCGCCACTACCTCTTGCACTCCGGGTACCATCTGTTTAAGAAGATTCTCGATTCCGGCCTTCAGCGTCACCGTGGAGGATGGACATCCGCTACAGGCACCTTTTAGCACCACACTTACTTTTCCATTGACAAATGAACGGAAATGGATAGCTCCGCCATCGCCTTCTACAGCCGGTCGGATATATTCATCCAACAGTTCCATGATTTTTTTCTCTGCTTCGGGATCCGCAACCGCAGCTACTTCCTCCGGATATGCCTTGGAGGAGGTGTCATTGACTTCAAGCGGTGCTTCTGGAGCCTTTGCCGGGATGTGATCGGGTGAAAATGGCGACTGGGTGAACAGAGGTTCTTCGGACATCAAAAAGCCACGGATGAACTCCCGGAGGATATTGGTGATATCGAACCAGTCGAGCTCGGCCGATTTATTGATGGTGATGAAATTGGACGTGATGAATACTCTGGTCACTCCGCTGAATCCGAACAATTGCCGCGCCATGGGGCAATGAATGGCTTCTTCTGCGGATTGGTATTCAACAGTGCCTCCTTCCAGCAACATGACATCAGCGACAAACTTTAGGCTGTTCGGGTTAGGAGTGAGTTCGGCGTATATGTTAATAGGTCTCATCGTATGATTTGCCTGCAAAGATACGAGGTAAGAATCAGTTTAGTCCATGCCTTGAATACCGTAACTTTGCAGCATATTCCGAAATGGACTCTTCAGGTTCCCTTAATTATGCAGCGAAAAACTGATTTTCTGGTGATTGGGTCCGGTATAGCCGGATTGACCTATGCCCTGAAAGTGGCAGATATGGGTACTGTCACGATCATCACAAAGGTGAGCAGCGAGGAAACCAATACCAAGTATGCACAGGGGGGAATAGCAGCGGTGACGTATGCTCCGGATTCGGTAGAAAAACATATCGCCGACACGCTTTCTGCCGGGGATGGTCTTTGCGACGATGCCGTGGTGCATTTCGTCATATCGGAGGGTAAGCAGCGCATCCAGGAGCTGGTGAGCTGGGGTGCGGATTTCGATAAAGATGAATGGGGGCGTTTCGATCTTGCCAGGGAAGGGGGGCACAGCGAGTATAGGATTTTGCACCACAAAGACAGTACGGGAGCTGAAATCGAGCGAACATTGTTGGATCAGGTGGAGCGTCACCCGAACATTCAGGTGCATACTCATCTGTTCGCGGTCGATTTGATTACACAGCATCACTTGGGGGAGGAGGTCTCTAGAAGTACCGGTGGTATCGATTGCTTCGGTGCCTACGTACTGAATCTTCACACGGGGAAGGTTGAAACCATCCTGAGCCGGATCACGCTCATGGCTGCGGGTGGTGCCGGACAATTGTACCGTACCACGACCAATCCTTTGATCGCCACAGCCGATGGTATAGCGATGGTGTACCGGGCAAAGGGTACGGTCCGCGATATGGAATTTATTCAATTCCATCCTACCGGACTCTACCACCCCGGTGAAACTCCCTGTTTTCTCATCTCCGAAGCCGTTAGGGGAGCCGGTGCTGTGCTCAGAAACCAGGAAGGAGCAGACTTCATGGGCGGGTACGACTCCAGGGGCTCGCTTGCACCGAGGGACATTGTGGCTCGCGCCATCGACCACGAGATAAAAGTCGCCGGAGCGGAACATGTGTATCTCGATTGTACATCCATACCCGAAAAGAGATTTCTCGAACATTTCCCGAATATTCATGCGAAATGCAGGAGTATAGGTATTGATCCGGCTGCTGATTTTATCCCGGTAGCACCTGCTGCCCACTACCTCTGCGGAGGTATCAATGTGGATCACTACGGACGTACCGACATTCACCACCTTTACGCTGCAGGCGAGTGTGCCCGCACCGGCTTGCACGGTGCCAATAGGCTTGCATCCAATTCCCTGCTGGAAGCACTTGTCTTTGCGCACCGCGCAGCTCAGCGCAGTACAGACGAGCTGGCAGATACCGGTTTCAGGGTAGACATTCCGGAGTGGAACGCTGAGGGTACAAAAGCGCCCCGGGAAATGATTTTGATTAACGAAAATCGTCGGGAGCTGCAGGCCATCATGAGCAATTACGTAGGAATCGTGAGAAGTCACCAGCGTTTGAAAAGAGCGATGGACCGGCTACGGATAATTTACGGAGAAACCGAGGCTTTGTACGAACGCACAACCGTTTCGCCGAATCTTTGTGAGTTAAGGAATATGATCAACGTGGCGTATCTTGTGGTGAAGGCCGCCATAGCTCGCAAAGAGAACAGAGGTCTTCATTACAATACGGATCTAGTCAATATGCAACGGAACATCGACAATGAACTGGCCGGTTGATTTTGAATCAGTGAACGATGAGTCGTCATTTCAGCGGCGGGCTCTGGAAGTGTTCCGCTTGCAGGCAAGCGAAGTCAAAGTGTACGGCGATTATTTAAGTGCGCTCGGCATCCGTCCGGAACTAATCACTACCTGGGAGGAGATTCCCTACTTGCCGGTCGAGTTGTTCAAAAAACATTCCGTGAGAAACGGAGAAGTGATACAGCAGGTATTTTCCAGCAGCGGAACAACAGGCGAACGTTCACGGCACGAAGTGGTCGATTTGTCGATCTATGAAAGGAGTTTTACACTTGGCTTCCAGGGTTTTTATGGAGATATTTCGGAGTATTGCGTGCTGGCATTGCTGCCGGGCTACTACGAGAACTCCTCTTCTTCTTTGCTTTACATGGTTTCGAAGCTGATAGCCGGCAGCGGTCATGCGCTTAGCGGATACTTCGATTATGCGGATTTCAAGCGGCTGGCAGATGTGCTTGCTCTACTTAGAGAGAACGCGCAAAAGACCATCCTGTGGGGAGTCCCTTTCGCCTTGTTAGACTTTTGTGGGGAGCATGCGGTTGATTTTCCGGAGCTTATCGTTATGGAAACAGGTGGAATGAAGGGTCGGCGTAAAGAACTGGTGCGGGAGGATCTTCACCTCATTCTTCAAAAAGCGTTGAAGGTGCCTGAGGTACACTCCGAATACGGAATGACGGAACTGCTTTCGCAGGCCTATTCACAGGGCCAAGGAGTCTATCGTTGTCCTTCCTGGATGCGCGTCAGGATCAGGGAAGTAAACGACCCATTCAGTTTCTGCAAAACCGGTAAGACCGGAGGCGTGTGTATCACCGATCTGGCCAATATACACTCATGTGCATTCATCGCTGTACAGGATCTTGGCAGGTTGGGGGAGGATGGCAGCTTCGAAGTGTTAGGACGTTTCGACAGTGCCGACCAGCGGGGTTGTAATCTTATGGTAGAATGAAAAACAATGTAAATCGAAACTTTCTGCCTGGTTTTCAGTTTAAATCGCTGGTGGAAAACAATCTGTATAACAGTTCAGCGGCTCTTTTATCCCGTTTGTCCCCGTCTATTCGCTGTTCGGTTCTAAAATGTCCTAAATGAGCGTGACCAGGATTAACTTTGATTTTCATTGTCGAAGACTATGGGTGTAGGCTATTCCCGTTACCTGAAGTCGATTTACATGGTAATCGATTTCCTCCTGCTGAACCTGGCGTTTTGCGGCGTGAGCTTTTACTTCAAATGGCCTGATCTTCGTGCGGACTCCAATTTCCTGGCGCAGTTCCTCTATATCAATTTGTTCTGGTCGGTCACCATCAGCATCGTCAGGGTGCATGAGATAGATCGCGGACTAAGATTCGAGCAGTTGTTCGCCCGTTTTCTGCGGGCCTTCGGTATGTTCAGTATTCTGCTGATTACCTTTTTGTATTTCCTGGATACAGTCTTCATACCTGTTTTTCATGTCGAAATCAAAATACTTGTATGGGGTCTATTATTCCTCTCCTGGAGGACTTTATTTGCATACCTCATCAACTTCCTACGTCGACGGGGGATGAATTACCGAAAGGTGATCATTGTAGGTAACGGACAACCGGCAAGGGAGATGATTCGCTTTTTTCAGAAGCATCCTGAACTGGGGTATCGGTTACAAGGTGTTTTCTCCGACGAAAAGTCACTCAGTTTGCCAGAATTCGTCACAGGCAGTGTATCGGATGCCAAGCCGTATGCACTGGAGCAAAAAATCGATGAAATTTATTGTTCATTATCCGGATTACAAGTGGATCAGGTTACAGACCTCCTGAATTTCGCGGACAATAACCTGATACGTTTCAAGGTCATTCCTGATTTCAGGGGATTTTTGAGTCGTAAAATCACGATTGATTTCTATGACCTTATTCCGGTCATCAGCATGCGCAAGGAGCCTCTTCAGAACACCTTGAACAGAATGGTGAAAAGAGCCTTCGACATCGTTTTCTCCTTGTTGGTCATC
>CAZPCA010000003.1:27876-48614 GCA_964584995.1 uncultured Bifidobacterium sp.
CAGTTTTACAATGCGTTGATTGGAAACATGTCTGTGGTTGGTCCCCGGCCGCACATGCTCAGGCATACAGAAGAATACTCCAAGCTCATCGATAAGTTCATGGTGCGGCAATTGGTGAAGCCGGGGGTTACCGGGTGGGCGCAGGTCCACGGCTACCGCGGAGACACCAGAAACAGCTTGCTGATGGAGAAGCGGGTGGAATACGATGTATGGTATCTGGAAAACTGGTCACTGTTGCTGGATATTAAAATCGTAGTCATCACAGCGTGGCAGGTAATATCCAGTAAATATACCGGCGAATAATCCTTCCTTCCCTCTGTTTTCTTGTTTTGGTTTCCGTAAATTCGCGGTCCGATGGAACAGCAGGTGCTCTTGCCGAAATCTAACGCATTGACTGCCAAGATTTCTGATTACGCTCAGTTCGCTAAAATGCGTTTGGCCACCTTGGTGGTTTTTTCTGCTGCCATGGCGTTTCTCACGGCCCCGGGTCCAGTGGATTGGTTCAGGTTTCTGATGCTCATTGTAGGAGGGGTGCTGACCACGGCTTCTGCAAACGGTTTCAACCAGGTGATCGAGAAAGATCTGGATAAACTCATGGACCGTACCGCTTCTCGTCCGATCCCCGATGGTCGCATGACGGTCCAGGAAGGTTGGATGGCCGGTGTGGTGTTCGGACTGCTCGGGGTGTTCATTTTGGGGTGGTTCCTGAACCTCAGCAGTGGCCTTTTAGGGTTGTTGTCAATCATTCTCTACACATCGGCCTATACGCCGATGAAAAGACGTTCTCCCTTTGCCGTGTTCATAGGAGCCATACCCGGAGCCATCCCGCCCTTGCTGGGATGGGTGGCTGCTACCGGAGCGTTCAACGTCGGAGGGTGGCTGCTTTTCAGTATTCAGTTCCTTTGGCAGTTCCCGCATTTCTGGGCCATCGCCTGGGTGCTTGACGATGATTACCGCAAGGCGGGATTCAAAATGTTGCCCACGGGAGGGCGTGACAAGGATACAGCCTTTCAGGCATTGCTCTACACATTCAGTCTACTACCTTTGGGATTAATGCCCTATGTTGTTGGGTTGTCCGGTATGGTGGCCGTAGTCATTACCCTGGTGGTCAGTTTGTATTTCCTGGTATTGGCTTACGGACTGTTCAGCAAATGCGACATGTCCTCAGCCCGGAAACTGATGTTCGGCTCATTTGTCTACCTGCCGGTGGTACAAATAGCCCTGGCAATCGATAAAATTGGATAAATATGGAATTGGCGGAAAATCAATTGGCACAACAAAAGAAAATCAGCACGCAGAAGATTCTGCTGGGTCTGGGGATTGCCAGTATCATCATGTTGTTTGCCGGCTTAACTTCCGGCTATATCGTTCGACAGGCGGAGGGTAACTGGAAGTATTTTGAATTGCCCACGGTATTTTATGTTTCCTCCGCACTCATTCTGCTGAGCAGCCTTACTATGCATCTAGGGCTGGCTGCCGTGAAGAAGGATGACGGCGAAGGACTTAAACGTTACCTGCTCTTGACCCTCGGTTTGGGACTTGGCTTCGTTTTTACCCAATTTCTGGGTTGGAATGAATTGGTAGCCAATGGGGTTTATTTTGTGGATAAATCCACACCATCGGGTTCTTTCTTTTTCGCTATCACAGGTCTGCACCTGGCCCACCTCTTTTTCGGCCTGCTGGGTCTGCTCGTTACCAATGCAAAGGCCATCCGTCGGCGCTATCATTCAGGGGATTACCTCGGCGTTTCCCTTTGTGCAATTTATTGGCACTTTCTCGACGGGCTTTGGATATATTTATTTGTATTTTTGGCCGTCTATCGTTAAGTCTAAAACCAAATTCTGATACTTTAAAGTATGGCTGCAGAAGCTACAATGACACAGGAAAACCGTGCCTCCGGCTTATGGAACGGAGGTCGTTCCCCCTTCAACGTGAGCTGGGGAAAAATGATGATGTGGTTCTTCCTGGTTTCCGATGCCTTCACCTTCTCCACCTTGATTATTGCCTATGGCGCTATGCGTCATCGCTTTGCAGAGGTGTGGCCCAAGGCGAATGATGTGTTCACGCATTTCCCCTTCGTGGAAGGACATATTCCATTGGCGTATGTAGGTCTGATGACCTTCATCCTCATCATGAGCTCTGTGACCATGGTGCTCGCCGTGGATGCGGGCCATCGTCGCGATAACAACGGAGTGGCCTTGTGGTTGTTCCTCACCATCATTGGGGGCTTTATGTTTTTGGGTTCTCAGGCTTGGGAATGGTACCATTTCATCCACGGTACCGAAGCCGGTGCTTACCAGACCGCTGACGGAACCATATACCGTGATGCCATCAATGCCTACGAACTGCACGCTGAAAAACCACCTGCAGGTTCCCTGATCACCACCGATTATCAGCTGATCACTGATAAAGCGAAAGTGGAGGAGATTAAGAGTAAGGCGGAGCACTTCCACGGTGCCAACCTCACGCGCAACGAGTACGGTCACCCCCTCTTCGCCGATTTCTTTTTCTTTATCACCGGTTTCCATGGCTTCCACGTTTTCTCGGGAGTGATGATCAATATTATTATTTGGCTCAACGTGTTGGCCGGCGTCTACAAGCGCAGGGGGCATTACGAGCACATTGAAAAAACCGGTCTTTACTGGCACTTTGTAGACTTGGTGTGGGTATTCGTATTCACCTTCTTCTATCTTGTATAACCTCACGAACGACGACTGAAATAATATGGCAGATCAGCATTCAAAACACCACGGTTATTATACCGGAGATATCCATAATCAATTCGTAGAGGAGCATTACGATCCCAAGAACCGCTCGGTCATTTGGCGTACATTCTGGATTCTGCTCTTCATCACCATCTTTGAAGTAGCAATTGCTTTTGCGCCTATCTCCAAATTCATCCTGATGATCACCTTTATTGTGCTCACCCTGGTGAAGGCCTATTTCATTGTTGCTTTCTTTATGCACCTCAAGCACGAAAAAATCAGTTTCGCCTATACCATCATTCTCCCCTTCGTCCTGATTGTATACCTTATCGGTATGGCCTTGGCAGAAGGGAGCTTCCTGAACCTCTGGGACCGCCTTTTCTAAGGACTGATTCGTGAAAAAAGTTGTTGTTCTTGCACTGATTTTAATAGTGCCCTCTGTAGCCTACCTTCTGCTGCAGACAGGAAACAACACTTACAAGAAAATGGACATCCTGGGACCGAAAGAGCCGGTCCGTAAAACCGTCAACGGTAAAGAAGTGGTGGACACCATTTACCATACCGTCGGCGGTTTTTCTTTGCTCGATGCCGACAGTAACTCCGTCAACCAGTCCATCACAGAGGGAAAAATATACGTCGCCGACTTCTTCTTTTCGACCTGTAAAACCATTTGTCCTAAAATGAGCAATCAGCTCATGCGCGTTCAGCACAAGTTCGCTGACGCCGATGATGTGGTCATCCTCTCGTTCACGGTGGATCCTGACAATGACACCCCTTCCCGTTTACGTGCCTATGCGAACAAGCATAAGGCGCAGAAGGGGAAGTGGTATTTCCTGACCGGCGAGAAAGACAGTATTTACAATTTAGCTCGCAATAGTTATTTCCTCAATGCGATGGAAGACGCAAGCAGTGGAGAGGGATTCCTGCATTCAGAACAGTTTCTCCTCATCGACAAGGAAAAACATATCCGCGGCATTTACGATGGCACCAATCATTTTGAGGTGAAAAAGCTGATGGAAGACATTGCAGTGCTTCAAAAAGAATACCAGGACGGTGCAAAGGTAAAACCCTGATACTGTTCAGTGTGTTAACGTTACATGGATACTGCCGATAAACCCGCTGAAAAGAAAGTGTTCCGCCTGATCATGGCACTTTCAGTACTGGTATTTTTGCTGGTACTGCTGCTCGACAGCAAAATACTGCCACGTCCTGCCGAGCTACCCGCATTTGCAGCCTGGCTGCCTCGACTCAATGCACTGATCAATGCCTCCTGCACGGTGCTCTTGATTTTATCGTTTAGGGCCATTCGCAGAAAGAACGTTGCGTTGCACAAGAAACTGAACCTGACCACATTCGTTCTCTCAAGCATTTTCCTGTTGTCCTATGTGACCTATCACTGGATGAGCCCGGAAACCTCTTTCCCGACGGACAATCCCTTGCGACCAATTTATCTTGTCATCTTGATCAGCCACATCGTTTTAGCAGCGATAGTGCTGCCCCTGATTTTGCTTTCTTTTTGGTATGGTTTGACGGGTCAGGTGCAGAAGCACAGGAAGCTGGTTCGTTTCTCTTTTCCGGTCTGGCTGTACGTCACCACAACGGGGGTGATTGTCTACCTTATGATCTCCCCTTATTATACATTTTAACTTGTAGAAAAGCTGTGGTGCTTCGTACATTTGCATCTCAATCTGTGGTCATGAAAAAAGCCTTGGTTCTCGGTTTATTCTTCCTCTGCATCGCTCTTGCAAACGAATCCCACGCACAATGTTCCATGTGCAGACGTGTGGCGGAATCCAACCTGGAAGCAGGGGAGAAGAAAGCCCGTGGATTGAATACAGGCATTCTCTACCTGATGTCCTTGCCTTACCTGATGGGCGGCGTGGCAGGCTACCTTTGGTGGAAGAACAACAAAAAAACATCTTCCTCAGGGCACTGATTTTTGGGGCCTGCGTTCAGGGGTTGCAGTTGTCACAATATCGCGGATCGGCAGATTTCAATCCATCCTCCCGGTTACTTTCTTCTTGGTGTTGACAAAACTGACAGCGATGTATCTGTGTTGCTATCAATTGTGTTGGCGTATTGCAAAGTCCACACGGCAGCCCTTTGTTTTTTTCGACTACTGCATACCCCGGCATCGAGCAGGCGGGACATGCATTCAGCAGTTGCTCAATCAGTAAAGAAGTCGCTTGCCCGATCTGACGCATGCGTGTGGGGTTGCAATGCGCGCGCAGATCGTTTTCAATTACTGCTTTTTCACCTGGATGCAACAAGGCGATCGCTTCATCCAGTGCCTGCCCAAGGGCTTTCTCCGAGTGTATTCCTTTTCGCAGCATACGATAGCCTGGAGCTGTACCTACTTTGACTACGAGTCCGTGGGAGGGGAAGTCCATGCTGTATGCCAGCTCTTCGCCCTCCTGCACCGTCGAAAACGCTCCGGAACGTGCTCGGCAATCCATGCTGACATGGTGCGCGTACCATTCGACCCGGTGAACAGCATCGTACAGGTAAACGATTTCGTAATCAGCCGTGGCGAAAAAATAATCGTGGTGAGGCTGAAAGCTGCCTTCACTGGAAATAACCAGCTCAGCAGGATGTGTTTCAAGTGCGGCCATGGCCTTTTTGCGGGCCGTTTCCAAGGGGTCATCCCTCCGCTCTGTTTCCCCGCTGAACGCTCCGAAACGGTCGGTGTTGATATTGACTGCCACGGTGAGTTGGAGGCCCAGTGCTTTTTCCAGCAACGGGGCCATTGCCAGTTCCTTTTGGTGCATACTGGCCAGAACAATACTGCGGTTGGCAAAGAAAGGAACCATCTTTGATTGATAGTAATACTATTGTCTGCAAAAGTAATTACTATTTTTGCGGTATGGAAAATCAAACGGTAATGCGACGGGTGGCGATAGCCAAGGGAGACGGAATTGGGCCAGAGATCATGGATGCGGTTCTCAGGATTTTCAATGCTGCGAAGGCTCCTTTGTTGTATGAGTTCGTGGATATGGGCAAGGCCTGGTATGAACAGGGGTATTCTGCAGGGATGACACCCGAGGCTGCTGCTACCATTGAGAAAACCGGGATACTTTTCAAAGGGCCAATGGAGACACCCAAAGGGAAAGGTATGAAGAGTATCAATGTGACGGCCCGGAAGGTATGGAACACCTATGCGAATAAACGTGTCTTCAAAACCATTCCAGGCGTTGAAACGATATACAGCAAAGCGGGCATTCCCATCGACCTGACTATTGTTAGGGAGAATATAGAAGATACCTATGGAGGCATCGAACACATGCTGACCCCGGATGTGGCCCTGTGCCGCCGCTTCATTACGCGTCCTGGTTCTATGCAGGTGCATCGCTACGCCTTTGAAACAGCGCTGCGCAAAGGTGCCCGGAAGATCACTTGTGCCCATAAGGCCAATATCATGAAGCTTACCGATGGACTTTTTCTGGAGGCCTTTTATGCTGTGGCGAAGGATTATCCTCAGCTTCAGGCGCAGGATGTGATTGTGGACGACATGGCGATGAAGCTGGTCATGAGACCATACGATTACGATGTCATCGTTCTGCCGAATCTCCAGGGGGACATCATCAGTGATTTATGTGCAGGGCTTGTTGGAGGACTGGGCTTCGCTCCCAGCGCAAACATCGGAGATGCCGTGTGCATTTTTGAGGCAGTACACGGTACGGCTCCAGATATTGCCGGTACGAATGCAGCCAATCCAACTGCCTTGCTCATGAGCGGACTGATGCTGCTGCGTCATCTTGGTGCGGAGGATGCTGCACACCTCATCGAGAATGCCCTCCACTATACATTGGAACAGGGAGTGCATACCCGCGACTTCGGTACGAGCGGTGAAGCTGTAGGAACCGCTGCTTTTGCCGATGCTGTCATCGCCAACTTCGGTCAGCAACCGGTGAACCCCATCCTTCGCCAGCAGAGGGCCAACGTACCGGTGTATGGAAACTTACCTGTACTCAACCGCATGCTGGTGACAGAACATACCCCCGAGAGTAGGGTGCAGGGAGCGGACTTTTTTGTGCAAAGCGAGCAGCCGCCGCAGGCGCTTGCAGCGGAAATACACCGCGTGTTGGGTGGTCGGTACGACCTTGTGACTATTTCTAACAGGGGAACGCAGGTTTGGCCGACGGGTTCTGTGCTGACGGATCTGGTCAACCAATACAGAGTGCGTGTGGAACGGAAAGGGGAGGAGGCTTTATCTGCAAAGGACATGTACATGCTGGCGCAGGAAATCAGCGAGGTCATGCATGTTTGTTCCGTTGAAATACTGCTTTACCTGGGTGGTGAGCCCGCTTTTTCCAAAGCGCAGGGGCAATAATGTCAGCAGGGCCGGATGGTCTCCTTACTCAATGATGGCCTTCCCGTTCACCTCCATCTTCGGAAGGGCTTTCCCTTTCACCTTCACTCGCTGAGGTCGGCACACTAACGGTATCGCCGTGCCGTATTTTACCGCCCAGGTATCCTGTGCGGGCCATAGCGACGAATGTCGCAATGGAGAGCAAAAAGGCAATCAGGGTAAGCGATGGGGTCTGTGAACCCATCCTGTGCAAGACCAGTGTCGCCATGGAGAGCAATCCTGTACCCACCATCAGCCAGAATGCGACTTCTGCTGCCTCTTCGTGCTCTTCCATGATTGCCTCGGGAAATCCTGCTGTTTCGGCTTTCTCTTCGGCTTCCTCTCCGCTGTTCATCACCAGCGGTGTCAGCAGCGCCAATACGACCAAAAGCGTCAATACGGCCCTTTGCAGCTGCTCCGCTTTGTAAAGCAATGCATACGCCATCATGAAGACGCCAATGATGGTTCCGACAATGGGAAAGTGATTGATGAGTAAATGCAGGTAGGCGAAATCCATAGTGGTAGTTTATGGGGATGGGTTAATTAACGATAAGTAAAGATAAGTCCATGAATGTAGCAAGTTTGGACTATGGGTGGAAAAGCGAAAATACTACTAAGGCGAATCGAATGGGAGCAGTTTGTATTGATTTTGATCAATGGTACCGATGAGACAATGGGTTTAATCTATTTTTGAATGATGCGTACGGAGGAATTCCTATTGCTGGTAGAAGGCCAGGTGCAAGGTCACGCTGATCCGCACAAAGCTGCCGGCATGAAAGCGTACATGCGCGATCAATTTGCATTTGCCGGCTTGACGCAGGTGCAAAGGGTACATGTTCTGAAAATCATTCTGCCGGCTTTTCGCAGCCTCAACCCGGGTGACTGGGAGGCGGCGGCGCAGAGATTATGGATCATGCCTGCTCGTGAATACGCTTACCTGTCGATGGAGTTATGTCGTAAAGTAAAATCCAGGCATACGCCGGAACATATCGGATTATTCGAAGAGATGATACTCACGCAATCCTGGTGGGATACAGTGGATTTCATCGCATCCAACCTTGTAGGCGAACTTTGGGGCAGATACCCCCAAGACAAGCATAAAGTGATTGGTCGCTGGATGGGTTCGGGCAATGCCTGGCTGCAACGCACATGTCTGATTCATCAGCTCAAATACCGTGAAAAAACCGATGCTGCGCTCTTGTTTTCGCTCTGCCGGGAACTCGCTGCTGAGAAGGATTTCTTCATCCGCAAGGCCATCGGCTGGGCCCTTCGGCAATTCAGTAAATACGATCCGATAGCTGTTCGTGCCTTTCTGCAGTCGACGGTTCTCTCGCCTTTGAGTACCAGGGAGGCATCGAAGTACCTCTGATGGGCAAAGCTCATGACGGGCCGCTTGCCCGTATCCTTCCCCGCGCCGTATCTTTGCATCTGGTATGGTGCTCCATAACAAATACGATAAGGAAACTCTTCGCCGTCGCCTGGATGCGGAAGGATTCAAGCGTGTGACCCTGTCCTTTTACAGGTACGTCATCATCGAAAATCCCAATGAATACAGGGATGTTTTGTACGCTCGCCTGGACGAACTGCAGGTCCTGGGTCGTATTTACGTGGCCCGCGAAGGCATCAATGCGCAAATGAATGTGCCCGAGCATCTCTTCGGCGCTTTCAAGGAAATGCTGGAGAAGGACCCATTGTTAAGGGGTATGCCCCTGAAAATTGCCGTGGAGGACGATGGTAAATCCTTTCTCAAGCTTACCATCAAGCACCGTCGTAAAATTGTGGCAGACGGCCTTGATGACGATGCCTTCGACGTGACCAATGTGGGCAAACATTTGAGTGCCAAAGAATTCAACGAAGCTATGGACATGCCGGGTACGGTAGTGATCGATATGCGCAATCATTATGAAAGCGAAGTTGGGCGTTTCGAGGGGGCGCTCTGTCCGGAAGTGGACACCTTCAGGGAAGAGCTGGAGAAAGCCGTTGAGATGGTTGCCGATAAGAAAGATCAGAAAGTGCTGCTGTACTGCACCGGTGGAATCCGTTGCGAGAAGGCCAGTGCATGGTTCCGGCACCATGGATTCCAGGACGTGAACCAGTTGCACGGTGGTATCATTCAATACGCCCGTGAAGTGAAAGAGCAGGGCCTGAAGCCCCGGTTTCTGGGTAAGAATTTTGTGTTTGACGAGCGCATGGGAGAGCGGATCACCGATGATGTCATCAGCTCCTGCCACCAATGCGGCAGTCCATGCGATGAACACGTGAACTGCGCCAACGACGATTGCCACCTGCTTTTTATCCAGTGTTCCGATTGTGCTGTGCGCATGGAGGGTTGCTGCACTCCCGATTGCCAGCAGGTCTTTCATTTGCCTATCGAAGAACAAAGGCGCTTGCGTAAGGGAAGGAAAAAATCCGACACGCTTGCCGTCTACAAATCACGCCTCCGGCCTGATTTACGCTCCATTTTAGCCTCCGCCACTACCCTCAAGGTGGATAATGGCTAATTGCCTGCTATTCAGTTTTTTTGGATCTCCAGCCAAATGCATGTCCGGATTTGTCTTTCAGTACACCCGATTTTGTCGATAACTTACGTAAATTGCAGAGGGACGTGGTGCTCGTGATGTTATATTTGTTTTAAGTTAGTTGGCCGTATTGTATGGAAAAGAGATGGGTGACAAAACCGCAGGGTGATCCCGAGGTCGTGAATCGGCTGGCGGCAGAGCTCCGCATCAATAAGTTATTGGTGAATCTTCTGGTGCAGCGGGGTGTCAGCACCTACGAGGAAGCCCGTAGTTTTTTCCGTCCCTCCCTCGATAACCTCCATGATCCCTTCCTGATGAAGGACATGGACAAGGCCATCGAACGCATCGGCATGGCCCTGGCCAATAAAGAGCACATTCTGGTGTACGGTGATTATGATGTAGACGGCACCACTGCCGTGTCCCTTGTTTACACCTTCCTGAAAACCTATTCCGGTAATATCGGCTATTATATCCCCGATCGTTACAAAGAAGGGTACGGGATTTCCCGGCAGGGCATCGACTGGGCCAAGGCGGAAGGTTATTCGCTCATTATCGCCCTCGATTGCGGCATCAAAAGCATCGACAAGATCGATTATGCCAGCGGACTCGGTATCGATTTCATCATCTGCGACCATCACCGCCCCGGCAGTGAGCTGCCTGCAGCAGTGGCGGTATTGGACCCGAAACGCAGCGACTGTGAGTATCCGTACAAAGAACTATCCGGTTGCGGTATGGGTTTTAAATTGATTCAGGCATTCGCACAGGCCAACCATGTGCCTTTTGCTCACCTGGAACAATTCCTGGATCTGGTGGCCATCAGCATTGCAGCAGACATCGTACCCATCACCGGTGAAAACCGCATCCTGACGTATTATGGGTTGTTGCAGATCAATAAAGAACCGCGTCCGGGCATTCGTGCCATCCTCGAATTGAGCGGCATGAAAAAGGAACTTACGGTCAACGACATTGTCTTCACCATCGCGCCGCGCATCAATGCTGCGGGCCGCATAGAGCATGGGGTGAAGGCGGTGGAGTTACTCATCCAGAAAAAAGAAGACCTTGCCAATTTCCTCGGCGACGACATCAATGAGCAAAATACCACCCGCAAAAGCCTGGATACACTGATTACCGATCAGGCACTGCAGCAGATCGAAAACGATGCATCCTTCAAAGACAGGAAATCGACGGTGGTGTACAATCCCGAATGGCATAAGGGTGTGATTGGAATTGTGGCATCACGCCTCACCGACAAATATTACCGGCCTACAATCGTATTGACACGCAGCAACGGCATGGTTTCGGGGTCCGCCCGCTCTGTGAAAGACTTCGATGTATACAACGCCATTGAAAGCTGTAGCGACCTGCTGGAGCAATTCGGCGGACACATGTATGCTGCAGGCCTCACTATGAAAGAGGAGAACGTGGCGACCTTCGCCAGCCGTTTTGAAGAGATTGTGCGGTCCACCATCGAAGACCGCATGCTGACGCGCGAAATTGAAGTGGACGCGGAACTCCACCTGAACGATATTTCCCCCTCGTTTTACAGGATTCTAAAGCAATTCGCTCCTTTCGGACCTGGCAATATGGCGCCCATTTTCCGTACCAATGGTGTGCGGGACAATGGCAAGGGACGTGTGGTGGGAAACAACCACCTCAAGTTGAACCTTACGCAGGAAGACCAGCGGGCAAGTTTTTTTGACGGCATCGCTTTCCAGCTGGGTCACCACCATCCCAAGGTGGAGCAGCAGGAGACCTTCGATGTGGTCTATCATATTGAGGAAAACACCTTCAACGGGCGCACGTCCCTTCAGCTGAACATCAAAGACCTCAAGTTCGCTCACCAGTCGGTGCTGGAAGCTTCCTGAGTACTTTAATCATCCCCGTTTTCGAATTTCTTATTGACGGTATAGCGGTAGCTGAGTCCAGCCCTGAAGATAAGGTTGTTTGCTGTTTCTGTTCTGATTTCTTCGGCCGCTCCCGCATCAAATCCCCTGAAAGTCCTGCCAAGAGTGTGACCTATCTCTGCGGTCAGCACCAAGCGGGAGTGGGGGATATAAACATCCTGGAACCAGCGTGCTTGCCCTTCGAACAATGCCAGCCAATCCTGGTTTCCTAAGCTGTAACTGTCATTGACACCCCGGTAGGCGATGCCTGTATGCCAGTATTTATGGATACGGTAATCGATCACTGCATAACGGGGTAGTACACCCCAACACCACCAGCGCCCGTTGCGCCAGTCTATTCCCAGCAGGGGTAACCAGAAGTTTCCGAAAAACTGACGGGCGTAATAAAGTCCGAATTTCCAGCTGAGACGTTCATTCCTTTTCAGTCCATAAAGCATAGCAAATCCGGGACGTATCGCAGAGATTGTTAAGCCTGCGTCTGTGGAGGCGTTGTGACGTAACTGCCCCAGAAAGGTGATAGATTGGCTGCTGTCGCTGAGATTGAATTGATACGAGGCGTTCATCGTATAGGATCGTACCTGCTTCAACCGGAAGGGGCTGAAATCCCGGTAGCGGCTGCTCAACACTTCGAATGTTCGCTGTTCAACATGAGGATTCAGCAACCAAATGCTTTGTTTTTTCGTGCGAAGAGGGATGTTAGCCTGCGACGCAAAGTATACCAAGGATGATTGCTCACCGCGGCTATCTTGCAATACGGATGGATACTGGTACTGGTATTGCAACTGCAGGATGTCGATGACCGGTTGAGCCCGGCCTGAAGCAGCGAGAAAAATAAGCATGCCGCTAAAGAGAGTGCATCGCATAGCCCAAACTTACTCAAAAGCCGATTCGGTATTCTCCGGCTATGCGTATTTTCGTACTATTGAATTCAAGTATGCTTCACGCAGTATGTATTCTATTATGAGAAACAGATGCCGTTTTATTCCGCAAACTTTTAGCAGGAAGCCACATGCACTTTTGCTGGGTTTCTTACTATTTGCCTGTATGGTGCAATCGGGTCCGGCTGCTTTACAGGACTGGAAAATACTTCCCGGTGATACCGTGATGGTGGCCGGACAAGTATGGATGAAAAAGAATGTCAGTGTTCCGGTTCCCAATAGTTTTTGGTATGAGCGGGATTCGCTGACCAATAAACCCTTTGGCCGCCTCTATTTTTTCAGCTCGGCTATGGCGGCATGCCCGAAGGGTTGGCATTTGCCTACCGACGAAGAATGGCAGGTGCTGATTGATCATTTCGGTGGGGATTCCCTGGCCGCTACTGCCCTGATGGAAGGGGGTGTTTCCGGCATGAACCTCACGCTGGCGGGTTACCGAAGTGCGAACAGCAGCAACGACCTTTTCGGTAAGAAGGGAGAGCAGGGGTTTTACTGGACCTCTACCGTGAAGGGTGAACAAACGGCGTATGGGCGTATGTTGAGCAAAGGCTCTCCTGTCATCACCGATCAGTTCTACCGACGGGCCAACGCTTTTTCCGTCCGCTACGTGAAGGATGAAAGCAGGTGAGGATGGTATGAACAATTGCACCCCTTTGAGTGTTCAAGTGTCCTGAGAAGAGCAGAAAGTCCTTCATCGCTTTTTTTACACCTCCTGCCATTGATTAAAACAGATTTTTTGACGCCCGGTGTACGGCACATGTTGCTGGCTACCTTTTGGTTCGCCTGCATGAACGTCATCGTCAAAATGCTGGCTCACTTGCCCACCATGGAGCTGGTCTTTTTCCGCTGCGGGATTGCGGCCCTCATCGGGTGGTTTTTGCTCCATAAAAACAAGATCGGTTGGCGGGGTAGTAACCGGAAACTACTGCTATTGCGCGGACTCTTTGGTACATTGGCACTTTACACGTTTTTTTTTACGCTGCAGCGTATGCCTCTTGGCACGGCGGTGACTATTCAATATCTCTCACCGTTCTTCACCTCTTTGTTGGCAGTATTCATTTTGAAGGAGAATATGCGTCCCGTGCAATGGGTCTGGTTCGCCTTGTCTTTTTCTGGAGTGCTGTTGATCAAGGGATTCAATGCCTCGGTGAGCTGGTGGTTATTGGGCCTCGGTATTGCATCGGCGATTTTATCTGCACTGGCCTACAACATGGTCCGTACGCTGAGAGAAAAGGAGCATCCTCTTGTAGTAGTGCTGCACTTTCAGCTCTTCGGCTGGGTTGCCGGAGCCGGATTTTCCCTGTACGATTTCCGGATGCCGGAGGGTATGGAATGGGCACTGCTCCTACTGATGGGGCTTTTTACGCAATGGGGCCAAGAGAACCTCACGCGCTCATTGCAGGCCGAGCCGGCCAACAAAGTGACCATTCTCAACTATACGGGTGTCTTGTATGCCATGCTCTTCGGCTATTTGTTATTTGATGAAACTTATGGCTGGCCGGAGCTCCTGGGTACCTTGCTGGTTATCTCCGGAATGACCTTGAATATCCTGAGTGAAAATTCGAAAAAGCGGGCTTCCCTGTAACCATAGATTATTTCGGTGGTTTGTTTTTCCCGTTCAGTAATACAGAATCCCACCTCGGTAGATTTGTGTTGAGCAAGACCGCCCTTTTTATTCTATTTGATTCCCGTTATAGAGGAAGTTGCCTCAATAACTGTTTAATCAAGAGTGTCGTTCATTAGAAATAAGGGTGGTTCCTTAATGCATTCCTGCCGGCATCCCGTAAGGTGCTTGCACGGAAATTCAACTTTACCCTGTTTCCGCACTTTTTTTAAGCAACCATCCGCTCCACGGCGGATTTCTCCGGACTTCTCCGGAGTATCACACAACAACACTGAATTTTACGCACAATTTAATTCCCTGAAGAAGGGCAATTTATACCTGTACAGTGCTGATGGGTGCAACCACTTTCAGTACTCATCTGATCATTGGTCGCACAGAGGTCGATCATCCTGGCGGATATGCATGGCCAACTCCCCTTGACTTTTTAGTGCAGCGCTTTGTATACAATTATTTGTATATCAAGCGATAGTAGCCTAAAAACTTCCGGTGCTGTTGCCCTTCTAAATCTTTATCTTTGCGCTCTTCATTATGTCTTATCCTGAATACAAGAGTTTGAATCTGCCCGGCATTGCCGAGACGGTATTGCAGCGCTGGCAGGAACGCCGGATTTTCGAGCGTTCGGTGGAAGAGCGGGAGGGTGCGCCTTCTTTTACCTTCTACGAAGGGCCCCCTTCAGCCAATGGTCTTCCAGGCATTCACCACGTAATGGCCCGTTCCATCAAGGATATTTTTTGCCGTTACAAAACCCAAAAGGGTTTTCAGGTGAAGCGCAAGGGTGGTTGGGATACCCACGGATTGCCAATCGAAATCAGTGTGGAAAAAACGCTGGGCATCACCAAGGAGGACATCGGTGAGAAAATCAGCATTGAAGACTACAACAAGGCCTGCCGGAGGGAGGTGATGAAATACAAGTCGGTGTGGGATGATCTTACCCGGCGCATGGGTTATTGGGTGGACCTCGACCATCCTTACATCACATTTGACAACTCCTACATTGAAACATGCTGGCACCTGCTCAAGCAATTGCACAGCAAGAACCTTTTGTATAAAGGCTATACCATTCAGCCGTTTTCTCCTGCTGCGGGTACCGGATTGAGTTCGCACGAATTGAATCAGCCCGGAACCTATAAGCTGGTGAAGGACACCACTGTGGTGGCTCAGTTCAAGGCCTTGTGCGATGAGCGAAGCCAGGCGCTGTTCACTGCTACCGACGCACCGGTATACTTCCTGGCATGGACCACTACCCCCTGGACACTGCCTTCCAACGCGGCACTTGCCGTCGGAGCGGATATTGCCTATGTATTGGTCAGGACGTTCAATCCCTATACGTTTGAACCGGTGAGCGTGGTGCTGGCCAAAGACCTGCTCGGTAAACATTTCAGTGCCAAACAATCGGAACTCACCGTAGAGGAATACCAGTCCGGGAACAAGAACATACCCTACAGGATTGAAGCGGAATTCACGGGTGCGCAATTGAACGGCATCCGCTATGAGCAATTGTTGCCGTATGTCCAGCCGGACGGTGATGCGTTCAGGGTCATCACGGGTGATTTTGTCAGCACGGAAGACGGCACAGGTATCGTACATATCGCTCCTACATTCGGAGCCGACGATTTCCGGGTAGCGCGTCAGCACGGCATCCCTCCACTGCTGGTCAAGGATGAAAGTGGCAAGCCCTTACCCTTAGGCGATAGGCGTGGGCGTTTTGTTCCGGAGATGGGGGAACTGGCGGGAGAAGCGGTCAAGGAGGAGTACCTCACTGAGCCGGAGAAAGAGGCGGCACGGGCCCGTCAGGGACGGGACAAATACCTCGGTGTTGATGAGCGTATCGCTATCCGCCTGAAGCAGGAAAACAAGGCGTTCAAGGTGGAGAGATACGAGCACAGTTATCCGCATTGCTGGCGGACCGACAAGCCTGTGCTGTATTATCCGCTGGACAGTTGGTTCATCCGTACGACATCTTGCCGCGAACGAATGATCGAGCTCAACAAGACCATCAACTGGAAACCGGAAAGCACCGGTACAGGGCGTTTCGGTAATTGGCTGGAAAACCTCGTAGACTGGAACCTGAGCCGATCGAGGTATTGGGGCATTCCGCTGCCCATCTGGCGCAGTGAAGAAGGTGAAGAGAAATGTATCGGATCGGTGCAGGAATTGCACGAGGAGCTGAAGAAAGCTGTGGAGGCCGGTTGTATGCCCGCATCCGGTTTAGCAGAGTTCGACCCTTCCAATCCCGCTGTCGATTTACACCGTCCGTATGTCGATCATGCAGTGCTGGTATCCGATACGGGGAAGCCCATGTACCGTGAGCCGGACCTCATCGATGTTTGGTTCGACTCCGGGGCCATGCCCTATGCCCAGTGGCATTACCCCTTCTCCCGGAAAGATCTCAGTCATGTGTTCCCTGCTGATTTCATCGCAGAGGGCGTCGACCAGACCCGCGGATGGTTCTTCACCCTGCACGCGATTGCGGTGATGCTGTTCGATTCTGTGGCCTTCAAAAACGTGGTTTCCAACGGACTCGTTTTAGATAAGAATGGCAATAAGATGTCCAAGCGTCTGGGCAATGCCGTCGATCCCTTCACCACACTTGAAACCTATGGTCCGGATGCTACCCGCTGGTACATGATCAGCAATGCGCAGCCCTGGGATAACCTGAAGTTCAACCTCGATGGCATCGCCGAAGTGCAGCGTAAATTTTTTGGAACACTTTACAACACGTATAATTTCTTTGCGCTCTACGCAAACATCGATGGCTTCCGCTACGAAGATGCCGATATCCCCGTTTCCGCTCGCCCGGAACTTGACCGGTGGATCTTATCTCTGCTGAACTCACTCATTGCCCGTGTGGATGCTGCATATGCGGAGTATGAACCTACCCGTGCTGCCCGCGATATCCAGGATTTTGTGACCGAGCATCTCAGTAACTGGTATGTGCGGTTGAGCAGGCGTCGCTTCTGGAAAGGGGAATATTCGGAAGACAAGAAAGCCGCATACCAGACATTGTACACTTGTCTGGATACGATAGCACGACTCATGGCTCCGGTGGCACCTTTCTTTGCCGACCAGCTTTACGGGGATTTGAACGCCGTGAGCCGAAAAGAAAAACACGAATCTGTTCACCTGGCTGCGTTTCCCGTATCCGATAGCGGACTGATCGACCAAGGGCTCGAGGAAAGGATGCAGCTGGCACAGGATATCAGTTCCATGACCTTGAGTCTGCGGAAGAAGGTGAATATCAAGGTGCGTCAGCCATTGCAAAAAATCCTTATCCCCGTTACCGATGGCCGCTTTAAACAACAAATCAATGATGTCGCCGAACTCGTCAAGGCAGAAGTGAATGTGGAAGAGGTGGAGTTTCTGGAAGAAGCCAATCAGGTATTGGTAAAAAAAATCAAACCGAACTTCAAGGCTCTGGGACCCAAAGTGGGTGGCCTCATGAAACAACTATCGGCACGCATAGTCGAAATAACGCAAGACGAAATCGCCTACCTTGAACAGCATGGTTTGTTGCCGTTGAAACTCGGAGAGGTATTGTTCGACCTGCTACTTGAAGACGTGGAGGTGTTGAGCGAAGACATTCCGGGCTGGCAGGTGGCCAATATGGGACGATTGACGGTAGCCCTCGATGTGACTATTACCGATGCACTGCGCGAAAAAGGGCTTGCCCGCGAACTGGTCAATAGGATTCAGAACATACGCAAGGACAAAGGGTTTGAGATCACCGACCGTATTGAGGTCCTGCTGAAGGCTCCGGAGGCGGTCCAAAAAGCTGTACAGAATAATTTCGACTATATTCGCAACGAAATTTTAGCCACACGATTGGAAATCGTGGAAAACCTTCAGGGAGAACAGGTTCTTTCGGTGGAGGTAGATGATGAAATTCAAGTACTTACATCAGTAAATAAATATTCCAATGGCCACTAAGAAATCCGCTTCCAACGCCAAAAAGGCATCGGTGAAGAAGGCAGCAGTAAAGAAATCTGCCCCCAAGAAAACAACAGCTAAGAAGGCTCCCGCCAAGAAGCCCGTCAAGAAAGCTATTGCGAAAAAGCCGGCTGCTAAAAAAGCGGCAAAGCCGAAAGCCGCAGCTAAAAAGCCTGTAGCGAAAAAAGTGGTGAAGAAGGAAGTGAAGAAGGCGGTGAAAAAAGCGGCCCCTTCGAAAAAAGCTGTACCGGCAAGTAAGCCCTCGTCGGCCAAAAAGAGCCTTGCTAAGGCTCCGGCTAAAAAAGCGGTAAAAGTGGCCCCTGCTGCCAAAGCTGCACCGGTAAAGGCTGCACCCGTCAAGCCAACAGTTGCGCCAGCGAAAAAGCCAGCGGTCGCAAAATCCAAACCAGCACCTGTTTCCAAGCCTGCTCCGGCATCTGTTGCAAAGGCTACTCCGGCACCTGCCGCCAAGGCTACTCCTACACCTGCTGCCAAGCCCGCTCCTCAGCCTACCGTCACACAACGGTACAGCGATTCGGATTTGGCTGAGTTCAAGGAGTTGATCAACAGGAAACTGGCAGATGCCCGTGAAGAACTGGTCAATCTGCAGGCACAGATTATCAATGCCAATGAAAATGGTACGGATGATACCGGAGCCTCTTTCAAGATGTTGGAAGACGGATCCGAAACCCTTGCGAAAGAAGAAGCCGCTAACCTCGCAGCCCGTCAGAAGAAGTTCATCGATCAGCTGGAATCTGCGCTGATACGCATCCAGAACAAAACCTACGGAATCTGTCGTATCACCGGCAAACTGATTCCTAAGGAGCGCCTGAGGGCCGTTCCCCATACCACACAAAGTATGGAAGCAAAGCTGAAACAGTACAAAGATTGAGTTCGCATTCGTTCAGAAAGAACATCTCCACCCGGAGCTGGGGCATTACCCTCGTCTCCGGGTGTTTCAATAATCCCCTCCCTTGAAAAGACCACTTCTCATCATTTTTTGTGTACTGCTCGCTGACCAGTTGCTGAAATTCTGGGTCAAGACTACCATGTATCTGGGAGAGGAAATCCGTATTGCGCCTTGGTTCATCATTCATTTCACCGAAAACAATGGCATGGCCTTCGGATTGGAATTCGGAGGTGAATACGGAAAGTTGTTTCTGAGTGTGTTCAGGATTGTTTTTGTGAGCGCTATGTTTTGGTACCTGCATTCTATTGTCAGAGAAAAAGCCTCACCGATGTACCTTACGGTTGTTTCGCTGGTCATCGCAGGTGCCGTGGGCAATATCATCGATTCGGTATTTTACGGTGCACTTTTTTCCTCCAGTGAGTTCGGGAGTATAGCATCATTTCTTCCCGAAGAAGGAGGGTATGCATCCTTACTGCATGGTAAAGTGGTGGATATGTTTTACTTCCCTCTCTTTCACGGGTATTTCCCCGACTGGTTTCCCATCTGGGGGGGTGAAGAGTTTTTATTCTTCAGACCTGTTTTCAATCTGGCGGATGCAGCCATCAGTGTTGGGGTCATGCTCTTCATCCTATTTCAGAAAAAAATCCATCCGGAGGAAGATAAACCTTCAGAAGAGGTTGCATCCGGTGATGAAGCGGACAATGCCTGAGCTTTTCAGGTAGTTCACTGTTTTTTTTCTGCCTTCAAGGCGTCGATGACACCCTGCACTTCAGGAATGCTTATTCGTTGTATGCAGGGGTTGTCACGGTACTTGCAATGGACCTGGTCGCAAGGATTGCATTCCAGAATATGATGGATGTACCGCGCATTCGCGCTGCGCGGATGGAAAATCGGATCGCCGGGGCCGTAGAGTCCAATGCTTGGGGTTCCCATGGCGCAGGCTATGTGCAGCGGACCGCTGTCATTGCCCAGGTAAAGGGAAGCAGTCTCACACAGTGCGGCGAATGGCAGTAGCGGTAGCTTCCCTGCTGCAACATACACCGGAACATTTGTCATTTTTTGAAGCGATAGAGCATCTGCTGCATCGGCCTTGTCTCCCACCAACACGCAGGCATAGCCGTACTTTTCATGGACAAAGCGCATGGTCTCGGCTACCCGGTCCAATGGCCATTTTTTCAGTACTCTTCTTGCTCCCGTATGAAAAAGTGCAAAGGGGCCATGAACACCACTATCTTTCAAAAAATCAAGTGCAGCCTCACGGTCCTCGTCTCCGATCTCGATTCTGGGCATGGGCAGCGGTTTATCCTCTTCCAATAAAGGGGCAATGATCTGACGGTTGGCCTCGCTTTCGTGGGGATGTGTGCCGCTTTTCTTGTTTCGGAAGCGGATACTCCCTCTGTCCAGGCGGTAAGCCGGAAAGCAACGTATTCCCAGCCAGGTGGAGGGAATTGTCCCTCTCAGGTCAACTACCAGATCGTATTTGTTTTCAGTTTCACGGTAACTGGAGATAACCTTGTTTACTGATAATGAGTTTTTTAGAAGTTGCTGGCCAAACGGGCGACACAATACAGTGATTTCAGCGTCCGGGTAGAGGTTACGCAGGGTTTCGTACACCGGCAAGGTATAGATAAAGTCCCCGATTTCGTCCTCTTTTATGCATATTATCTTTTTGAAAGACAGTTTTTTAGGGTCTTTATCCCGGTTGATGATGCGGCTCAGCACAACCGAGGCCAGGTACACACCCCGGTCCAGCCACTTCTTAGCCGTCATCGATTGCTCCATCGCCGCAATGTTAATGAATCTCCATGAGCCGTTGTTTTTCCGGTATTGTTCGTATATTTGCGAAGCGTTTAGTGAGAGGGGACA
>CAZPCA010000004.1:0-44178 GCA_964584995.1 uncultured Bifidobacterium sp.
CCTTTATTGTCGGAGTGTATGGTATGAATTTTTCTCCTGTGAATCCGGCTGACGGCAGTGCACTGCCCTTTAATATGCCGGAGTTGTACTCTCCCTGGGGATACACCGGCGTCATGCTGTTCATGCTCGTGATAGCGTTGGTCCAGCTATTTGTTTTCTGGAAAAAGGGATGGCTGGATAAGAGCTGAGGCGATATGGCAACACGACTTTTGTATGCGGATGTCATCCTGCCACTTCCCCTCATCGAAGTGTTCACTTACCTCGTTCCTGATGAATGGGCCTCTCAGGTGGAACCCGGCATGCGCGTGGTGGTCCAGTTCGGCCGGCACAAGGTCTATGCGGCGGTCATCTGTCGTTTGCACCACGTTGCGCCGGAAAGGTATGCCGTGAAGCCGGTGTTGGAGGTATTGGATACAGCCCCTGTAGTGATCGGTCAACAGTTCAAGTTGTGGAACTGGGTTGCGGATTATTACCTCTGCTCGCTGGGCGAGATCATGGCGGCGGCATTGCCATCGGGACTGCGTTTGCAAAGTGAGTCAATAATTGTTCCGCATCCCGATTTTGATGGAGATACTTCAGTGCTTACAGACCGGGAATTCCTGATTTATGAGGCCCTGCACGCCAAACCGGAATTGTCGCTGAAGGATGTATCGAACATCCTTTCGCTACGGCAAATCCTGCACGTCGTCCGTTCACTGGTCGAGAAGCGCGTGGTGCTGGTGCAGGAAGCACTGGAAGAAAGGTACAAGCCCCGCATGGTAGAGATGATACGCCTCAATACGGAAAAGTATCCGGAAGAAGAGCTGGGCAAGCTGATGGATTCGCTGGAGAAAAAAGCGGTTCGTCAACTGGACCTGTTGATGGCGTATCTGCACTTTGCCCGCGAAGAGGGCGTTACGGAATTGTCAAAATCATCGCTCTTGCAAAAGTCGGGAAGTAATGCGGCCGCCTTGCAGGCGCTGATAAAGAAGGAAGTTTTCATTCTTTACAAGCAACAGTCCGATCGGATTCCTGTTTACAAAGGTGAGCTTGTTGAACCAGCCAGGCTGAATCCGTATCAGGAACAGGCATTGCTGGAAACCCGCGCTGGAGTGGACCAGGGTAAGGTGGTGTTGCTGCACGGCGTGACATCTTCAGGAAAGACGGAGTTGTATATCCATCTGATTGCTGAAGCATTGGAACAGGGCCGGCAGGCGCTGTACCTGTTGCCGGAAATCGCACTTACTACGCAGCTCATCACCCGGCTTCAGAAACATTTCGGCGACAAGCTTCTGGTATACCATTCCCGTTTCAACGAAAACGAACGCGTAGAGATATGGAACAAGTTGCTGCGCGACCATGCAGCGGAGCAACGCCCCTACGTCGTTGTAGGCGCAAGGTCTGCCATCTGGTTGCCCTATCATCGACTTGGCCTGGTGGTGGTCGATGAGGAGCACGATCCCTCCTACAAGCAGGTGGACCCATCGCCGCGCTACAACGCCCGCGATGCGGCGGTAGTGTTGGCCGCTTCTCAGGATGCGCGTGTCGTCCTGGGTTCAGCGACGCCTTCTATGGAGTCCTATTTCAATGCGGTAGCTGGAAAGTACCAGCTGGTCACGCTGGAGAGGCGGCATGCGGACCTTCAAATGCCGGAAGTAACGGTGGTGGATATGCGCGAAGCCATCAAACGCAAGCAGAGCGCAGGGAACTTCTCCAATGTACTTGTCGAACAGTTGCGCGAAACAATCGCTTCTGGTCAGCAAGCCATCATTTTTCAGAACCGCCGTGGCTTTGCTCCGTATCTCGAATGTAATACCTGTTCGTGGACGCCCACCTGTGTGAATTGCGATGTATCCCTGACCTATCATAAATTCAAAAACGAGTTGCGTTGCCATTATTGCGCCTATGTCCAAGGGCTGCCCCAGCGATGTGGCCAGTGCGGAGACCAGGACGTAGCCATGAGGGGATTCGGTACCGAACGTATCGCGGAAGAGCTGGAAGTGTTGTTGCCCGGGGCTAAAATCGCACGACTGGATTACGATACCACGCGTACTAAAAACGCCTACAGCGATATCATCCGGTCTTTCGAGTCTGGTGAGGTGGATGTGCTGGTGGGCACCCAGATGGTGACCAAGGGCCTCGACTTCGACAGGGTTTCTCTGGTGGGTATTCTCAGTGCCGATTCGCTGCTGCATTTTCCGGAGTTCCGTGCGCACGAACGGGCTTTTCAATTGCTGGCGCAGGTGAGTGGGAGGGCAGGCCGTAAAAAGCAGGGGCAGGTAGTGGTACAGGCATACAAAGTCAATAATCCGGTGTTGACCTTCGTATTGAACCACGACTTCAAAGGGTTTTATCTTGCTGAACTGGGCGAGCGGTATAAATTCTTTTATCCGCCCTACTGCAGGCTCATCGAGGTGCGGCTCAAGCACAGGGATGATAAGGTGCTCGAAAATCAATCACGGGAACTCTCGGCGATCTTGAAAAAACTTTTTGGTAAGCGTGTACTCGGACCCACCACTCCTTATGTAAGTAGGGTGCGGAATTACTACCAGCGTCAACTTCTTATTAAAATTGAAAAAACGCTGAGCGTACAGGAGGTTAAGAAAACCTTGACTACAGCACTAACGCTGTTCAGAAATCAGCCGGCGAACAGGCAGTTGATCATCCAGATCGATGTGGATCCGCTGGGCTGATCAGTTCAGTTCGACCAGCAATTGCAGGTAAAACAACCTTCCGATCAGCGGACCGCCGTACACTTCATAGTGCAGGTTTTCAAGAAGATTCGAACATCCCAGCTTGATGGTGCTTTTTGCCTGTGGGAAACGCTTGTTCACCTGTGCATCCAGCAAGCCGTAATTGTCGATCTGCCCCGTGAATTGTGGTGATCCTTCAAACAGAAAACCTTCCACCCATTTGTAATTGATGTTAAACCCCCAGTTGGATCCCAGGCGATTATCTATATCCATCCCGCTGATGCCTATATTGAATTTTCTTTTCGGCGTATTAAAGGCGGGTATCAGTGATGTTTCACTCCGTGCGAAGCTCTTGGTGTCAAGAAACGGAAAGTGTCTCCATCCACCTACCTGAATCAATTCATTGTAGGAATAGTTGGCATTGAAGCTGTAGAATCTTGAGAAGAAGTAGTTTGCACCGATGGTGAACCCCGCCGTATTCACGGTCTCCTCGCTATTGGCTGCTACACGGTAGATGTTGTTGAACTGGGGCGTAGCTACGCTGGGGTACACCGTCACGTCGGCACCGATTTTATACCCGATGAAATCTCTGTAAGTACTGAAGTAAGCACTGGCATCCACAAGTAGTTTTTCAAAAAGGGTGCCCCTGTAACCCCCTTCGATGGTCCTTACTTTTTCGGGCTGAACAGCGGCCACGCTGAAATACTCCAGGGTGTCTTTGTTCTGGTAATTGAGCGCATTCACAAAAGAACTGATGGTGACCAGCGAGTCGAAACCGTTCAGGTTGCCGATCAAAACGGCTCTTCCGACCTGGTAATAGAGATACTGGTCGGCAAGTGTAGGATTGCGGATGGCTGAACTGAGCGAAATCCGGAAAGTGTTTTTACTGTCAGGACTGTAAACGCAGGAAAGTGCGGGCGATACCAGGGCTTTGAAATTCACGTTTTTGTCCAGGCGAATCGTCGCATTCAGCTTGACCTTGTTGTCCGCTAATGAGCGATCGGCACCTGCGTAAATGCCGAATTCCGAATTGCGTATTCGGATGCCACTGGTATCACTGAAAATTGTTCCTCTTGAATTGGGCAAGTACCGTCTGTAGTTGGCGCCTGCGGTGAACAGTTGCTTGCCGATGCTGAATTTGTATTCGCCATGCACATGTTGCAGTGCAGATTTGTCATAAAACCTGGATCCTCCTCCAGCAAAGGTCTCGCGTGAGGTGATGCTTCTGAAGGCAGAGTCAAATGCCGCTGTTCCCGGTTGTAGAAAGGCTTGATTACCGAAAATGGGGTTGCCAACACCATTGGCAAAGATCTCTGCCGCATTGTGGAATTTTACCAGCGAGTCATAATAGTTCTGAAGCAGGAAGGGTTGAATGGAGGCGATGTATTGGGTGTATTCGCTGTATTGGCTGGCTTCAGGATAGCCGGGGTATTTTTTTATTTTCTGGAAAAGTTGGTTGTCGCTGAAGTACTTCAGGTAATCACGCAGCCAGTCCTGATCATCCTTTACTGAGTTCTGAAGGAGTAGGGCAGTGAAGAATGCATCGTATGAATTGCCGGCATCTTCATTTGTTACATACGTGCGCAGGAAGAATTTATCCTGTCTCCTCAATTCAAGTCTGTTCTGGAAGAACAAGATGTCGCGCAGGCTGTAGCGATTGTCCCCCTGGTAAATGGTAGTGCCCGTGCCAAAGCTGGAACTGGCAATGAACTCAGTGGAGTCATCCAGCTTGTAGTGGACAGCCGAATTGAGTTTGAGGTTGCGCGTATTGTAATCCACCAGATCTTTTTCCGCATATCCCGTCCGGTGAACTACACCAATGCCAGGGAATCCTGCCGGCAGCAGGCTTCTGTCAAGGTCCGGATTGTATTCATCACCGTACACATTCACGGCATCGTACCCACCGGGATTTTGCTCATTGCTGCGCGATTGCGGAGTGGAGCTGCGGTTATCCGCTTCCCAGTCGTACGCTTTGAAATACGACATGTTGAATTTCATCCCGAGTTTGTCTTGACCTTCTTTGTTTTTCAGCACAAAGGCATAGCGGAGAGCAGTCTCCGAAAGGTTGCGTGATCCGGTTTTATAACTTATCTCCAGGCCGGGTTTTACAAAAGGACTTCTTGTCGTCATGGATATGACCCCGTTGAATGCGTTGGGTCCGTAGAACGCAGAACTTGCACCGACAATCAGATCTACTTTCAGTACATCCAGCTCCGAACTGCCGAGGAAGTTCCCCAGTGAAAAATTGAGTCCGGGAGCCTGATTGTCCACACCGTCTATGATTTGCAGGGAACGGACAGGGGAGGTACTGTTAAATCCACGTGTGTTCACAATTTTAAATCCAAGACTGGCAGCCGTCACATCTACACCTTTGAGCAAACCCAGTCCATCGTAAAAGTTGACCGACGGCGTTTGTTTGATGGCCAAAATATCCATGGCCTCTACGGTAAGAGCAGATTCACGCTGTTTCTCGGTGAGCCTGGATTCAACAACACTCACTTCTTTCAGCACCTTTTCGTTGGAGCCGAGCAATACGGTGATCTCCTTGCCAAATTCCTTGACTTGTTGCTCTTTTGCGGTATACCCCACGTAGCTGATCACAAGCGTTACCGGTAATGATTTCACGTTTTCCAGCACAAATTGTCCGTCGAGGTTCGTGCTGGTACCGTTGGATGTACCCTTGATGGCCACCGTTGCACCGATGAGCGATTCCTTGGTCTTTTCGTCTTGGACAGTGCCCCGTAACGTTTGCGCTGCAGCCGACAATGTGCACAGGAGAAAGAGGAGAGGCAGTACAAGATTCTTCATTGGCGCTTTTATCAGGAAGCCGTCAAAAATAACAAATTCGTTTTGCCGTTAAACCTGAGTACTTACGAAGATAATGCATTGCTGTTTATATGGTTGACAATTCGTACTTTGGCACAGGATTATTCCTTTCAAATATGCAATTTTGCACGGTGAGACGGCTGTTTCTTCTGACCTTCGGACTTCTTTTGGTTGCTGCAGTACTGAGAGCGCAGCCCAATGCGTATCAGGTTTTCAGGGGCGACACCATTAACCGCAAAGATGCCAGGGGCCTCAAGCAAGGTTTATGGCGCAAGTATTTTCGTACGGATACGCTGTGTTCTGAAACGTATTTCAAAAACGATAAACCTGTTGGTGTATCGCGTACCTGGTACGAAAGTGGGAAGCTCAAGGCGGAAGTGGTTTTTGCGAAGGACAATAGGCGCTCCACGGCAGTTTCTTATTATGAATCCGGCAAGGTGATGGCTCGGGGTAATTACTGGGATCTGAAGAAGGATTCCGTTTGGCTGTATTATGGTGAAAACGATTCGCTGAAATCTTCTGAAAACTACAGCAAAGGGGTGGCGCACGGGACATGGAAGGTCTATTATGAACATGGGCAGCTGGCTGAGGAGAAAAATTACAAGGACGGAGACCGACAAGGCGCATACCGGCAATACAATGAAAATGGAAAGCTGATTTTTGAGATGTCCTATGAAGCAGATCAGGAACATGGTCCGGTCAGGATCTATTTTGCCGACGGGAAATTGAAAGAATCGGGCACTTTCAGAAACGGCTTGAAGGAGGGGACCTGGTTCGAGTACGATAAATCGGGCAATATCCTCGATCGTCAGGTTTACCGCGGCGGAAAGCTGTTGGAGCAGTAGGATGCTATTGTTGAAAACTGTTTTCCCTCTGGTCTTGCTTTCGCGGCGAATCTGACTAATTTCCAAGGTGTAAAAAGGATACACCATGCACGCATCCGCTTCCCCATCGCTTCTCCAGGTTAAGGCATCTCCAACCGCAATTACCGACGACAGGTTCGCAGTGTCCACTTTTCTCCTGCACCTTTCGGATTTGCACGTCGAAACAGATCAGATACACCGCTCGGTGCTTTCAGCACTTGGCCATGTGTATGGACAAAGCGCAATGCCTTTACTCGCCTATGCGGAGCAGTTCATTTTCCCGGATGATATACTGGTCCTCAAGCAGCAGGTGGCACTTGCCCAATTCTCCGACTCTGATCCCGCATTCCGTGCACGCTTTGAATTACGGATCAAAGATGCCGGTGGCGCACCTCAATACTTTCTTTTCAATGTCCGCTTTCAGCAGGAAAACGTACTTCGCTTCCAGGTGCAAAACATTTCAGACCTGAAGCAGCAGGTAATGGCGGCAGGTAATCCCCCTTCTCAACCTGTCTCCCGCCATTCTGCCGTTCAGGCTATCCAGCAGTTACTGCTTTCCAGCATCCCCAATGGTGCAGACACGCTGGACGAGGATCGGCTTCAGGATTTGCTCGTCAACGCTGCAGGAATTTTGAGTTTGCAGAGTCTACGGGTTTACCGCATGGATTTCAACATGGAAGAGTCGAAGATCATTGCAAGACGCATGCAAGCACCATCGGTTATGGGCGTTTTGGATGAACTCCTTCCTGAAGTCATCGATATGGGGCGTCCGGGTCTCGCACGCTGGCTCGACCACCTGAGCGCAGGAGAGCCCATCTGCGGGAATACTTCAAGTTTCCACTCCAGCGAAATGGAAGTTTTCGGTTCTCGGCTGGAGGCTGATATGTGGTTGTTTCCGCTCATGGAAGGGGAGCGATGCCTTGGTTTCATTTCCATGGCGGCCAATGTGGGCAGTATGGTGGAGCTTGACGCTGCGATGATGGAGTGCCTGTATTCGCTCACGGACAGGGTTTGCAGGGCGCTCTTTGGGCGCACTATGCAAGCTGCTGCGTTCGGCAATCAAGGCTCTGCGGATTGGCATCGGAACGCCCATGTATTGATGGTGGTTACCGATATGCAGGGTGAGATCCTTCATGTAGATGGCGAAACGTGCAGGCACTTTCTGCCGGGTACTCCACCCGAAGACGCCAAATATGCCTTTGCACCACTTCGCTGGAGAATGGCGAACGGAGAAACGAAGAGCAGTGCCGAGGTCTTCTCGGGTGTTTATTTTTTACCAGGTGCTGAATTTGTTGTAGCGCTCATTTTTCCGGAGGGACAAGAGCGCTTGATGCGTGTAAACTCCACGAAAACCGAGGGGGATAAGCCGGAAGAGATCAACTGGGTATATACCTGTGTGGATATACAGGAAATCGCAGACAACTTGCTCAAGACTCAACAAAGTCTGGATTATTACATGAAACAGCTGGAGGTGGAAAGGAACAGGGCAACTGCCATGTTCGCACTTGTAAGTGGTACCTTGCAGGTCGCCCAAAAGTTCACTGATGTTACCGGTACCAAAGAAGCCTTGAAGGGCATGGAGCTGAGGACCGTGATGATAGCAGAAATGTTAAGGCTCAATACCGCTTACATTACCACACTGCCGGTATCTGCATGGATGGATGTATTGCAGGTTCAGATGAAGGAAAAAGTTTGGGCTGGTTCGCTGTCGGTGGACTGGATGTCCGACCACAACAATGTGAAACTACCGGGCGCTGTTTCGCTGTCCATGGCCATGATTGCTACGGAGTTCTTGCTGCTTTCAGCACAAAAAGGTTGCGCGGACATGTCGGCTGCAGTTTTGTACTTCAGTATCAGCCGCAGGGGCGATTATATACTGTTGGAGATGGCCGATAACGGCAAGGGATGGCAGCTTGAGGAGGCAACCGGGAGTGAGTCCGGCTTGTCCTATGCGCTAATTCATGCCTACGCAGCATCGCTTGGCGGCGCCGCTACTTTTGAAGTGCAGGAAGGAATGAAAATGTTGGTGACGTTCCCGGTCTGAAAAGAAGACTACACCGCTTCCACGCCTTTGAGGTCAGGAATGGCTTTGAGGAGCGACTGTTCTATGCCCGCTCTCAGGGTCATTTGGCTCATGGAACAGGAACTGCAGGCACCTTCGAGCCGTACGCGCACAACCCGGTCTTCAGTCAGCTCAACAAAAGACACATTGCCGTTGTCCGCCTCTAAATAAGGACGAAGCTGGTCGAGGGTTTCCTCTATGCGGCTGATAAGCGAAGGATCCTGTTGTGACATGTTTATGGAGTGACGGGTTGGTTGGAGGTTAAACGAGCGTTCCGTATGGCCACCTGCTGTGCCACATTTCCCGCCACCGTAAGGAAGGCGAGGGATGAAGGCGAGGATTCGTCCAGCACAATGGGGTTTCCACTGTCACCGCCTTCGCAGATGCCTTGTACCAGAGGGATTTCTCCGAGGAAAGGAACATTCCACTCTTCGGCCATTCTTCTGCAACCGCCTTTTCCGAAAATATAGTATTTGTTTTCGGGTAATTCCGCCGGCGTGAAGTACGCCATATTCTCAATCAGGCCCAGTACGGGTATGTTCACAGAATCCATCTTGAACATGGCCATCCCCTTACGGGCATCGGCAAGAGCTACCTGTTGAGGTGTCGATACAATCACCGCTCCTGTAACAGGAACCGTGGCCGCCAGGGTCAGATGGATATCGCTCGTGCCGGGAGGCAGGTCGATGAAGAGGTAATCCAGCGGGCCCCAGTCGGCGTCGCTGAAGAGCTGCTGCAGTGCTTTCGAGGCCATGGGGCCTCTCCAGACAATTGCCTGCGAAGGGTCAGCCAGGAAACCTATGGACAAGAGGTGTACGCCGTGCTTTTCTACCGGCACCATGAACTGTCTTCCGTTTTTTTCCGTGATGAAGAGTCGTTCGTTCTCGACACCGAACATGATGGGCTGGGAGGGACCGAAAATATCAGCGTCGATGAGGCCTACCCTTGCTCCGGTCTTGGCCATGGCGACGGCCAAATTGGCTGCTACCGTTGACTTGCCGACACCTCCTTTACCGGAAGCCACCGCAATGATGTTTTTCACACCGGGAAGCATCTCTCCGACGCCCGGACGGCGGGACGTCACCTGCGCCGTGAGGTTCACCGTGACTTCAGCCTGCTCATTCACGAGATGAATGATGGCATTCCTGCAGGCATTGGCGATAAATTCTTTCAGCGGACACGCAGGGGTGGTGAGTACAACCGTAAAACTCACCTTGAGGCCATCGATGGCGATGTCCTGGATCATGTTCAGGGTGACGAGATCCTTCTTCAAATCAGGTTCTTCTACCTGCCTCAATGCATCCAATACCTGTTCTTTTGTGATCATACGTTTCCCTGATGAAGTTCCCGAAAAGGGTGCTGGACAAAGTTAAGGATTCACTGCAGGGAAATCAAAGAAACCACTGCAATGGGGTGATGAGGTGCGTTCCCGAAACGGCGAAATGGGTACGCGAAACAATCGTAGGTATAAATCCGATTAGCGGGTGCGTACCCAGGACGGAGCGAAGCGGTTCACGATGGCAAAACCGCTGAAGAAAACCAGGTTGTAGAACAGGTCTCCCATCACCGTGCCTTTGAAAAAGGGAATGGCAGCGATGTAGCAATTAGCCAGGCCTTGTGCAGTGTAACCGTAGTAGCCCGTGGTCCAGCATCCGAAATTGGTGATGAAGAAGAACAGCAGCGAACCGGTCAGTGAGGCGACCATGATCGTCTGACGCTGCTCGCGTCCACGCAGCAGGAAACCCATGCGGGTGATCAGCAGGATGCTTCCGTAAACGAAGAGCATCTGGTTATGGAATCCATTACCTGTAAAGATTTCGAGCAGGATATCGCTGAGGAACATGACTGAGACCGGAACGAGGTACGCCATTTTCTTGTTCAGCAGATAGGTGCCTCCGAAGAGCGCCATGGCGGCGATGGGCGTAAAGTTGAGGGGGTGCGGTATCAGACGGGAAAGCGCTCCCAGAAAAACAAAGGCGATGATGAATTTACTGCGGCTGTCGAGTTGCATGCTTTTTGTATTTGAATGCGAATATAAGCGGAACATTGGATTTTTCTTCCAGCGTCGGAGAATAAGGTTTTGAAATCCGTTTTGTGACGGCATGCTGACGATGTTCAGGGAGCTTTTTCTGTCCAGATCTGCCATGCTTCCCGGGCTTGCGCTATCAGCATATCATAGCCGTTGGTCACAGCCGCACCATAAAGCTCACCCATCTGCATGAAAGGCGTAAGCGGAGGATTGTAGACCAGGTCGTACATCAAGTGATACTTGTCTACACCCTCGTATGGAATATCGGGCTTCTGCGAAACAGCAGGGAACATGCCCAGCGGGGTGGTGTTGATAATCAGGGGCGCATTCCGGACATCCAGCATGGTCAGCTTTTCGTAGCGCAGCACCTGTTGGCCGTCTCCCGCACGCGATACTTTCCGGTATTCTATGCCAAGTTCGGTCAATACATGGGCTACCGCTCTGGAGCTGCCTCCAGTACCCAAAATCAGTGCGTTACTGTGGCAGGGCTTCAGCAGTGGCTTCAATGTCTGCCGGAAGCCGCGCGCGTCGGTGTTGAAACCTTTCCAGGTCCCATCGGCCTGCACGCGTACAGTATTCACTGCCCCAATCTTGTGTGCTTCCTCGGAAAGCGTATCAAGGTAGGGGAGAATGGCTGTTTTGTAAGGGATGGTGACATTGAATCCGCTCAGGTCCAGTTGAAGCACTGTTTCGCGAACATTGTCTAAACAATCCAGTTCCAGGTTGATGTACCGGCATTCGTTCAGACCTTCCCGTTCAAATTTGGAAGTGAACCACCCTTTGGAAAAAGAATGACCTAGTTTTTTGCCCAGCAGAGCGAAGACAGGCATCAGTTTTTGTTCAATCTGCTTTTGGCGAGGGCTATCAGCATCGGCAGAACGGAAATGAAAATGATGAGCAACACCACGGCTTCAAAGTGTTCTTTCACCCAGGGGATTTGTCCGAAGAAGTAGCCGCACACCGACATACTGCTGATCCATAGAATGCCACCGGCGATGTCGTAAGGAAGGAATTTACTGCGGTAACTCATCTCGCTCAGGCCGGCAACGAAGGGCGTAAAGGTCCGCACAATGGGGACGAAACGGGCCATGATGATGGCCTTGGTGCCATGCTTTTCGAAGAAGGCATGCGTCTGGTCGATGTACTTCTGGTTGACCAGGCGTTGTCCACGGAAAGTGAGCGTCAGGGCCTTTATACCAAGGAATTTGCCGATGGCATAATTGGAATTGTCTCCGGCAATGGCGGCAATGGTGAGCAAGAGGATCAACAATCCAAGGTTCAGGCCCGTGGCTTCGTTGGCACACAAGGCGCCGGCCGCAAAAAGGAGGGAGTCTCCCGGGAGGAAAGGCATAAGGACCAGTCCCGTTTCCACAAAAATGATCAGAAACAGAATGCCGTAGACAGCGGTACCGTATTCCGCGACCATAACAGCCAAATGGTCGTTGATGTGCAGAATGAAATCAAGAAAATCGTGTATCATCCGGATCAGTAGGACTGCAGGCTGGGATCTATTTCTTTGGCGTAGGCGAGGATGCCGCCTTTCAGGTTGTAAAGGTTCTCAAAGCCGAACCTTTTTTCCAATTCAGCAATGGCGGCAGCACTCCGGGCTCCGCTTCTGCAATGTACGGTGACCGGAACATCCCTGCGGATTTTCTCCGCGTCGTTCACGATTTCACCAAGCGGAATTAATTCCGCATTCAGATTGCAGATGTCGTATTCATGCGGTTCACGCACGTCGATCAGTTGAAAAGTGTGTGCTGAATCCATCCAGGATTTCAGTTCAGCAACTGTTTTTTCTTTCATGCTTTTACAGTGGTGTTGGCAGTTGTTTTTTTTGTTTGACCGCTCTCAGACGTGCTTGATCGCATGGATTTGTTGAGGTGGTCGAAAAAGGTATCGCTGCGCAGACCCAGGCGAAGAGATTCGAGTGCGATGACTTCATTGGGCGCAATGTTGCCGAGGTTCACATCCGCTCCGAAATGCTTGATGAAATAGACCTGTTGTGATTTTTGGGGTGTTTCCCAGATGATTTTGTCCTGGGGGATCTTGTTCACAATCTTATTGATCAATACGACATGGGCCTTACCATTTGGTCGGTAAATACCCACCGTGCCGCTTTCTCTTGCTTCGGCGATGACCTTCCATGCACCGGCTTCGAGTTCGGCTTTCATCATTTCAATCCATTTGTTGGGGCGAATGAGTATGCCTTCTTCTTTGGACCCCACCTCTGAAATCACCGTGACACGCTTACTGAGTCGGTGTATGTAATGGCATTTTTCAGGGTGAGGCATCGTGATGGAACCGTCGGATACCTCGGCATATTCCATCTTGAACTTATCCATCACCCGCAGGTAATCTTCAAATTGCCCGCGGGCTATGAAGGCTTCCAGCAAAGTACCTCCGAAATAAACGGGGATACCGGCTTCCCGGAAAAAAGCCAGTTTGCGTTCCAGGTTCGGGGTGATGAGCGAACTGCCGAATCCCAGCTTTACTATATCGATGTAGCCGCCAGCAGCGTCAACAAGGTTTTCACACTCACGAATGCCAAGTCCCTTGTCCATGACCATGGTAAGTCCCGCCTTGCGTGGCTTTTCCTGTCTTGAGGGTAAATGCGACAAATCAAAATTCCTAATCATTGTTTCCTCCTTTATTAGTTAAAATCGAAACTACCTGCGGATCTGTTTCCAGCAGGGGGGCAATTTCAAACAGCAGACCACACCTTTCCGGAAACTGTTCAGCGGCCGCTACCAAACGAGCATACGCTTCCTGATGATAACCTGAGAGATAAAGATAGGCGACCTCTCTTAAGCGCAACTCATGATTATCGTCATGGTAGAAAAAGGAAGTCTGCAGCAATTAGGTGGCCTCCCCGACCCGGTTGAGCTCGGCCAAAAGGTCCGCATAGGCGATCCAGCCTTCATCGCTCTCCGGTTCGAAGTCGATCACTTTTTTATAACATTCTTCAGCCTCTTCGTAATTATTGAGTTTGTATTCACAATCACCGAGGGCCAGCCAGTATTCACCGTTCTGGTCATCCAGCTCCAGTGCCTTTTTGATGTAGTGGATGGCTTCGTACCAGCGGTCTTCCTCTTCGAAGGTTATCCCTATTCCGAACCAGGCCTGCGCCATTTCAGGCAGCAGTTTCACGGCTTTTTTATAGAAGGTCCTTGCAGTTTCGAATTCCTTCAATTGTTCGTGGCATTCTCCGATGTTGTAATAGGTGAATGCATCGGGTTGGCAGTATTCGAAGGCGGTGGTATAGCGTTGAATCGCATCCCTGAAACGCTCCAGCATCGACAAAGCCTGCGCCATGTCCAAATGCGCGGGGGCAAAATCTTCACGGATCAGTAGGCAATAGTCGTAGGCCTGCAGCGCTTCTTCGTACTTCGCCTGCTTGGCGTAGATTTCTCCCAGGTAATACCATAACATGAAAGAATACGGGTGCTCGTCGATCAGTTTTTTGAAGAAGGCTTCTCCGTCCTGTAGGCGGTGGCTCAACTCCAGGCTTACGATCATCTCCTCCATGGCCGCTTCATTCCTGACATTGGCCAGCAGGCACATTTTATAGAAATCCACTGCACGGGAGTACTCGGTCATATTCTGGTAGGTGATGGCCAGACTCAGATAGATGTCGTCTTTCTGCTCGTCTGCCATTTCCAGGGCCTTGCGAAAACTCGCTATGGCACGGTCGTATTGCTCAAGGGTATTGTAGATGTTTCCTCGAATCAGGTGTATCTCCACATCGAAGGGATTGACAAACTCCGCTTTCTCGAGAAGTGATAGGGCTTTCTTGTCCTGGCCCATCAACGCATATACCTGGGCCTCCTTCAGGGTGAAGTTGACCGATTGCGGATGCAGTGAGAGCGCGTAACGGGCTACTTCCAACGCCTTCTCGTACTCCAAATGTTCGATGAAATGGTCGATGATTTTTACAAGTGCGTCTACGTCAAAGAAATAGCGTTCCTGACGCTGGCGCATTTTCTCGTATTTCTCTATGGATTTCTGGATAAGCTCGTGGTGCTCTTCCGGATTTTCCATGTCATCATCGTCTTCGTGCATAGCGCTCCCTTATGCTACAAATTTACGATTTTTTCCGGCCTATTGCTGCGTAAACAAGAGCATAATTTTACACAGGTAGCAGTAGCTTAAGGCGTATATTTACGCCGACCTAAAGCGGTTGAATTCCAAGGTAATGTTCAGCAATCAGTTGAAATCTATTGCATTAGTGGGTGCGTCGGGCCTTGTAGGCGGACGCTTGCTGGAACTGTTGCTGGCCGATCCTACTGTGCAAACGGTGGTGGTGCCCGGTCGGAGGCCATTGGAAAAGGAACATCCCAAGATCCGCTTTCATCTCAGTGACTTATCCCCTGCAGGGTTTCCTGCTGAATGGCTGAAAGGAGTGGAGGTGGTCTATTGTTGCCTGGGTACCACCATCAAAAAGGCTGGCTCCCGCGAAAAATTCCGTTCCGTAGACTATGAAATGCCGCTGCTTTTGGCGCGCAGGGCAGCCGAAGCGGGCGTGAAAAAGATGATCATCGTCTCTTCCGTAGGCGCAAATCCGCTCAGTACCAATTTCTACCTGAAGGTAAAGGGGGAGATGGAGCGGGATATCCAATCTTCAACCTCGTTTCAGAAGCTCGCCTTTGTGCGGCCTTCGGTCCTGCTGGGACCCCGGCCTGAATTCAGATGGGTCGAGCAAATCGGAAAATTCATTTTATACCTGTTGAGCCCTATGCTTCGGGGAGGACTCGCCCGTTATCGGCCGATTCACGATTTTACAGTGGCCAAAGCCATGGTGGCCATCTCGCATTCAATCAGTAAACAGCACATTTACGAGTCGCATGAGCTGAACTGGCTGGGGAAATAGCATTTTTTACTTATGAATATCAATTGCTTATGTAAAACATGAGTGTTGTCATCTATTTTTTTGAAAAACCTTGTTTACTTCGCTTCATAGATGAAAGCACCCAGTATTATTGCTTTATTCTACAAAAAAAACCAAATGACGGCTTCTCCCCAGATAATTAAACAAACAATAATTATGTTCAGGTGTTTTTTCTACCTGACCGATAAGTTGGTTGGGGGATTTGATCTCTCTGTTCACAGAAATTTAAGTAGTGTTGGTTATATGGCAAGCTTAGGTTTGCATCCTGTGCCCACAACAGGTTCCGCTAAATACACAGAAAGGCTGCGGAAAGTGTATTTGGGAGGAGTGCATACAGAATCTCCGGTTTTTCTGCCCTCCGGATGTAAAAAATAGGTGGCAGGCTTTGCCCATGTAATTGCCGCCCTGTAAGGCGGCAATTTATTTTTCAGGGCAATTCGATTTGATGGCTTGTTTCATGGATTCGGCCGCTACTTTCCGTAGGAATTTCCGCTTGCATAGTGCTGTGTAAAACCATATCCCGTTTCTCTTGTTCTTTTTGTCCGAAGGGCTGCTTGCACGTGCGTTGATAAGTATAGTCAGGGGGCAAGGAAATCACCCGTGTTATGTTCAATTTTGCAGCCCAGCCTACCTTCAATTATGTCCCGGCAGAAAAAAGACATTTCTCAATACGACCCCCGGCATTTCATCGTCATCAAGGGCGCAGCGGTGCATAACTTGAAAAAGGTGGATTTGGCCTTGCCGAGAAACCATTTCGTCGTTATTTCCGGTTTGAGTGGTTCGGGGAAATCCTCTCTTGCCTTTGACACGCTGTATGCGGAAGGTCAGCGACGCTACGTAGAGAGTTTATCGGCGTATGCCCGACAGTTCATCGGCCGTATGGATAAGCCGGAAGTGGATTACATACACGGGATTTCGCCGGCCGTGGCCATTCAGCAAAAGGTGATATCCAGGAATCCGAGGTCTACCGTAGGTACCACCACCGAAATCTACGATTACCTGAAGCTGCTCTTTGCCCGTGTGGGGGTGACCGTTTCGCCTGTTTCCGGTCGCGAAGTGAAGAAACATAGCGTGTCGGATGTAGTGGATGCCATGCGGCAACACGGCAATGGACGTTTCCTGATTTCCGCTCCGCTACAATTGAACGATGGCCGTGAATTGAGGGAAGAATTGTCTGTGATGCAGCAGAAAGGTTTCTCACGGATATTGGTAAACGGTGAGCAGGTGGATATCGAAGAGATGCTGGAGCGCCAGCTGACTGCACCGGGTAAAACGGCCCGTAAATCATCGTCCCCGGCTGCGAAAAAGAAAAAGAAAGAGCAGGAACCATCTGCGGATTCCCGCGCTACAGTGCCCGGTCATTACCTGATAGTTGACCGTATCGCTCTCCATGCTGATCCGGATGAGGAAAGCCTGGCCCGTATAGCGGATTCTGTTCAAACCGCCTTCAATGAGGGAGCCGGTGAGTGCATTGTATTTCGATTGGTGGAAGGCGATGTGGAAGAGATGCATTTTTCCAACCGCTTTGAACTTGATGGTATGTCCTTCGAGGAACCTTCGGTGCACCTCTTCAGTTTCAACAATCCCTTCGGTGCCTGCAAACGTTGCGAAGGCTATGGTTCCATCATCGGCATCGACGAAGACCTCGTCATTCCCGATAAGAGCCTTTCCATCTACGATGGTGCAATCGTTTGCTGGAAAGGGGAGAAGATGAAGACCTGGAACGACCGCCTGGTGATGAATGCGTATAAATTCGACTTCCCGATACACAAACCCTACCATGAGCTGAGTACCTATGACAGGGACCTGCTGTGGAAAGGGAATAAATTTTTCAAAGGCCTTGATGCGTTTTTCCGTCATCTGGAAGAACAAACCTATAAGATTCAATACCGGGTGATGCTGTCGCGCTATCGCGGAAAAACTCCCTGTCCCGAATGCCGGGGTACCCGTCTGCGGATGGACGCTGCCTACGTGAAGGTCGGCGGGAAATCCCTCTCTGAACTGGTCCTTATGCCGGTCAAGGATTGCCTGCATTTTTTCCTTGCATGGAAGCCGGCACCACAGCATGCGCAAATCGCCAAACGGCTGCTCACCGAAATTGTGTCGCGGCTCCAGTTCATGGTGGATGTAGGTTTGGGTTATCTCACCCTCAACCGCCTTTCCAATACACTGAGTGGAGGAGAATCCCAGCGCATCAACCTGGCCACCTCGCTGGGTAGCACGCTTGTCGGTTCCATGTACATCCTTGATGAGCCGAGCATCGGTCTGCATTCCCGCGATACGGCCCGTCTCATCTCCGTGCTGAAATCCCTGCAGGCGGTGGGCAATACCTTGATTGTCGTGGAGCACGACGAGGACATCATCCGTGCTGCAGACCAGCTCGTGGACATTGGTCCGCTGGCAGGCTCACACGGAGGTGAAATCGTTTTTCAGGGGGATGGCAAGGCCTTGTTGAAAGAGAAGGAAAGCCTGACGGCCCGCTACCTGAATGGTCTGGAAGCAATACCCGTTCCTTCAAAACGCAGAAGCTGGAAAAAATGCATCGAACTGAAGGGGGCACGGGAAAACAACCTTAAAAATGTTCGGGTCCGCTTTCCCCTGGGAATCCTAACCGTTGTTACCGGGGTGAGCGGTTCGGGTAAAACATCCCTGGTGAAAAAAATCCTGTTCCCAGCCGTCCGTAAATTGCTGGGCGGTTACAACGAAGCCACTGGGAGTTTCGATCAACTGGGAGGTCAGTATTCGGATATCACTGCTGCGGAGATGGTGGACCAGAACCCCATCGGTAAATCCTCACGTTCCAATCCGGTCACCTACATCAAAGCCTACGATGAAATACGTGCGCTGTTTGCAGAACTGCCCATGTCGGTGAACCGCGCACTCAAGCCCTCCCATTTCAGTTTCAATGTGGAAGGGGGACGCTGTGAGATGTGCCAGGGGGAAGGCATGATCACCGTCGAAATGCAGTTCATGGCTGACATCCACCTCAAATGCGAGCATTGTAAAGGACGTCGTTTCAAAGAGGAAGTGCTCGCTGTCGAATATCAGGGGAAAAACATCCACGATGTGCTGGGCATGACGGTCGACGACGCCCTGGAGTTTTTCAGTGAGCAGCATGCACCTTCCAAGTTCCGCTTGCTGCACCAGAAAATCTGCAACAAGATCCAGCCGTTGGCGGATGTCGGATTAGGTTACATCTGTCTGGGTCAGAGCAGCAGCACGCTAAGCGGAGGTGAAGCGCAGCGCATCAAGCTGGCCAGCTTCCTCGGAAAAGGCCATCATGCCACCAATACTCTCTTTGTTTTCGATGAGCCTACCACAGGCCTGCATTTTCACGATATACACAAGCTCCTCTACGCATTCGATGCCCTGGTGCGGAATGGTAATACCCTCGTAGTAATCGAGCACAACATGGAAGTGATCAAATGCGCTGACTGGGTGGTGGACATGGGACCTGAAGGCGGCGAGGAGGGAGGCCATGTCGTTTTTGAAGGGACACCGGAAGACCTGGTCCGTTGCAAGCCATCGGTAACGGGAGCGTATCTCCGTGAAAAGCTGAAATGAAGCATGAGTGCCATGGCCTGCTAATTGGCCGTACGCAGTGCCCGTAGCTCCGGAAGTACTGCGCGGTTTTCTGTCAGACTCCGACTCAGGTGGTCCGCCATCCACGGACCCAGCAATGCGCCCTTGGAACCAAGTCCGTTGAAGACCTGTATCCGACCATCTGTGTCAATAGGTCCGAGCAGGGGTCTGCGGTCGCGGGTGGAGGGGCGTATCGCCGCTTTGTGCGACACGACCTCATACGGTACACAGATAGTTTTTTCGATTCCCTCCTTCAGCCAGTGCAGGCCCTCCTCGGTGCATTGTCCGTCTATGTTCCTGAAATCGTAGGTTGCCCCGGCAATGAAGGTGTTTCCGCCTTCCGGAATGATTTTCACCTGCCCGTGAATTACACTGTCCTGCGGAATGCCGGTGGCCCGTATACGGAGTATTTCCCCTTTGCAGGGATTGAAAATCAGATTGCGCAGCAGAGGGGCTTGCAAGGCGGATGCGCCAGTGCAGTCGATGACAGCCTGAAAGTGGTAATCCCTCCAGCGGATTCCGGCAGGAACTTTTTCTACTTCCTCCAGCAGTACGCTTTCTTCGATCAGTGCGTTCCGGATCTGTAAGAACCTGCGCATGGCGGATGCGAAACGGGGCATATCCAGCCAGGCACTTTGCAAAACCCAGCGACCTCCATAGGCGCTCCTTATTCCGGAGGGGATGTGCTCCAGCGGACATTCCTCTCCGATATAGTGCTGCATGTCCGGTTCCGCACTGCGAGCCGCCCAGTCGTTCCGGTGGCCGTGGTCGTGGAACAATTCCAATACAGAGTACTCTTCAAAAAAGGATGCGCCGAGTCTGTCCTGTAGCCTTAGATAGGTGCTCCTGGCGAAAGGAATGAACACATCGGCTTCCCAGGTTTTGACGATCCTTCTGCCGGTCACGGGATGTATAAGACCGGCCCCCGTCATGGTGGAGGAGACGGAAGAGCCAGGATCAGCCACGAGTACCTTACGCCCCTTCTCGAGCAGGAACCACGCGAGCAAACTGCCGGCCAGTCCCTGGCCGATTACCAGGAAGTCGAATGTATTATCAGATGCCACGCCGAGCTATCTGCCTGCGAAATGGTGACACTTGTAGTACTGCTGAAAAACCGATCAGGGCTTGTCTCCTTTATAAGAAACGATGGCGATTTTGTCACCGGCCTGGCTCATCGCCATGCGGTAAAAGTTACCGATGGTCTCAATGAAATCACCGATGCTGACCCATTGTCCGTCTTCTTGTTTGGTGTCGTACATGTACAATACTCCTTTGTCAGCGCAGTATACCTTCTCTCCCGGACCCCAGCAATAGTCTTCCACCCCCTTGGGGAAATCCAGGATCGGCATGCGCTCTTCATTGCTCATGTCGTATTTCATGAGGGTGTTGGTGCCGTCTGAACCTTTTTGCACGTAGGTCATGAGGTTGGTGCCGGGTATGGTGGACAAACAACGGCCAAAACCTCCTTCCATGAGAATGATGGCCTGCTGCGGAACCATGTCGAATTGCTGCAGCATGCCGCCCTTGCCGTTCAACATATAGGCCCCCACCGTGGTATCGTTCATCCAGGTGTAGTAGGCGACAGAATCCTCGTTCGGCATAAGGTAGTCGAACTCGCTGCCGTCGAGTTTCACCTCGTACAGCTTTTGTGTTTTCTCCATTTCGACGCGAACAATGGACAATTTGCCCTTGGCGTAGGGAATCAACTGTGGTTGATATTCGCTTTCCGGAGTATTCGTAATCTGTCGGATCTGCTTTTTACGGATATGGAATTCGTAGATATCGCTTTGGGAGGTGTCCGGCATACTGGCGTAGTACAGGAACTGTCCATCTTTGGAGAAGCAGGGCTGGTTGTCGTAATGGTCGTTCTCGGTCATCCGGTAGGGATTCATGGCGAAAGTCTTTCCCTCTTTTTGAACCACGTCGAGCAACCAGATCTCTGTGGTATTGGGTTGGGCCATGAGCAAGGACGAGATGCCGCTAAGCAGGCAAAGCAAAACTGTTTTCTTCATAAAGTAGTGATAAGCTTAATGCAATGATAGTGTATTCCTGAGCGAATGTCAAGCCTTCGGTACTACGATGGCTTCAACGTGTTTGGGTGCCCACCTTGCGGGTGATGGTGTTTTTTTTAATGCCCGGCCGGAACCCTGTTTTTTTTATTTGTCCGCTGCGGAGGGTAGTGCTGAGAACAATCGTATCGGCATGCATGCTGTCCAGGCTCACCGTAGTCACTCTTTCTCCGAAGTCAAGGTTCCGGACAAGTGTCTTGTTGTAGATGCCGTACTTCCTGATCACTTTATAGCGGGTGGCAAGGGTGTCATGGTTCAACATGCTTTGCTGTTCCACAAGGAAAGTGTTGCCTTCCAGGTGGAACTGTTGCTCAGGCCTGTACTTATCCAGGTTTCCGCTTATGCTGTAAAACAACAGGGAAGGCGACCAGAGAAAGACCAGCAGGCTGAGGAGATATGCTCCGAAGTAAGCTTTGAACGCCCAGGGGAGATCTTTATTGCGCAAGGCCCATACGGAGAGGCTCAGACCACTGCACAAGGCGGCCAGCAGAAAATATCCTGTCCATGAAAATCCGCTGAACACTACGGCAAAGGTCGCGTAAAGAAAAAGTAGTATTCCGTGTAGGGCCGCAGGTAGCCTGAAGGTATCGGCACTGAAGCGTCGGGCGGCCATGCCCAGCAGAAGGGAAAAGACCACCGCAAGGATGTAGGCGCATATAGTAACGATCAGTTGTAGAGGGTTCATCGGTTCACTTCTGTTTTTTCTCTTCCAGCAATTTTTCCAGGGCAAACAATTCATCGCGAAATTTCGCAGCGTCGATGAAGTCCATCTCCCGCGCAGCCTTCTCCATATTCTTTCGGGCAGTCAGGATGGCTTTGGACAATTGCTCATGGTTCATGAACTGTACGACAGGGTCTGCGGCTACCTGCACGTCCGTTTTCTCGATATAGGCTTTGCTCAGGTTACCGGATTTGCCCTCCAGTTGTCCGAAATTGGACGATTTGGCTTTGTGCAGGGCTTGCGGAGTTATGCCATGCGCCTGGTTGTACGCCATCTGTTTTTCTCTTCGCCGGTTCGTTTCCTCGATGGTCTGCTGCATGCTTTCCGTGATGGTGTCGGCGTACATGATCACCCTTCCGTTCAGGTTTCGGGCTGCCCTTCCCGCAGTTTGTGTGAGTGAACGGTTGGAGCGCAGGAACCCTTCCTTGTCAGCATCCAGCACCGCGACCAGGGATACTTCCGGAAGATCCAGTCCCTCACGCAAGAGATTGATGCCGATCAGTACATCGAACTTACCTGCACGGAGGTCGCGCAGTATTTCCACGCGTTCGAGGGTTTCCACTTCCGAATGGATGTAGCGGCAACGGATATTCAGGCGCGTCATGTATTTGGCGAGCTCTTCCGCCATACGTTTGGTCAGCGTAGTGACGAGCACTCTTTCATCCCTTTTGATCACCAGCTCGATCTCTTCCAGCAGGTCATCTACCTGATGGTCCACCGGGCGCACTTCAATGGGGGGATCCAGCAGGCCCGTGGGTCGGATCAGCTGCTCCACAATCACCCCTTCGCTCTTTTCAAGTTCGTATTCCGCCGGTGTGGCGCTTACGTAAATGGTTTGTCCGGTTATGGACTCGAACTCATCGAACTTAAGCGGACGGTTGTCGATGGCTGCCGGGAGCCGGAAGCCGTAATCGACCAGGTTTACCTTCCGGGAACGGTCTCCTCCGTACATGGCGCGTATCTGCGATACCGTGACATGGCTTTCATCGATGACCATCAGGAAGTCTTTCGGAAAATAATCCAGCAGACAGAAGGGCCTTTGCCCGGGTGAGCGTCCGTCGAAATAGCGGGAGTAGTTCTCAATGCCGGAGCAATATCCGAGTTCACGGATCATTTCCAGATCGAAGGTGACCCTGTCCTCCAGGCGTTTCGCTTCTAGAAATCGTCCTGAAGTTTTGAAGTACTCGATCTGCTGTACGAGATCTTCCTGTATGGTGTAGATGGCTCCTTGTTGCCGCGAGGCACTGGTCACGAAGATGTTCGCCGGGAAAATGGCGAGATGGTCATGCGATTCGTATTTTTTTCCGGTGGAAGGTTCGATGGTGTTCAGCTCTTCGATTTCATCGCCGAAGAAACGGATGCGGTAGGCAATATCCCTGTAGGCGGGAAAAACATCCACGGTGTCGCCCTGCACACGGAAGGTGCCCCGCTTGAACTCGCCTGCGGCCCTGGAGTACAGACTGCTCACCAGGCGGTGCAAGAGCGCATTGCGGCTTATCTTCAGCCCGGTTTGAATGCGCAGGATGTTCTCTGCGAAGTCAGCCGGATTGCCCATCCCGTAAATGCAGGAAACGGAAGAAACGACCACAATGTCTCTGCGGCCGGATAACAAAGAAGTGGTAGTGCTGAGCCGTAGTTTTTCGATTTCCTCGTTGATGGAGAGGTCCTTCTCGATATAGGTATTGGTGGTCGGCAGGTAAGCTTCCGGTTGGTAATAGTCGTAGTACGATACGAAGTATTCCACCGCGTTTTCAGGAAAAAACTGTCTGAATTCACCATACAACTGGGCCGCCAGTGTTTTATTGTGACTCAGTACCAGTGTAGGCCTATTGACATTCTTGATGACATTGGCAATGGTGAAGGTCTTACCCGATCCGGTAACTCCCAGCAGGGTCTGGGCCGGATCTCCGCGTTTCAATCCATTGGTTAACTGAGAAATAGCTTCCGGCTGGTCTCCGGTAGGTTCAAAATCAGCACACAATTTAAAATCCATCTCTTCCAAAGATACACAGAGCAAAGAGCACTGAGGCTGTGGTTGCAGCCCTTTCATGCCTGCTTCATCCATTTTTCCTTCAAAAGACAATCCTTTTTGTACTTTCGTGCTCTCAACTAATCAAACAATGAAATTCCTGAAAAGCTTTATCCCTGTATGCGTAGCTGCTTTTATGGTGGTTGCCTGCAATGCCCAAAACAAAAAAAACGAAAACATCAAGATGAGCAGCACGATTGATTCTGTCAGCTACGGACTTGGCGTAGCCATTGGAAATAACCTCAAGAACAGTGGTTTCGACTCTGTTAAGATTGAGATCATGGCCCAGGCCCTGAAGGAAGTATTCGAAGGAAAAGCTACGATGAAACAAGAGGATGCAGACCGTATCATCCAGGGTTATATGTCTGAAAAGGAAAAGGCCAAAGGTGCAGACAACCTCAAAAAAGGACAGGATTTCCTGGAGGCGAACAAAAGCAAGGAGGGTGTAAAGACCACTCCCAGCGGCATGCAGTACATCGTCCTGAAAGAGGGTAGCGGAGCGAAGCCTGGACTCAACGATAAAGTGACAACGCATTACCACGGCACCTTGATTGATGGCACTGTTTTCGACAGCTCTGTAGATCGTGGTCAGCCCGCCAGCTTCCCGGTAAGTGGTGTTATTCCCGGTTGGACAGAAGCCCTGCAAATGATGGGTGTTGGTTCAAAATGGAAATTGTTCCTGCCTTCCAATCTGGCCTATGGTGAGCGCGGTGTAGGAGGAAAAATCGGTCCTAACACAGTTTTGGTTTTTGAGGTGGAATTGCTTTCCATCGACAAATAATCGTTCAACGAATACACTAAACAAAAGCCGGCTCGTGCCGGCTTTTGTTTTTTAAAAGGAGTAGTGTGTCATTCAAGTCAGGCTACATGCCAGTCGGGTGGATAAATGCTTCGTGTAAATGGACGGGTCTTGGCCAGTCGACGCAGGATACTGAAGCGACTGGGCTCTCCGAAATGGGAGCGCTGTTTCAGGAATGCATCCAGTAAATTCCGCTGTTCTTCTGTTCTGGGTACGAAGCGACCCTGGCAAAATTCGTGCATCAGCATAGGCAGTGGTTTGTATGCTGACAAATCTACCCTCCGTTTGAAGGATACAGGGCGTCTAATTTGACAAAGGGTGTGTAATCCGAGGGAAAAGGGGCGATATCGTAGGCGAATGCAACGGCATTCAGCTTTTCTGTGCGGCGGATTTTGGAATCATTCCCCAGCGTATCCGGTTGCCGCTACGAACTGATTTTCGGTGATGGAGGTGGTCCTGTTTTTGAAGTAATACAGCCCTCCCCATTGATGCAATACACGCCGGTATTCGGTGGTGATGCCGTTTTTTTCAACGGTGTAGCAGGTTATCAGCTTGTTTTTTTCGACGATGTCTTCCCGTTGTATTTTTTCTGCTTCGGTGTAAAGTGATGGTGCGACAGGTGCCGTATGGCCGTGATCTCTGACATCCGTAGCCTCGGTTACTTCGGATAGAATGCGTTTTCCTTCTGTAGTGTCTGTCAGCTCCGCTTTCACCGGTGCTGAGACCATTGCCACCGCTGTTGCCGGGGTGTTTGTCACAGGGGGTGCAACTGCCGGTTCATTCGTGATCTGCTGATCGGTGCTTGCTTGGCTAGCGGATTCATCAGGAGACGAAGGCTGTGCGGGTGTATGCCCCATCAGCGTGTCTGTCGGCTCACTTGTAGATGTTACAGAAGGGCCCTGCATGGCCGATAACAGCGATTTTGAATAGTCCGTTTCGAAATTGAACTCGTCCAGCAGGGAGTCAAATTTGATTTGCGCCACCGCCTGCTTGTAGGCTACCGGATTATTTTCACTCTGCTTCTGGAGTTTTACGCCGATCCTGTAGGCTTCGAACCCTTTGGTGAGCCTTTCGGCCGGTACTTTCGTATGCACGTCGATGGTCTTGCTCACATATCCCGGTTTGGTGAAAATCAGCGTGTATTTGCGCTGAAAATCCAGTTTGAACCGCAAACGCGATGCTCCGCTTTGAGTGAAGGCATCCTTGCCGTCTTTTTTGATCTTGACCACCACCTCGTCCATGTTGCCGTCTTCGATTTCAAGTTGGACGGGGATCTCCAGGTAGTTTTGCTGTGCAGCCAGGGGAGAAACAAGAATCAACATCAGTAACCCGAAAAGGCAGCATTTCAAGCCGCTCGGTGCGGTCGGTTTCAATACGGATAAGTCAAAATGAAACATCTTGATTAATTTTATGCTCTTGATGCGTTTCTACGCTGATCCGCCGTTGAAAGTTAGGAGCCGTTCGGTATGAATTTTCTGAAATCTTACATCCTCCATCCGTTGCATGAGGGCCTTGCACTTCTCGTCCTGCTTTGTTTTTCCGGTGCCCTTGCTGCACAGGAGCCCGATAAGCGTGAGACCCTGGAATATATCAATGCGCAACTCGGTGGTAGGGTGGAGGTACTTCATAAAGGCGGCACGCTATTTGTCATGTACTACGACTCTTCGCGGGTGTTGTACAGGGAAGACAGGGTCAAAACGCCCGATCTGAGTTTCGATATCCTTTGGGAACAGGAATCAGGCTTGCTTTGTGTTCCCTGCCTGAAGGAGTATCCCGATTGTGTTAGCCGGGAGATGCACGTGCAGAAAATAAAACGAGGGTACAGCAGGCTGAGCATACCGGTGGCCAACCGGGAACAATTCGCGACCTTGCGCAAAGCAATGGACCATCTGATTAGAATGACCTCTGAAAATGGGTATAAGGCCAGGATTTCTTTTGATTAGCATTTGCCTGCTGGCGTGTAATATGCTTGCGAATGCGCAGGATAAGGCCGGTTCTGTGCAGGCATACAATAAAGGCCTGCAATTGGTGGCGCAGGGCAAGTTCAAAGAGTCGTTGAAGAGTTTTGATTTATCCATTCAGCGCGATAGCGCGAATTACAATGCATGGATCAAGCGGGGATTCGTGCGGGCCATCACAGGTGATTTTGCCGGCGAAATGAGCGATTACACTTATGTGATCAATGCAGTGCCTGAGCATGCGTATGCGTATATTTCAAGAGGCAGTGCGTTCAATAAACTGAGAGAGTATTCCAAGGCCATCGTCGATTTCGACTCGGCCTTGCGTATCGATCCCTCCAGTCAGGAGGCCTACAATAACCGCGGTTTTGCGCGGAAGGGTTTGGGCGATATGGACGGAGCCTGTGCTGACTGGCAGCAATCCAAAAAACTGGGCAATGCCGAGGCAACGCTCATTCTACAAAACAACCATTGTAAATGAAAAATTCCAAAGTGACCAGCGTGAAGATGTTCGTTGCAGGTGCATTCCTGCTTTTAGTGGCGGGGGTGGCCCCCGGTTACGACGAGTACAACCGCTGTCTGGTCAAGTACAAGAGCGAATGGTCGAAACCCTGCAGCCAGTGTCAGGATCACTCCAAAAGCTACCGGGCGTATTTCAGGAACGAATGTACAGAGGTGATTGACGTGAAAGTGGCCGCGCAGGAGTCGGACCGCCGTTGGAAGACCTTTACGAGGTTGAGTCTACAACCGGGGGATACCCTGGTGGGATATGCGTGCAAAGGCACGGGTAAATACCTTTTCTGGACGCGCAAAGCGGGCGATGAGGCAGTGGATTTTCCTTCCGATGCGGAGATCGACAGCAAGTACACGAAGTAGGACAGGGTTCAGCTGAATTTTTCAAACACCCCAAGCCCATAGAGCGCGAAATCGTACCTCACAGGATCTTCGGGGTCCATGGTGCGCAAGCGCATCGTCAGTTCGTGTACGGCTTTCCAATCGTCTTGCCTGCGGTGTAAGAGGCCGAGGCTTCGGGCCACTCTTCCGGAATGCAGATCAAGCGGGCAGAAGAGGGCGGATGGTGGCACACAGTTCCAGATACCAAAATCGACGCCTGATTTGTCTTTACGGACCATCCAGCGCAAAAACATGCAAATGCGTTTGGCAGCAGCATTGCGCAGGGGGTCTGCAAGGTGTTTCCCTGTTCTGGCGGGGGCCTTGAAGGAGAGCAGGGTGTTGCGCGCTTGATGGATCGCTTCGGGTAAAGAATCGGCATCGGTGTATCCCTGTGCGAAGAGGTTTTCGAGGCCACCATGCTGCAGATACACCTGCTGCAATGCGTTGATCAGGTATACAGCGTCCGTACCGTTGAAGGTACGATGGATGAAGTCGCCGAATCTTTTACGCTCCTGAGGAGTGTGCTGCCGGATGAACTGTGAAGGAGCCAGGTCCATGCGTTCCATCAGGTTCCAGGCGTTGCGTAGAATCACCGGGCGTTGTCCCCAGGAGAGCAGCGCTGTCAGGAATCCACTGATCTCGCGGTCCTCTTTGGCAGAGAAGTGATGCGCTATCGAGATGGGATCTTCTTCAATAAAGCGCGGTGTGTTGTACGCTTCCGCTTTTTGATCGAGCAAATCCTTCAGTTCAGTCAGTGTTGCATGCATGCGGGAGCAAGATACGAAGGGCTGAAAAGATGAAGGGTTCCATTCGGAACCCTTTCAACGTTCGACCGATTTCCGGCCGGAACTACAAAACCCTTACGAAGCCAAAAGTAGGGCAGGGTGGGGCCGCCATCAAGGGACAAAGTTATTTGCCATGGATAAGCAAATGCCGGTAAAACACGGGAGTTTCGGATTTGCTTTTAGACTCAATTGCTTGATATACAAATTTCTGAAGCTGTAAATCAAAAAAATCAGACGGATTGCATATGCAGGCTTTGGGGCCTGAGATTGTTATTTGCCTGATAAATTCGGGACGGGGGGTATAAACGACGAAGTCCCGCCGGAGCGGGACCTGGTCGACACAGAAAAGCCAAAACAATTACTGTTTGAATAACAAAAACCCTTTACTGATGCTAAAGTAGAAGGTGGCATTGTCTTATCAAGGGACAAACACCCCTTTGTTGGAAATGAAAAAAGCCCCTTTTGAGGGGCTTTTATAAAGTTATTTTTAATTATATAACTGATAATCTGTGGTTAGTGAAAGCGTGTTTTTCACATAAAATGGAACTATTTATCTTCGTACAAGATGGTATTTGCCTTGATCATCTTCTACGAGGATGTAAACTTCCCCGGTTGGATTAGGGTCAGTTCCCCCTTGATTACTTCCGACGGTATTTCCTACTCCATAGCAGATACCTGTTTGCTGATCGATGACCGTAATCGGACCGTCCTCTCCGGATATGTTCACTCCAAGTGCCAAGAGGAGTGCAATAATTATTTCTAACATATAAATTTAACTGTAAGGGAATTCAAATATATATAAAAATGAGTAATTACCAAATCCTGTACTCGCTCTGCGATAGCCTTACTAAGACAGAAGTGAAGTTGTTGAAGAAAAAATTCGACGCTAATAATGCAAATACTGGACTACTAAAAAAGATATTTGATTTAGTTGTCTTGAAGGATATCCGAGACACAAAAAAGTTGTCAATTAGAATTTATGGAGAGGACACGATTAAGTCTAATGAGACATTAAGGAAGTTGGCTCAAAGATTAATAGATGAAATTTTTGATATTATTACTCTTGAAGAGAATTTCTACAAAGACTATTTAAGTTATTCGGATGTTTTTCATAAAAGAATGTTTATCATCCGGCGCATACTATTGCTTCAAGTCCTTATGTTGAAGGGTTTGCCAAAGAAGTGGCTCATTAAATATTTGCATGAAAATATCACTATTTGCGAGCAGTATGAATATATAGAGTTTGAGCTCGTGTTTAGACATAGCCTATTTCAGATTTATTTGGAAGAAGATAGTTACCAGGAAGCATTGGATTGTGCTAGTAAGATTGCAGATAAGTCACATTTTTTTCCAGATCTAATTAAAGCTGAGTATTATGGATATGATTTTATTGTAAGGGTTCAGCACAAATCAATTGATGATAGGACACAAATTTCAAAAATGAAAAGTGCGATTATTGAACTTGAAAATCTATACATCAAGTCTAGAATTGAATGGATAAATTATTATATTCTAATGCTTAAGTTGCAACTTGCTCATTATGAAGAAGACTATTTTCATGCAGAGCAGTTGATTTATATGCTAATTGATGTTGTTGGTAATAATCCAGGTATTAATTTTAAAAGCAAGCGTGCTGTTAACTTTATGAATTTAGCCTACACGCAGTTTTATCTGAATAAATTCAGCGAAGCTTATGAAAATAGTATACGGGCATCGGAGGTTATCTTGCTGCCTGTAATTGATTTGAACACATATGCAGAAGTAAGTGTGTTCGCATTATTTTATTTAAACAAGTTTTCAGACGCAGAATCAACTCTAAACAGGATCTTGTTGTGTGGGGCATCTGGTAATAAACCCGAACAGCTCAGTAAACGTCACTTGATGATGGGCTTCATCAAATACTTGCAGGGGGATTATAAGAAGGCATTTCTGCACCTGCAGGAAACGAAGGAGGTGGAAAGTGACCGGGAGGGTTGGAACCTGGGCATCCGCATTCTCAACATATACCTGACACTTTCGACCGAAAAGGTGGACCTCGCCGACCAGCGTATTAATGCCATGCGCAAACACATCGAGCGTACGGCCAGGATGCGTAACCTGCGGAAAAGGGATATCGTCATTTTCCGTATCCTGAGTCACCTGTCCCGTTCCGGCTTTGATTTCAGGGAGGTGTGGGAGGAACGACAGAAGGATTTTCAACTGCTGCGCTCGGATGAATCGGATTACCGCTGGGTGCCCCGTAGCCATGAGTTGATCATATTCGATCAGTGGTTCGAAGCAAGGGTGTTCGGTAAAAAATATGTGCCGGTATTTCCGGCGCCCCGTATTTCGGCAGAAGGTAGTAGGCTGAATTGATGCTGAATTTGCGTACCTTAGTGACTTGATTCTTCCACAATGAAAAGACCGGTACTGCTCTGTGCGCTCCTCTTAGGTTTCCTGATACATTCAACTGCGGTTGCCGGCACCTGGGAGGCGCTTCGTAGCCAGCGTCCGGAAAAGACGTCGGTGGAGGTGCTTTCCTCCGACCTGTACCGTACCACCCTTCGCCTGCAATTACAGGGTTTTTACATGCACGCTGTCGATGGTGCACTGCCGGGAGCAGTAACAATAACCAGCCCCGGAGCAGTACCCATCCAGAAAGCCGGAGCTCCGGACCTGCCCCAATTCAGTGTTTCACTGGCTATTCCCGATCTGGGAGGCATGCGTTTATCCGTCACCCAAGCGAGCTTCCGTGAGTATTCAACCGTGGAGCTTGCACCCTCCAAAGGGAATCTGATGCGCAGCGTTCAGCCAGCGGATGTGCCCTACCGTTACAGTGAGGTGTACGCACAAGCGGGTTTCTGGCCCTCAGAAACAGCTATCACCCGCGACCCGTATATTCTGCGTGATTACCGCGGTCAGGCTGTGCTGATCCGGCCTTTCCAATACGACCCGGTCGCAAAGACACTCAGGGTTTATACGGATATCACCGTGGAGTTTGTACACGATGAAGGCTTGCCTGCGGTGAACCCGATGGTCAGGCAACATGCTGTATCCGGTGTGGATCCACAATTCGCAACGCTTTATTCAAGGCATTTCGGCAATGCTCCCTCGCTGACCTATGCTCCGCTTGCTGAATCCGGTAAGATGCTGATCATCTGCCCGCAGGCATGGATGTCCGCTATGCAGCCCTTCATAGACTGGAAGTTGCGTTGTGGAATTCCTGTCGAAATGGTAGATGTGCTGCAGGCCGGGGGAACGGCTTCCGCTATTCAATCTTTTGTCGCATCCAAGTACCAGAGTGAGGGCCTTACATACTTGTTGCTGGTGGGAGATGCCGCACAACTGCCTTCGCTATCGGCGCAAGGTGGTGCTTCCGATCCATCCTTCGGATATGTTCTGGGTAACGACTCTTATGCCGAAGTGATGGTGGGGCGTTTTTCCGCTGAATCCCTCGCCGATGTGGAAACGCAGGTCCAGCGGGTGCTGAATTACGAAATACATCCCGATACGGTCGCTGGCTGGTACAAGAACGGCGTAGTCATTGCCAGCAATCAGGGACCGGGCGATGACAACGAGATGGACTGGGAACACGCCGTGAATATGCGCAGCGATCTGCTGAATTTCACCTATGGGGATGTCGCTGAATTGTACGACGGAACCAATGCCGCCACCAACGATGCCCCGGGCGATCCGGGCAATGTCGATCTGGCCAATCTTTTGCAGGCCGGTGTGGGAGCCATCACCTACACAGGTCACGGTGGTCCCGATGTTTTCTCCACTACAGGATTCTCCAGTGCTGATGTGCAGAACCTCACCAATACGAACCGGCTTCCTTTCATCTGGGCAGTTGCCTGTGTTAATGGTCAATTTGATACTCCAGGCGCCCCCTGTCTAGGTGAGAGCTTCCTGCGTGCCAATGTAAACGGGCAGCCTACAGGTGCTATTGCCACGTTCATGTCTTCCATCAATCAGAGCTGGAATCCGCCCATGGACGGACAGGATGAGATGGTCGATATCCTCGTACAGTCGTACGCAGGAAATACGAAATACACTTTCGGCGGATTGTCGGTGAACGGCTGCCTGCAAATGAACGATGACTATGGACAGGCAGGGTACGAGATGACCGATACCTGGCACATCTTCGGGGATCCTTCCCTACACGTGCGCACAGCCGTTCCGCAAGCCATGTCGGTGAACCATGTATCCGTGCTTCCCGTCGGCCTGAGTACCCTTGCCGTGAATGCCAGCTTCAACGGGGCCACAGTGGTCCTGACGATGAACGGGCAGATCATAGCCACCGGCACTGTTTCCAATGGATTCGTGTCGCTCGCTTTTCCTCCGCTCAGCATGCCCGATACCTTGTTCGTCACTGTGACAGGCTTTAACCAGGTTCCTTATCTCGGTCAGGTGCTGGTGATTCCCGCCAGCGGTCCCTATGTCATCCATCAGCAAAACACATTAGTTGAGGTGAGTGGAAACAACGACGGTTTAGCCGATTACGGTGAGATCATCGATGTGAACCTGGATCTGCTCAACGTCGGCCTGGCCGATGCGAACGGAGTCGGTATCAGCATCAGTACCACCGACCCTTACGTGAGCCTTATCAGTTCCTCCGTACTTGCGGGAACTATTCCTTCCAATGCATCCATACAGTTGCCCGCCGCCTTCCGCTATCAGGTAGCGAACAATGTTCCCGACCAGCATGTAGTATATTTCACCCTCACCGCCACAGATGGGAACGGTACGTCATGGACCTCCGGTTTCACGCAGGTGATGCAGGCACCGGTGCTGGAAGGAGGGTTGCTCACGCTGGACGATACACAGGGTGGAGACGGTGACGGTTACCTGGAACCCGGGGAGAACGCCAGCATCACCATCCGTTGCCATAACAACGGTCACAGCGATGCCCTCACGGCCAATGCTGTGGTGACTTCTCTCTGCGGATTCCTGAATCTCTCCGCCGGCAATTTTCCCATCAGTCTGCCCGAGCAGCAATTCGCTGACATCACGTTTACGGCGGGAATCCTCAACAACATCGCGCTCGGAAGTGTGTACGATCTCGCATTGAACCTGAGCTCCGGAGCCTACGCCGGCTACGGATATTACACGGGCAATGCCGGAATCATACTGGAAGATTTCGAGACAAATGATTTCAGCTCCTACAGCTGGACCGGAGGCGGAACCCTGCCCTGGATTACCACCACGCTGGCACCCTTCGATGGCGTGTATTGTGCTACCAATTCAGATATCAACGACAATGAAAGCAGCGAATTGCTTCTCAGCCTGACTGCACTTCTGGATGACTCCGTGAGTTTCTGGTACAAGCTGTCGAGTGAACAGGATTGGGATTACCTGCGTTTCTATATCGACGGAACTGAGTTGGGCGCATGGAGTGGATTGGGCAGCTGGACTTATGCTTCATTTCCCTTGACTGCCGGCACACATACCTTGAAATTCCTCTACGAGAAAGACAATATCATCAGTGCAGGCCTGGACTGTGCATTCCTTGACAATATCCGCTTTCCCTTCGGTACGCAGGTCACGGGGATAAGCACTTCCGTTCATGCCGGAGCCGATGTGCAGGTTTGGCCCAATCCTTCCAATGGCCAGTTTCAGGTCAAAACTTCCCTGTTGAACGGGCAGTGGTTGTTGCGCGATGTGTCGGGACGAACTGTGCTGTCGGGTAGCACCCGGGGATCGGAGAATTTCATCGTGGACGGGAACCGGATGCAAGCCGGTCTTTACCTCCTTGAAATCTTCAATGCTCAAAAGAGGGAAACAGTGAAGGTGCACATCCGTTGATGCGGATTTCATATGAAATAAAGAAGCCGGATGTTTGTCCGGCTTTCTTGTTTCAATTCAGGTTCTGTTTATTCGCCCTTGCTGCGCTCTCCGACAAAATGGTCCTTATCCTCTTTGAAAAGGACGTTGAAGGTGGTCAGACTTCCGTAGATGCGGGTGAGGTATTGCTGCAGGTTTATTTTTTCTTCCTCACTCAGCTTCTCGTTGGCGTTGATGCGCTGTTCCATGACGCGCAGCCTGTCGCGCAGCATGATGATCTTGTTGAAGAACACATCGATGGGGATTTCCTTGGGCTGCAGGCCAGCATTGCCCGGAACGAGTACCAGTTTGCCTCCGAGCCAGCGGTTGCCCATCTGCACGGTCTCCTGCAGGTCGCTGTGCTTCTTGATGATGTTGGTGAGGATGCGCTCCACCTCTGAGAAACTGACAAGGTCGGTGTCGGGTTCCGCGGCTTCCACGACTTCTAGCGCATGGTAATTCCTGGATACCTCCAGTCTTCCTTTTTCGATGAAGACCACCGTGTAGGTTTTTGCTTTTACATTGATGACTACGCCGGGTCCGAATTCCGGGTGGCGTACCCTGGAGCCTATGCCCAATTCTCCTTCGTTCATACTTTTATCTTTGTATACTTGCAAAAGTAAATTTTTGATACATGTTTCTGCGCATCCATCCTGAAAATCCTGAGCCACGCAAGGTGAAAGAGCTTGCCGGCATCTTGCAGCAGGGTGGTGTGGCGATTTTGCCCACGGATACCGTCTATGCATTTGTCTGTGACCTGGCGCAGTACCGTGGTTTTGAAAAGATCTGCCGGATCAAAGGGGTGAAGCCTGCCAAGGCGAATTTTTCCCTGCTTTGCAGCGACCTCAGCAACATAAGCGTCTATACCAAGCCCTTCGACAGGGCTACCTACAAATTGCTGAACAAGGCCTTGCCCGGTCCTTACACCTTTATCCTGGAAGCAAGCCACGAAGTACCTTCTTTGTTCCGCAGCAACAAGAAAACCATTGGTCTGCGAGTGCCCGATCATCCCATCGTTGCCGCCCTTATCGGGCAGCTGGGACGTCCTCTTGTGGCCACCTCCCTGCACGACGCCGATACCATCGTGGAGTATCCTTCGGATCCGTTGGATATCCGTGAGGAATGGGAACAGGTGGTGGATGTAGTGGTGGACGGTGGTTTCGGAAAGCTGGTGCCCAGTACGGTAATCGATTGCACCGCAGATGAGCCGGTGTTGGTCCGCGAAGGTGCCGGAGATACCAGTATACTCTGATACTTACTAACGGTAGGAGTATCCGTATTTCTCCATTTCACGGAAGGCCGCCGGGAAGTAATCGATGAGGTCTCCGGATTTCATGGCTATGAGCCCTTTCTCCGCTGCACAGAGGTCGCCGGCCAGACCGTGGATATACATGCCTGCAAGTGCCGCCTTCAGCGGTGAGAGGCCCTGGGCAAGCAATCCGGTGATGAGTCCGGTCAATACGTCTCCTGAGCCCCCTTTAGCCATCCCCTGGTTGCCGGTGGGATTGAAAAAATATTGTCCGTCGGGAGCGCTCAGTCCGCTGTATTTCCCTTTAAGGAGTATATAGCAATTATACCGTGCAGAAAGCTCGAGTTGCTTCTTCCGCCTTTCGAAGGAGTCGGCGATTTTTCCCGCCAGCCTGGCGAATTCACCGGGATGGGGTGTCAGTATGCAGCCAGCAGGAAGGAAATTCAGCCAGGTAGGATTTTCTGCCAGCAGGTTGAGCGCATCCGCATCGATGACCATGGGCATGTCGGCATCCTGTATGAGTCTTTTAAGGACGTTTCCGGTTTGCTTGTCGGTGCCGATGCCAGGTCCGATACCAATGGCCGTGAAGGGGAGAGGATTGGCGGTCTGTCCGATGAACGCGGGGCCTTCGTCCGGTATGCACATGGCCTCCGGTACGGACGATTGCAAGACCTGCACACAGAGTGCCGGTGTCTGCACGCTGAGTAATCCGACTCCGCTGCGCAGACAGGCTCCGGCGGCGAGCGTAGCCGCTCCCGCTTTCCCATGACTGCCTGCTAACAACAAGGCATGTCCGAAAGTTCCTTTGTGTGCGAACCTTGGGCGAACGGGCAAGGTGAGTGCAATGTCTTCGTCCGATGGCACCTTAGCACCGGCATTGGCGGTGGACAGGTAACCGTTGTCGAGCCCTATGTCGAGCAATTGCACCTCTCCGGTGAAGCGTTCGTACTCCGGGTAAAAAAACGCCTCCTTCGGCAGCTGGAAGCTAAGGGTGGCTGTGGCCCTGACGATGGCTTCGGTATGCCTGCTTTCGCTGTCGGCCAGCAAGCCGCTGGGCATATCTACCGCAATGATGCGTTGTCCGCCCTCATTCATTTCACGAATGCACTCTTCAAAGATTCCTGAAGGGGCACGGTTCAGGCCTGTGCCGAAGAGTGCATCAATCAGTACCGTATTCTCCTTTGCAGCCGGCAAATCGCCCTTCTTGGCGTAGCGTAGTGGTTCGTTGCCTTGAAGTGCTTGCCAGCGCTGCAGGTTCAGGGTGAAGTCGGGGGTGCCTTTTGTACTTTCTTCCACCAGCACTACCCGGACCTCCTTGCCGCCCTTCCATAGGATACGGGCAATGGCCAGTCCGTCGCCTCCATTATTTCCAGTACCGCAAACGATCAGGAAGTCGGTGCCCGCCGGGAGCTGTTCCTGCAGCCAGGTGCAGCAGGCCTGCGCAGCACGTTCCATCAGGTCGGCAGACGACAATTGTTGTGTCGTGATGGTGGCGCTGTCTGCCTCGCGCAGTTGCGCTATTGATAGAACCGGAATCATTCGTTCAGCAGCAGGATGTGGATGTCTTTAAGTTCTGGCGCCTGTTGTAAGGGGGCGCCATCGCCGTGAATCGTATAGACGGTATGGGCTCCACTTTCACGGATGGTCCGGATCAGCGATGGCCAGTCGGCATGGTCGCTCACGGGGAAGGGGAAATCATACCGTTTACCCTGTTCCGTCCATCCGGTGGCTAAACCACGCAGGTAGTGTTTGCCCGGCCTGAAATTGAACAGTGAAGTGGGAGGGAGCAGGTACACGATGTTTTTCTGTTGCTTGAATTGTTCCCGCTTGTAGGGTTCCCATTTACCCAGGGGAAATCCTTCCTGTTCGTAGATACGGTGATAGGCCACCATGTTCGGATGTACCATCACACGGAATTGTGGTGCATGGTCGTTGATCAGGCGTGTCAGTCGTTGTGACTTGCCCAGGTTGTAGGCGCCGATCATCAGGTTGATGTCCTTGAACTGACTCAGGGAAGCGACGATTTCTTCCGCCGGAGGATGGACCTTGTTGGTTTGGCCGAAAGTCACTTCGGTGATCAGTACATCACAGGGAGTAGTGAAATACGGTTCGCAGCTTTTATCGTCCTCTCTTTTATAGTCTCCGGTATAGCAAAAGCGAATGCCGTCTCTTTTCCAGACGATTTGCGAAGAGCCCAGCATGTGTCCGGCGGGGGTGAGGTGGAGTTCCGTGTGGCCGATGACAAAGGGTTGGTGGAACGGAATAACGTTGATCTGCTTGGCCGGGTATTTGAAGCGCGAGCGTAGCAGCGCTGCTGTTCCGCTGCTGCAATACACGGTTTCGTGACCTTCCACGGCATGGTCACCGTGCGCATGGCTGATGACGGCGCAGGGCACAGGTTCCAAAGGATCTATGTGTATCTCGGTGCCCGGGATAAGGAACCCCTTGGCGGATCGTATAAGTGGGGGATGTTGACTCACGTTGTTTGGCGAAAGATACGGTCAAGGGCGATCACCTGTGGTATCAACAGGTGTTTGTCGTCGTTGACCAATATGTATTGACAATGTTTCTTTTTTTCTTCGGTACTCCACTGGCGTTGCATGATGCTTTTCACTTCTTCTTCACTGCGTCCGTCCCTTTTCAACACTCTTTCCAGTCTAAGGGTTTCAGGAGCGTCGACCAGTACGAGGGCATACAGGTCTTTGTTGGTACCTGATTCCAGCATGATGGCGGCTTCGCGGATGACGTAGGGAGTGTTGGTAGCCAGACTTTTCATCCAGGTATTGAAATCGTCAGTCACTTCCGGATGCACCAGCCCGTTGAGTTGGGTGAGCAGTGCCGGATTGCCAAAGACTGCTTCAGCGATGAATGGCCTGTTCAGTCTTCCGTCCGGCAAATAGGCCTCTTCGCCCAACAGTCTTTTTATCGCTGCGTTCAATTCCAACGATGTTTCCATCAAGCGCTTCGCCGCAGCATCCGCATCGTAAACGGGGATACCCAGCAGTGAAAACAGACGGCATGCCGTGCTCTTTCCAGAACCTATTCCTCCCGTGATGCCGATTTTTTTCATTTCAGAGAGTTGGTTTTTTCAGCCTCGATACCACTTCCGGATACATGCGCAGCTCAGAGACCCAATAGGGAGCATGCTTTATTTCCAGGGCGACCTTTTCTCCTCCTGTAGCTGCAGAGGAGGGTTGTACAATGAAGCGGTCGGATTTTGTTTCGCTGTATTTACTCAAAGGCACCCTGCATGTGACGGTGACCCGGGCTGGGACAAAGAGTTCGTCCGTTGCACGGTTGCTGCTTAGCACAGGGACATCGAGTTGTATTTCCGTTCCCGCTTCCACCGGTACATAGCACCATACTTCTTTCGGCACGGACTGGTAAATGCCCTCCGGCAACTGTAGCTGAACCTTTTGAAAAACCGATTGGCGGATATTTTTGGAGACGGGTACTAATGCGGTGAGCTGTGTCAGGTTATCGGAAATCGGCGAACCGGAAAAAACAGTGACGCTATCGGGATAGAAGACATGGGGCCCGGCCTGAACCGTGTTGTCCGCCAAATCCAGTACAGGCATGCCTGTCACTTTCAGTCTTTTGCTGAAAGTGTTGCGTCCGCTTAAAAAAAGGCGTGGCGGATGGATGTAATCTACGCTGATGTCGTTGTTGAATGGATCGAGCAGAGATGCCAATACCACGCGGCTGTCCAGCACGGAATCCCGGTTGCCTGGACGAAGGGCTGTTGTGCGAACGGCGTAGTCGCCGGCAGCATTTTTGAAACGGATCAGGGCAAAGCCTCTACCGCTGATATCCATCCGAATGGAGGAGGGCATCTGGTATGCAGCATTGTTTTCCAGGGGGCGTGCGTGGTAGACGGGAATGCTGACAACCGTATGGTAGTTTTTGTTCAGGGCATTCACCAGCCAAATGACGGCTGCGAGCATGACGCAGACGGAAAAACGGATCCCTTGTTTTTTTCTGGCAGATAGGGTGGGGCGGTGGGATTCCTGCTTCATAACAATGGCTCTAAATTACTACATAAGCCGATAAGCGAGAGCTTGCAGTAGACTGCAATGCACACATGCATTGTTCTTCGGGGTATTGGCAAAGAAAAGCCCGCTTTGGAGCGGGCTGAGGGTGTAAGGATCCGGAAGTTCCGGGGAATTATTTCTTTGCTTCTGCGGCCGGAGCATATTGTTTGGTGGCCTCAGCGGAAATGGCTGATTTTTCGATTTTCACTTTTACATTCTGGTCAATTTCCAATAGAAAGGTTTTGTCGTTCACTTCGATGATTTTGCCGTGTACTCCGCCGATGGTGACCACCTTGTCGCCTTTCTTGATGCTGTCTTTGAATTCACGTTCCTGCTTGGCTTTTTTCATCTGTGGTCGGATCATGAAAAAGTAGAACACGATGACGACCATGACGATCATGACAAGTTGTTGCACGGCGGGACTTCCGGCGGCCTGGAGGAGGATGGTGGCGTTGGACATGGATAAGTGTATTGGGTTGTTATTGGTTTTTCTTGATGACCTCTCCGCTCAGCGTGAGGACCTTGGTGGTTGGGCTGGTATTGGCAAGAATACTCACCGTTTTGGCTACCTGGCCTGCAATCCCTTCGCTGCGGAAAGTGACTTTGATTTCCCCTTCATCACCGGGTTTGATCGGTTCTTTGGGGTATTCGGGACTTGTGCAACCGCAAGAGGCATTGGCCTGTGAAATCACCAGGTCGGCATCGCCTGTGTTTTTGAATTTGAAGGTATGGGTCACTTCCTCTCCGGAAGAGATGGTGCCGAAATCAAAGGAGCTTTCTTCAAAGCTGAATGCCGGCAGGCCGGAGTCTTTGTCCTCGCCGGACGCTGTTGCGTCGATGTTCACGATGGAAGGCGACAGCTGGTCCTTATCTTTATCGGTAGCTGACTGGTTTTGACAGGAGGCGAACGCCAGTATTCCTGCAAGGGCTAGAAGGGATTGGATACGCATAGTGTTCATTCTACCAAGCCACGGCCTGTTTTGTGGATTTTACCATCTTTTTTCAATTCGGCCACTAATTTATCGATTACTCCGTTGATGAAGGATTTACTATTGGGTGTACTGTAGTCCTTGCTGATGTCGATGTATTCGTTGATGCTGACTTTCACCGGAATATTGCTGATGTTCAAAATTTCGCAAAGGGCCATTTTCATTAAAATGATATCCACTACTGCAATACGTTCGGCATCCCAGTTTTTGGTCTTTTCAGCTATGAGTTGCTGGAAATAGGCATCGTCGCGAATGGTTTTCTGCACCAGCTCCTGCATGAAATGTACATCGTCTTCAGCATCCTTGAAGAGGGGAAGCAATTGAAATCCGTTCTCCTTACGCTGGGTTTCGAATGTTTTTACTACCATGCTTTCAATCAGAGCCAGGCTTTCTGCCCAGTACAGGTTTTTTTCTTCCAACACATGCGGCAGGAAATCCGTCTCTTTGAACAATTCGCGCATGATGGTTTTCAGAAAGGCCGTTTCCTCTGCGGGACTGTGGCCGGTCTTTTGAATGAACTCCTGGTAAGAAGGCAGGTTGCGCAGATGGAAAAAAGCTTTTTTAACGACATCAATGTCCACCTGCCAGCTTATTTTACGGTTTTTAACTTCTTTGCTGAATTCCCCATCCGTTTCCAGCCATTGCACAAAAGCCAATTCACGGATCGTTGACAGGGCGGTTTTTCGTTTACCGGTGAGCATCGATGCCGGAGTATCCTCAAAATACATCTGCTCCTGGTGGGCCAGCTCACGGAAGAATGCAAGCAGACAGATATACAACTCGTAGGTTTTTTCCGTTCCGTTCAGTAACTCTGTTTCGGTCCTGCGTATGTCACGGGGTTCTGCCTGGTAATAGGCGTATAGCGCCTGCATGACGCGGATTCGAAGGTACCTTCTGCTTAGCATATGTAAAGAACATGGGTGCCCGACAGGGCACTACAAATTCCGGTATTAGAATGTGGATTTTACTTTGCTGATATCGGCGATGCGTTTTTCAGCCATGCGGGTGGCAGCCATTTGCGAATGGACTCCTTCCTGACGTGCTTTCCTGAGGATTTCAAGGGTCACGTCGTAAATGTGCTCCGTTTGGCTCAATGCCCGCTGTCTGTTGTATCCGATCAGTTCGGAGTAAACATTGATCAGTCCGCCGGCATTGATGAGGAAGTCGGGAGCATAGATGATTCCCTTGTCACTGAGCATGGGGCCGTGCACACCTTCGTCGGCCAGCTGGTTGTTGGCAGCGCCGGCTACAATCTGGCATTTGAGTTTGTGGATATTCTCGGTATTTAGGGTGGCACCCAGTGCGCAGGGGGCATAAATGTCCACATCCTGCTCATAGACCGAAGCGGGATCGATCACGGTTGCACCGTATTCTTTCGCTACCTTGCGTAATTGATCTTCGTTGATGTCTGTCACATAGACAGTCGCGTTTTCTTCGCGCAGTTTTTTTACGAGATTCTCTCCGACATGACCCACGCCTTGCACCACGACTTTTTTGCCGTTGAGGCTGTCGTTGCCCCAGGCGAACTGGGCAGAAGCCTTCATACCCATATAGACCCCGTAGGCCGTCACCGGAGAGGGGTCTCCGCCACCGCCCATGCTTTCGGGCAATCCGGTCACGTGCTCCGTTTCCATGGCTACGTATTCCATGTCCTTGGTACTGGTACCCACATCCTCTGCAGTGATGTATTTGCCGTTCAGGTTATTCACAAAGCGTCCGAACTTTCTGAAGAGAGCTTCTGATTTGTCTTTACGGCTGTCGCCGATGATGACAGCTTTGCCGCCACCCAGGTTTAGCCCTGAGATGGCCGCTTTATAAGTCATCCCTCTGGAGAGCCTCAAGACATCGTTGAGCGCCTCGCCTTCGGTCTTGTACATCCACATGCGTGTACCGCCCAATGCGGGTCCCAACACGGTATTGTGGATGGCGATGATGGCCTTTAGTCCGGTATCGGGGTCATGACAAAAAACCACCTGTTCATGGCGGCTGCCAGCAACACTTTCAAAAACATTGGTGCTCACGGGAGCCACTTGCGGCTTCATTTCTTTCACGTCAATCATGAACAATCGGTCTTGAATTGGCTGGCAAAGGTAGGCTTTTTGGCTCATTCGCAGAAAAAAAATCAGCCGGTGGTTCCGTCGGAACAAAGATGTATTGACTATCTTTATCCGCTGAATATCAATTATATAAACATTTAATTCGAAAGTAGTAGTGTCAAATTCCACGTTGTGAGAGCATTAGCCAGTCTGCATCCCTATTTTTTCAGGTATAAATTCCACTTTTTCTGGGGTATTCTCTTCGTTACCGTTTCGAACCTTTTCGGGATTTTTCCTGCTCAGCTCACCCGTAAGGCCTTGGATGTGGTAGCGAATGAGTTGAAGGCGTACCAGCGTTTGGATGGATTGGAGATGCAACCGGAGGTGTACCGGCAGGTGATGTGGAGCATTTTCATGTTCGGTGCCCTTGTCTTGCTGATGGCCTTGTTGAAAGGAGTGTTCATGTTCCTGATGCGTCAAACCATCATTGTCATGTCCAGGCATATCGAGTTCGATTTGAAAAACGCTGTGTATACCCATTACCAGCGATTGGGGATGGATTTTTATAACCGCAACAGCACCGGCGATCTGATGAACAGGATCAGTGAAGATGTAGGCAGGGTGAGGATGTATGTCGGTCCGGCCTTGATGTATTCCATCAACATGGTTGTCATGTTCATACTGGTCATTGCCGCCATGTACCACGTGAATGCAAGGCTGGCCACCTGGGTCTTGTTGCCCTTGCCGTTGATGGCCGGTGTAGTGTATTATGTCCACGACCGCATCAGCCGTAAAAGCGAGCGGGTGCAGGAACAACTTTCTGTGCTGTCTTCCTTTGTGCAGGAGACCTTTTCCGGCATACGACTCATCAAATCTTTCGCAAGAGAAAAGGACTACGATCGTTTTTACCGGAAGCATACCGATGATTTTAGGGATATTTCGATGGATCTTGTCCGTACAAATGCGTTTTTCATTCCTGCCATGTCTGTGCTGGTGGGCTTCAGTACCCTCATCACTGTTTACCTGGGTAGTTTGGAGGTGATGGCGGGTAACATCACCGTCGGCAACATTGCAGAGTTTGTGATATATGTCAATATGCTGACCTGGCCCGTCGCTGCATTGGGTTGGGTCGTTTCGCTGGTGCAGCGGGCAGAAGCGTCCCAACAGCGAATCAATGCCTTTTTGAATGAACAACCTTCTATAGTGGATGGGCCACTCGAATGCCCTCCACTGAGTGGGGAGGTGGTGTTCAAGGATGTCACTGTCACTTACGGGGCCGATAGGGCCCCCGCTTTGAAAGCCGTGGATTTCATCGTTCCAGCAGGGAGCTCACTGGGCATCATCGGCCGCACGGGCGCAGGTAAAAGCAGTGTGGTGAATGCACTGCTGCGCCTCACCGATCCCCAATCCGGACAAGTAATGGTCAATGGCGTGCCGTTGCAGCAATTTTCACTTTCTTCTTACCGCAATAGAATCGGCTGTGTTCCTCAGGATGTATTTCTCTTTTCGGATACCATTGCTGAGAACATCGCATTCGGTACAAACCGTCGAGTGACGCGTCAGGAAATCGAGGAAGCCGCGCGCATCGCCTGCGTGTACGAGGCGGTGATGGAGTTCAAAGACGGCTTCGATACATTGCTCGGTGAACGGGGCATTACCTTATCGGGTGGCCAAAAGCAGCGCGTGTCCATTGCGCGTGCGTTGATACGGCAACCCGATATGCTGATTTTCGACGATTGCCTTTCAGCCGTGGATACCATAACAGAAGAGAAGATACTGCGCAATCTCCGGCAGTTCATGATGGGTAAGACCAGCATCATGGTCAGCCACAGGGTGGCGACAGTGAAAGAGTGCGACAAGATAATCGTACTTGAAGCAGGTGCGATCGTACAGGAAG
>CAZPCA010000004.1:44188-45481 GCA_964584995.1 uncultured Bifidobacterium sp.
GGAAGGTACGCATGCATCACTCATTCGTGCCGAGGGATTCTACCGTCAATTGTACGAGCGACAATTACTGGATGAATCCGCCGCTGCGCATGTGTGAGGATATGTTTGGGGGAAAGTGTGAAAATTCGGGCAAATTTTTTATTTCAAACAATTTTTATTAATCTTGCTTCACCTTTCAAACCTGGAACTATGACAGAATTTGACAACTCGCACAGCCGCGATGCCCACTTCTCCAAAAGAGTCAGAGCCGGTAAGCGCACGTATTATTTCGATGTGAAAGCTACCCGCGGCAACGATTACTATCTTACCATCACGGAGAGTAAGCGCAAGCCGGGTGAGTCGGAAGATCGTCCCTTTTTTGAGAAGCACAAGTTGTTTCTGTACAAGGAGGATTTTGAAAAGTTCACCGATGGTCTTCACGAAGCCCTGGAGTATATCCGTAACAAACGTGAGAATGGGGAAAACCATGCGCCCGTAACCGATGGTTATACCGAGGCTTCCGGCAGCACCTTCAGTGATTTGAATTTTGAAGATTTAGGACAGTAATCACCCGTCAAACCATACACATTCCACAGGCCCGAACTTTGTTCGGGTCTGTTTGTTTTCAGGGGTGTTGGTCGCGCAGTTTGCGCAGTTCTTGTTCAATGTCCTGCAGCAATCGGGTGAACTGTACATCGAATACCGAAAATTCGCTTTCCGGATCTGCTGCATCTGATGAGCAGTTCCGCAGATTTTCGGTGAAGTGACCGAAGCGGTCTGCTACCTCTGCTTCCAGTAATAATTTCAAGGGCGATTTCAATTTATGAGCGGCATGAAACGCTTTTTCCATTTCACCACGGCCGAGACCTATCCTCACCTCACGGATAAGCTCCGGCAGCTGCTGCTGGAGCATCAGGAGGAAGTGGGTGACGTCGCCGGTATTGTGGTTGAACACCGCATACAGTTTTTCAATGCCATTTGCCGTGTCCTGCGATGACTCGACCAAGGCGGCGTCTCCCTCCGCGGGAACATGCTTCACGATCACATCGAGCAGGTCCTGCGGGCTATAGGGCTTAGTCAGGTAGTCGTCTATGCCTGCTTCTTTCGCGGTGATGCGGTCTTCATCGGAGGCATTGGCTGTAAGTGCTACAATGACCGGTCGGTTCTGCAGGTTGTGCAGGTTTCTGATATGCTGGCTCAACATGTACCCGTTCATTCCGGGCATCTCCACATCCGTTAGTACAATGTCGTACGCCTGATCCGCCATCAGCCGCAACGCCTCTTCGCCTCCCGAGGCCAGCTCTACATTCTCAA
>CAZPCA010000005.1:0-8628 GCA_964584995.1 uncultured Bifidobacterium sp.
GCCGAAGGCGGATATGAGCCCAACGAGCTACCTCTGCTCCACCCCGCACTATGTTTTAATCTCTATTTAATTCTAAGATACCGCTACTTGGTTAAAGAGCACTTACCCTGTTGGGGGTGCAAATGTAACCAATATTTGAAGTTTTTTCGTCAATCCAACAAAAAAGTACACAAGACGTTGTAAATCATATTTTTATATATATAAAACAAAGAAATCACAACCAATCATTTTAAAACCTCAATACACATTCACTTCAAGATCTATCAAAACACCGAAGCGTTCGTGCACGCTGTTGCGGATTTGAAGTGCCAACTCGTAGATTTCGGTGCCGCTGGCATGTCCGTAATTGACCAGCACGAGGGCCTGGTCCTTGTGGGCACCTGTGTGTCCTACTACCCTGCCTTTCCATCCACATTGTTCGATTAGCCAGCCTGCCGCCAGTTTCACCATCCCACTCGGCAAGGGATACGCCACGAGGCCGGGATGCAGGCTTCTCAACCGCTCAAAGACTTCCGGATCGACTTCTGGGTTTTTGAAGAAACTGCCGGCATTTCCCAAAACAGCCGGATCGGGCAACTTGCTGCGACGTATTTGCATCACGGCCCTGCTCACTTCGCGAATGCCGGGGATTGCTACGCCCATGCGTTCCAGCTGCTGTGTAATGGCTCCGTATGCGGTATTGACTACAGGCTTCTTCGATAGCCGCAACGTCACGGCTGTGATGAAGAATTGATTCTTCAAGGCATGCTTGAAAACACTTTCCCTGTATCCGAAAGCGCAATCGCTGTTGCGGAAAGTATGCATGTCCATGGTGCCCAGATGCAGGGCCTCCAGGCTATCAAAAACGTCTTTCAACTCCACGCCATAGGCACCGATGTTTTGCATCGGACCAGCCCCCACACTTCCCGGTATCAGGCTGAGGTTTTCGATACCGCCCAAGCTCCGCTCCACCGCCCACTCGACCAGCTCATGCCAGCTGCCACCGGCTCCGGCTCTGATCCATGCAAAATCGTCATCTTCCCTGACCATCTCGATGCCCCCTATACGGTTATGTAACACGACGCCTTGCACCGACCGGGTGAAGAGGATATTGCTGCCACCACCCAAGACCAGTCGCTCAAGGTGCTGCAGGTCGGGGTCGCGGAGCACATGTCGTATATCCTCGACCGTTACAATCTCGGCGAGCCAGTTCGCTTTAACATCCATACCAAAAGTATTGAGCGCCCGGAGCGAGAAATGTTTGTGCAGTTTCATTCAGCTTTTTTGCTTATTCAAATGTAAATAAACTTGCTAGCAATACGAATGACTAAAAACATCAATACCCGTATTTGTCTTTCCAGCGTTGATGTAAAAATGCGCGCAACTCCTCCTCGCGTGCATTTTTTCCCGGCTCATACAATCGGATACCGGCCATTCTATCCGGCATGTACTCCTGATCTGCAAAGTTCCGTTCAAAATCGTGGGCGTATCGGTAGCCTTCCCCGTAACCCATATCCTTCATCATACCAGTAGGCGCATTGCGCAGGTGCAACGGTACGGGTGCATCACCGAAATCCCTCACTGCCTGCTCTGCTTTTTTCAAACCTATGTAGCTGGCATTGCTCTTGGGAGATGCTGCAAGATAGGTGGTAGCCTGAGCCAGGTGGATAAAACACTCCGGAAAACCGATGACACCTACCGCCTGAAACACCGCTTGCGCCAGCAGCAATGCATTGGGATTGGCCAGTCCGATATCTTCCGAAGCCAGGATCAGCAAGCGCCGGGCGATAAACACAGGATCTTCGCCACCTTCCTTCATGCGCGCCAGCCAATACAATGCAGCGTTGGGATCGCTGCCCCGTACCGACTTGATGAATGCGGAGATTATATCGTAGTGCTGCTCCCCTTTCTTATCATATGCAGCAATGCGTTTACGGGCGATCTGCATCACCAGTTCATCGGTGATGGTGACCGGATCATCGGACGAATAGCGCACCACCATCTCCAGCATATTCAATAATTTACGCGCATCTCCTCCGGAAAGTCCAAACAAAGCGGTGGTCTCCCTGACATCGACCTTGCGTTCTTGCAGATATGCATCGGTCTGTAAGGCACGCTGCAACAATTGCTGCAACTCCTGCCCCTGAAGTTGTTCCAACGTGTAAACCTGACACCTCGACAAAAGTGGACGAATCACTTCGAAAGAGGGATTCTCCGTGGTAGCTCCGATTAGTATCAGCGTGCCGTTCTCCACAGCAGCGAGCAAGGAGTCCTGTTGTGATTTATTGCACCGATGTATTTCATCGATGAAAAGCACTGCCTTGCCTGCTTCCTTTGCGTTGGCAATCCCGCACATCTTTCACTCCGGCACTGATGGCACTCAGGACGAACATCGGCAAACCGATTTCACTGGCCAGAATACCCGCAAGGGTAGTTTTACCTGTGCCGGGTGGGCCCCAAAAAATGATAGAGGGCAAATAAGTTGTTGCTAACAACTTCCGAAGAATACCGTCGGCACCGGCGAGATGTTGCTGACCAATGACATCTTCAAGCTTTGTAGGTCGCAGGCGTTCCGCCAGGGGGGCATTCGAATCTGCCATGTCTTAGGGCAGGCTTTTACCCCTATTGATTCCCGTGATGGTGATCTCAATACGGTTGTTCCGCTCATGGTCTTCTTCAATACACAAAATACCGTTCACGCAGCGGTTGAGCAATTTGGTTTCTCCCATGCCTTTTGCCGTCATACGCTCCGCCCCAATTCCTTGACTGACGAGAAACGACAACACCAGTTCGGCGCGTTGCTGCGTCAATTTGAAATTTTCTGCATCGGAATTACGTGAATCGGTGTATGCTGCTATTTCAACCTGCAAGCGGGGGTTGTCGTTTAGCAGCTTGGTCAGACGCTGTAAGGATTCACCGGAAGACTGCTTCAGCTGGAAATCCTTTTTCTGGAAAGAAATCCCCTGCCAGGCAATCGGCTTGTTCATATCGACCTTTCTAAGTTCGACGGAAAGATCGACGGTTTCCGAAAATTTCTTTCCGACGGTTGAAGCTTCAGTGAATGCCAGAAAATAATCGGGATGATCACAACGTAATTTGAAATTCATTCCGGGCTGCACTGCCAGTCTTATATTACCGGCAGCATCGGTGGTATAGGTCTTCTCCATGCCATTGTTGGCGATCAATTTCACCCTTACATCCGGAAGTGCCCTGGCCAGTGCTCCATCCATGACATTCACCTTTAGGAAAAGCTGCGGAGGATGTTTTTCGAATTCATATATCTTGTCGAACTGGCCACCGCGTGAGGAACTGAAGAAACCGTTGATACCGGATGAATCCACGATATAACTGAAATCGTCGTGCGATGAATTGATGGGATAGCCGAGGTTGTCTGGAACTTGCCAATCATTTCCCAGCTTGCGGGATTCAAATACATCTAGTCCGCCCAGACCGGAATGCCCATCACTGGCAAAAAACAAGACCGAGTCGTTCTGAAGAAACGGAAATAGTTCATTGCCTTCCGTATTGACAAGGGGACCAAGGTTGATCGCGCTGCTCCATGTATCACCTCCCTCCCAACGCACCATATACAAATCGGACCCGCCATATCCCCACGGCATATCGGAAGAAAATATGATCATAGTTCCATCCGCACTGATTGCCGGATGGCCGACCGAATAATCGTCACTGTTGAAATACATAGGTCCCTTGACCCGCCACTCTCCATCTGCATTATCCGCTCGGAAAACCTTTAGTACATTCACGTTGCGGCTGTTCTTCTCCGCACGGTTACTGATGTAATTGTTGCGGGTGAAGTACATGGTCGAAAAATCTGGGGAAAACACTGCAGGTCCTTCGTTGAATTTACCGTTGACGTCTCCACGCAACGGTTCGGGATCCATCCAGTTGCCCCGGTCTGTCTTCTTCGCATAGAACATGTCTACATACCGGCGGCCCGTAGCATCCGACTTGGTCTTGCTCAACCCCTTTTCTGCACGATCGGAAAGGAATACGATGCCGTGTCTGTAAAATGCAGGACTGAAATAATTCTCTTTCGGGGTGTTGAACTTCAGCAGACTGACGGTGTACAGAGTGGTGTCACGGTAGAATTCAGCGATGCTGTCACAGACTCCCAACATTCGCCGGGCTCTGTAATCCGTTGCATTGAACTCCAGGTAATGCTTCAGGTAGGCCTTCGCCTCCTGGTAGTTATTGTTTTTCATCAGCGCTTCCGCCAGATACAATTCCCAATCGACCTTTGGATTGTTCAATTTAACGGCACGCCTATACCAGAATTCCGTCTTCGCCGGATTACCCATTTGGCGGTAACAATCGGCCACATTGATAATGGCTTCACGATCCGTCTTTTTACTCAGCACATACTCGTACTCCTGAGCTGCCGATGCATAGGCGAATTGCATATAATATTCGTTGGCCATACGGAGGTGGACACTGACACAACCGCTCAACAGGATTGTACCTCCGGCCAGCAAATAAACAAACAACCTTTTCATCCGCATCATCAGAAATAACGGGGTGATTTCATTTTAGTGACCGGGAAACCGAAGTCGTAACCTATCATGAGCTCGTGCGACCCAGAGGTGTAACTGCCCAGCATGCCGAGAGTGTAATCGTATGAATATCCAACACGGAATTTCCTGTTGATCTGGTATTCGAACAAGGCCACGATGGATTCATCCGAACGGTACGAAGCACCGATCCAGAATATATCATTTATCAGCACGTTCATATTCAGGTCGTATTGGAGCTTGCTGCCGTTCTCGTAACGCAGAAGCATGGAGGGCTTGAATTTGATTTCGCTCTCCGTTTCAATGACTCCTCCGACTGTTGCATAATACCGACGCACCATCTGATGCACCGGAATCTCCGGACGAATCGCACCTTTGTCATTGGGATCATAAGAAATCAGAAAGGGAGCCGATACGCCGGCATAGAAAAGTTCACGGTAATAGTAAGCGCCCAAGCCGGCATTGGGCAATAGACTGCTGAATGTGTTATACTCGAACACCTTGTCGCCCGGGTCCCAATAGGTCAACTTCACGACCTCCGAACTGAAATTGCTCACGCCACCTTGCAGTCCTACCGACAACTTCCCCATTCCTAAATCAAGATGGTAGGCCAACATGGCATACATGTCTGTTTGCTTGGTCACACCGATTTTGTCTTGCTGGAAAATGGCGCCCAGTCCAAGCTTTTTCTTTTTCAGCAAACCGTGTACAGAGCCACTGTTGGTGATGGGTGCTCCCTCTATGCCGGCCCACTGTTTGCGGTAAAGCAGGGTTGAGCTGACATACTCCTTGCTTCCGGCGTATGCAGGGTTCAACAATAGTCCATTGAACATATAATGACTCAACAGGGGCCCTTGCTGAGCGGATGCCAGCTTGAGTGAACAGAGCAATACAATGAACAAGATACTTTTCTTCATCGCCTCAAGTCAATGTACGTGTTGTAAACCTTATTGATATAATTCACCTTGACGATGACGAAATATGTTCCATCGGCAAGTGGATAACCGTTTCTGTCCAAACCATACCAGTCGTTGCGGTAGCCGGAGGTGGAATAAACCAGCTGCCCCCACCTGTTGTAAATCAGCACCTCATTGTCAGGATATTCATCAAGTCCCTTTATGACCAGGTAATCGTTGCTACCGTCAAAGTTCGGCGAAAAAGCCGTTGGTAATTCGACACGAGGCAGACAATCCAATGTATCCCTGCGGGTGATGTTCACTACTACAGAATCACGGCATGTGCCGTTTACTACAGTCCACAGAAAACTGTTCACTCCATACGCGATCCCCGTCACCGCAGTAAAGGCTTTTGTGGAATCGGCAATTTCAATACCAGCAGTGAGGGATGTCCAATAACCGTAACCAAACTCGGGGCGTGTCGCATTGAGATTGACATTGTCGCCACAAACACGACGATCAATTCCACCGATGGCTTGAATCTCTGTAGCACTCGTTACAACCAGCTGATCAGAGGCGGAGCAGATACCATCGGTAACCGTCCAAAGAAGGATATTGTCGCCTGTACTAAGATTACTTATCACGGCACTTGCGCTGGTAGAGTCGGTGAAGATTATCGTACTGTCGGATGCAACAACCTGCCAGAAACCGATTCCGCCTACAGGAACCGCAGCCGAGAGTGTTGCAGCACTTTGGCCGCATACTATGAAGTCGGCACCGGCATTGGCTGTAAGTTGCGGTGGCTCTGTCACTGAAAAGGAAGAGCTTGTGGTGCATGCATTCGCGTCGGTGATGATGACTGTAAAAGTATTTGCAGGAAGATTGAGCAGGTTCTGTGTAATCGCTCCATTGCTCCACACAAAGGAATATGGAGCAGTTCCCCCGACGACGCTCAGGAAGAGCTCTCCGTCATCGGCTGCATAGCAACTTAGATTGTACGGCGGGTTTTTCTGGGTTATGAGCGCATTCACTACGAAAGCAGCCGGCTCCGTGATGGTTATGGTCCTGACCAAAATACAACCTGCTGCATCAGTTACCGTAATCGTATAAGCGCCGGCACTGAGATTGGAAAGTGAAGGCAAGGTATCAGATAGGCCTGTCCACGCATACGACAAGGGTTGTGAAACACTGGATGCGGTAATGCTTATGTTGCCGTCCGAGCCACCATAACAACTCACATTGTTACTGTCCACATCTGTAAGAGAAGGACCGGTCAAGTTGCTGATATTGGCAATGGCACTGGCAGTACAACCGTTGAAATCAGTTACCGTCAAGGTATAGACGCCGGCTACCAGGCTAAAGATGGAATCACTGGTGAAGGAGTTGGACCAAAGGTAGCTGTATCCGGGCACTCCTCCGCTGACCGAGGCACTCACTGCGCCATTACTTTGTCCGCAAGCCGCATTGATAACGGAAGGGAAAACAACCTGCAAAGCTGCGGGGTGAAAGACAGTATACGACTGCGTAGCCGTACAACCTGCATCGTCCGTAACTATTGCGGTATATCCACCTGCTGAAAGTCCAGTGATGACATTTGTGGTTTGCGTACTATTTATCCAGGTGTACAAGTAGGGAGAAAGTCCGCCTGCCACATTGATATCGATAGCGCCGTCGTTCCCTCCGTTGCAGGAAACCGAATCGAGAGCAGCAAGCGTTATCACCGGCACACCAGAATTGACAATAGTGAAACTACTGTCACCTGTGCACCCTTCCTGATCAGTCACTGTGACAGTGAACGCACCGGCATTGATACCGGACAATACCGATGAGCCAACGCCTGTCGACCACAGATACGTATACACCGGGGTTCCTCCACTTGCCTGAGCAGTGATGATCCCGTTAGAAAGATTACAGGAAGCATTTACGGAGGTGAATGAAATGGAAAGGGGTAGCGGCTGTGTTACTGTATCGACGAAAAAACTGACACATCCGTTACCGTCTGTCAGAGTAAGTGAATAAACTCCTGCAGGAACATTCAGGAGATCCTGACTCTGAGAACCATTACTCCACTGATAATTGAAAGGCGGAACACCCTGTAATATATTGATATCAAGCTGTCCATCGGCCCCGCCCTGACAACTGGTGGGCACCATGGAGACCAGGGCAATGGAGGGGGCATTCTGGTTGTTGATAGTTACAATTTGCTGCTCCGTACAATTGTTGGCATCAGTGACGGTAACACTGTAGGTACCCGCCACCACGTTCTGAAGCAAGGGTCCCGTTGTACCGGTCGACCACAGATAAACATACCCGGGAGTACCGCCGGAAGCTGTCAAAGTCGCACTACCATTCGCGTTGCCACACCCTGCATCGTCAACGACAGCCGAGATAGAGATGGGAGTGGCGGAGCCAACTGCTGCAATCAGTGTATCAGTACAACCGGCTGCATCTGTAACCGTGACGGAGTAAACTCCCGCAATCACGGAAGTAAGGTCCTGGGATATTTGTCCGGAGGACCAACTGTAATTGAACGGCCCTGTGCCACTGGCGACAGATACATCGATTGCACCGCTGGCTGCCCCGAAGCATGCGACCGGGGTGACCTGAACAAGGCTCAACTGTGGTCCCGGCACAGAATCTACCCTGACGGTATCACTGTTCACGCATCCATTCTGATCCGTTACCGTGACCGTGTACACACCGGAGACCACATTGTTATTAGTGGAAGAAAGGATACCATTCGACCATAGATATGAAAATGCACCAGTACCACCGGAAGCCAATGCTGTTAAATCCCCGTTCGAAAAACCGCAATTGGCGGGCGAGTTGGTAAAACCGATTTCAATAGAATCCGGTTGACTCAATACGAAAGTTTGTAGCGCGATGCAACCCAAGGCGTCCGTAATGGCAATAGCGTAAGATCCTGCAGCCAATGGTGCAGCAGTGAAACCTACATCGCCATTGGACCAGGACAATGCATACGGAGATGTACCACTGGTGATAGAAATGGTCAACGAACCATCGGCAGACCCGTAACAGGTTGGCTGCGTCTGATTTTGCAATTGAATGACGGGTGAACCTGTATTGGTGATGTTCACGGAATCTGCCTTCACGCATCCCAGGCTATCCGTAATGGTGACTGCGTATATGCCTGCTGCAAGGCCGTTGATGGTCCCCGCTGTACTGCCCGTTTCCCACTGGAAGGTATAGGGGGCCACTCCTCC
>CAZPCA010000005.1:8638-39309 GCA_964584995.1 uncultured Bifidobacterium sp.
AGCGGGCTTCTTTTTTGGCAGCCGCCCTGAGAAGAAAAAGCGGCTGCAAGAGCAGTATTCGATAACACCGTTGCTGAAAGCTGAGTGGTACAACCACCGGCATCTGTAACGCTCACAGAGTAGATACCTGCTGCCAAGCCAAAGCGGTCCTGCACGGTATTGCCATCACTCCACAGATAGGTGTAAGGACTGGTACCACCGGAAACTGAAATGAAAATGCGGCCATTGTTGATTCCAAAACAACGAATGCCGCGTATGGAATCCACCACTGCAATCGGACCTGGCAGACTATTCACCGCAAAAGACATAAGCGTATCACAGACGTTCGCATCCGTTATAGTGACTGTATAATTGCCGGGAATCAAACCTGCAATTGCAGGTCCCGTTTGCCCGTTGCTCCACTGGAATGTATAACCCGGCGCACCTCCACTTACCTGCAAAGAGATACTGCCATCTGAAAGGCCGCAGGATGCATCGGTCACTGAAGAGGAAATCGACAAAGGCGTAGCAGAAAAAATCTCCACCTGTAATGAATCCGAACACTGTGCACTGTCTGTCACAATAACGGTATAAATACCTGACGGCAAACCTGAAACATCTTCACTGATGCTTCCATTGCTCCAGGTGAACTGATAGGGTGCAACTCCGCCGGATACAGAAATGTCAATGGCTCCGTCAACTCCGCCCGCACAGGTAACATCCAGCTGCCCCACCAAGGTGATGACCGGGCCGTTCGCGAGCGTAACCGAAGCACTGCGACGGCGAGTGCACCCATTGGCATCAGTCACTGTCACCGTATACGTACCGGCACTTAGTCCAGTTATGGTCTGTGTCACCTGGCCGTTGCTCCACAGATATGCATATGGTGGTACGCCGCCGGACGAATTGGCAGTCGCCTGACCGTTAGTCTGGCCGCAGAAGGAAGGAGACGTAGTAATAGGAGCAGCCAAAAAGCTTGGCTGAGCAATGACATAAGATGCTGTAATGTTACATCCGTTCGCATCGGTAACGGTGACGGTGAATGTGCCGATGGCCACATTGACAAGATTGTTGCCCGTTTGCCCATTCGACCATTGGTAGGTCAGGGGAGGAAAGCCACCGGAAACGGTCAGAACAACTCCTCCAGTACTACCACTATTGCAAAGCACATCCTGCACAAGTGCATTTGTAATCTGCGGCCCGGCATCGTCAGAAACAGTATTCGCATACTGTACTGAGCATCCATTGGCGTCGGAGACAGTTACCGTATACACGCCAGCCAACAAGGAATTGATATTAGTGGTACTTTGCCCGTTAGACCATGACAAAGTGTATCCCGGTGTTCCACCGGAAACAACAGCCTGCAAAGATCCGTTGGCATTGCCACAGGTTGCGTTCACAGTTGTGAAGGAAGCTGTGAGCGCCGGAGGAGCGAATACAGTGTAATCTTCTATTGTGCTGCAACCGTTCACATCTGTAACGGTCACCGTATACACTCCGGCCTGTAGGCCTGTCAAGTCCTGAGCAGTGGCAGCGTTACTCCATAGATACGTGTAAGGTGTTACGCCTCCGGAAACTGAAATATTGATACCGCCATCAGCACCTCCATTGCAAGATACACTGTCGACCACTGCACCGGAAATGAGCGGTGATCCAGCAACGCCGACAACAATGGTTGCAGGCTCAGCACATGCGTTGGCGTCCGTCACAGTCACGGTGTACGTGCCTGCGACCAGGCCGGTGAGCTGAGCGGTGGATACCCCGGTATTCCACAGGTAAGATAAAATACCGGTACCGCCAATTGCGTTTGCTGTCGCAGTACCGTTTGACTGATTGCAGGATTCATCCGTAGCAGCAATGGAGATTTGAATAGCCTGTGGCTCATTCACAAGCGTAGTCCTTATCCGGGTACAGCCCAGATCGTCCGTAATAGTAATCGTATACCCGCCCGCCGTCAATCCGGAAATATTTTGAGTGTTTGCCCCATTGCTCCATTGAAAAGCAAAAGGTGGAGATCCTCCGAAGACCGAAAGAGCTATGCTTCCACTGGCATCACCGTTACAAAGCACATCCGTGGGATTTATCGATGCGGTCAGGTTAGCAGGCTGGATGACTAAGAAAGCCGATTGGGTTGAACAAGCGTTCTGGTCAGTTACCGTGACCGAATAAGTACCCGCAGGAATCAGACTCAGGTCTTGGACACTTGCTCCGTTGCTCCACGCGTATATGTACCCCCCTACTCCACCGGAAACAATAATATCGATGGCACCTGTGCTATTGCCAAAGCAAGACACATTGGATACATTGCCGTTAATGGTCAATGCAGCAGGTTCAACGACAAGGTAGGACGCCGAAACACTGCAGTTATTGGCGTCGGTCACGGTTACCGTATACAAACCTGCCACCAAAGCGGCTACATCTTCAACTACGGCACCATTGCTCCACAAAAAAGTATAAGGAGGTGTTCCGGAACTTGTAGTAATGTCTATTGCCCCATCAGCACCACCGTTGCAGCTCACACTGTCCACTACAGCACTGCTGATAATGGGGGCATTGGCGGAAGTAACCGACACGATGCGGATCAAAGAACACGCATTCCCGTCGGTGACGGTAACGGTATAATTACCGCTGGCCAAATTTGTTATCACTGCACTACTGGCGCCGTTACTCCACTGATAGGCATAAGGCGCCGTACCTCCTGAAGCCGTTGCCGACGCTGTTCCCGTCGCCACACCGCATCCGCTCTGTGTGGCAGATGCGGTGGCGCTGAGCACTGGTGGTTGTGCAACTGTGAAAATGTTCGATGCCGTACACGCATTCGCATCGCTGATAGTCACCGTATAGGTGCCCGAAATCAACCCTGTAGGATCCTGTACTGAAGCACCATTGCTCCACAGATAATTCAAGGTGCCCGTGCCTCCGGATGCTGAAAGGTCGATACTGCCCGTTGAACCGCCATTGCACAGCACGTCGATCACCGCCCCGCTGGAAGTGATTGCAGAAGGTTGTACCACCGTAAAGGCCGACTGCGAAGTGCAAGCATTACCATCAATCACCGTGACTGTATACGAACCGGATACCAGACCGCTTCGGTCCTGCGTAATCGCACCACCGTTCCACAAGTATGAATACGCGCCTGTGCCTCCACTAACGCTAAGGTCTATACTTCCGTTGCTGTTCCCGAAACAATTTACATTGCCGACAACTCCGCTGAGCAACAGTGCCGTAGGTTGACCTATCGTATACGAGGCCGAAACGCTGCAGTTGTTCGCATCGGTCACCGTCACCAAATACGTGCCTGCTGCAAGGCCGGTTAAATCCTGCACTGACACTCCATTGCTCCAGGTGTACGAATAAGGAGGCGTTCCCGATGATACGGAGATATCCACCAATCCATCTGAGCCACTGTTACAATTCACACTATCGGTAATCGCAGACGTTATTTGGGGAGCGTTGGCCGAAACCACCGTGACGCTCCTGACTGCAGTACAAGCGTTTGCATCGCTCACTGTCACGGTATATACTCCAGCAGCTATGTTACTGATGGAAGCTGTGACTGCACCGTTGCTCCATAAATACGAATAAGGAGAAGTCGCTCCGGAAGCCGTGACCGTAGCTGTTCCCGTCGCCACACCGCATCCACTCTGCGTGGAAGATGCAGTGGCGCTGAGCACTGATGGTTGCGCAACTGTAAAAATGTTCGATGCCGTACACGCATTCGCATCGGTGATAGTCACCGTATAGGTGCCCGAAATCAATCCTGTAGGATCCTGTACTGAAGCACCATTGCTCCACAGATAATTCAAGGTGCCCGTGCCGCCGGATGCTGAAAAGTTGATACTGCCTGTTGAACCGCCATTACACAGCACGTTGCTCACTAACCCGCTTGAATTTATTGCCGGAGGTTGACTGATGGCATACGTGAACGTTCGGATGCAATTGTTCACATCGGAAACTGTCAGTGTATAAGACCCGGCTGTGAGTGCTGCTATGTCCTGGGTAATCGCCCCGTTGCTCCATGCATACGTGTACGGAGGTGCTCCTCCTGAAACAGTAATATCCAGCAGCCCGTCATTGCCTCCGTTACAAGCTACATCTACCTGATTGGAAAGAATGGTATTCGGAGAACCACTGTTTAAAATCGTCACAGCACTACTTACAGCACAAAAGGCAGCATCAGATACGGTAATGGTATATGCTCCGGCAGCAAGTCCACTTACTACCTGAGTATTCGCACCATTGTTCCAAAGGTAAGTGTATGGCGGGGTTCCTCCAGCGGGCAGTACGGTGACGGAGCCATTGGCAGCATTACAAGTTCCTGCAACCGGTACAAATACCAAGCCTATGAGCGATGCTTCCGTTACGTTGACGGAAATTTGGGCGGTACACCCATTGGCATCGGTTACAGTAACAGTGTAACTACCCGCTGTTAAGCCTGAGACATCCTGAGTAGTGGATCCGTTACTCCAAGCATAGCTATACGCCGATGTACCTCCCGTAACAGTCAGGTCCACTCCACCTGTCGCCGCACCATTGCAGACAACATTCGTCACCGTACTGCTAAGTCCCAGGGGCGCAGGCTGAACTATACTGGCAGATGTGGAAATGGTACAAAGGTTTGCGTCAGTCACCGTGACCGTATAGGTTCCTGGAGCCAATCCGCTGAGATCTTCGTTGGTAACACTGTTGCTCCACACGTACGTAAAGCCCGCTATACCTCCACTTACCGTTAGATCTATACTCCCATTTGCCGCTCCGTTGCATGAAACATTCGAAACGCTGGTCGCTGCCTGTAGAGGTAGCGGCTGTCCGACCGTAACATCCAATACCGATATGCAGGCATTGGCATCGGTGACTGTCACCGTATACACTCCCGCGAGTAGACCGAAAAGGTCTTCATTGGCAGATCCATTGCTCCAAGCGTATGTATAAGGGGATGTCCCCCCTCCCACCGTGAGATCGATGCTGCCATTGGCAGCCCCAAAGCACTTGGGGTCAACAGCAACAGCACCTAAAGATAATGCACCAAGGGGCTGTGCGACTGCAGCAGAACCAGAAACCGTGCAGGCGTCTGCATCCGTCACCGTGACCGTGAATGTACCGGTACTTAATCCAGTTGTCAGGGCTGAAGCGGAGCCATTGCTCCAAACATAGACGAAGGGCTGATTTCCTGATTGCACACCTGCAGAAATACTGCCCGTTGCCTCACCAAAACAAGCGACATCTGTCACCAGCAGCGATAAGGACATCGCATCTACCTGAGGAACTGTTATACCATTCACCTGAGCGGAACAGGCATTGTCATCGGTCACGGTAACTGTATAGGAACCGGAGGTAAGGCCCGCGGGGTCCTCCACCACACTACCATCGGACCATAGATAATCATAAGGAAGTACGCCACCATTCACCGTAATGAAAATCCTGCCGTCACCTGTACCGCCGCAACTATCGGGCAACACGGTATTGGGGGCGATGGTAAGCGACAAAGGAGATGTCAAAGTCACTGAACCCGTCTGTGTATCTCCTAAAAAATCGGTCACTGTCACTGTATAGGTTCCGGCAATAAGACCAGACAGGTCTTCCACAGCAGCACCATTGGACCAGACATACGTGTAGGGCGCTACCCCACCATCGGGAATAAGATCTATGCTACCATCTGCGGCACCTGCACAACTCACCGCAAACCCATTGAAATCCGATAGTACAAAAGTCAAAGTTATCAGACGGCTCCGTTCAGTATCTTCTAGGAGTTTCTCCGCCTTAAGGGTACTGGAATGGAATAGGAGAGTAAATAAAACAAGTGGTAAGACCCATAGTGTCTGAGGCTTCAACATCAAAAAACAAAACTTCCTCATGTGAAACTGAATACAATATAACTACAGGCACTGATACTCATACACAAATGTAGCAAAAAAGTCTTGAAAGACCTCTACATCAGGGAGAGTATCCCGTCGGGCAAAAGCCCCAGTATGAGCGAAAACACACCGGCCAGCAGGAGAAGGTAAAAGTTGTATCCACGCACAACAATATCTCCTGTCGCCGCTTCTGATTTCTCGGTGCACACCGCATAGATGACCCTGAAGTAATAAAACACACCTACCAAAGACGCCAGAATAGCCGTAAGGACCAAGGTTGTAAATCCGGCCTTCAGTGCACCCAAAAAGACATAATACTTCGCAATGAAACCGGCTAAAGGGGGGATTCCAGAAAGGGAAAGCATAACCATAATGAGCAAAATTGCAGCGAATGGATCTTTTTTACCCAAACCGGCAATACTTGCAATGGATTCATTGCCAGATTTTTGACTCAAAGCATGCAAAACAGAAAATACGCCGAGACTGGCAATGCTATAGGCCGTAGAATAGAAAAATACAGCTCCCATTGAATTTTCATTCAGGGAAACGATGGCCATCAACATATAGCCGGCATGAGCGATCGACGAATAAGCCAGCATTCTTTTTAAACTTGTCTGGTAAACAGCCAGAATATTCCCGGTCAACATCGTCAGAGCGGAGACGATGGTCATGATGGTAAGCCATGCACCTGTCATGGAAGAGAAACAAGTCGAAAACAAACGGTAAAAAGCGGCAAAGGCTGCCGTTTTAACCACCGTCGCCATAAAGGCTGTTACCAGAGTAGGTGCCCCCTCATAGACATCAGGGGCCCAGAAATGGAACGGAGCGGCCGATACTTTGAATAAAAGACCGACCATAATCAGCAACACACCCACTTGCAAGAACATAGGATGGGCACCTTGGGAGGACAGCTGATCCCGTATTTCCACAAGGTTGAAACTACCGGTAGCGCCATACACAAGTGCAATACCGAAAAGGAGGAATCCTGTTGCGAAAGCACCCATCAGGAAGTATTTCAAGCCCGCCTCGTTGGAACGCAGTTCAAGTTTGTTGGATGAAGCAAGGACATACAGCGACACCGACAGAATTTCCAGTCCGATGAAAAACATGGTCAGGTCGGAGAAACTCACCATACAAATAGCCCCGCTGAGCACAAAAAGTATCAGGGCCGCATGTTCGCCACGGCTTTCACTCTGTGTGAAATAGGGAAAGCCCATAAAAAGCCAGAGGAGGGTAATGACAATCAGCAGCGAAGAAAAACCCAATGCGTAATTATCGAAATAAACCATGTCATTGAAATGCCGGATACCGGTATTCCATTCACCGGTCAACGTGGCCAGCGCTCCCAACAATCCCAAGACCACCATCGGCAACAGGATTTTCTTGAAGCGAAGCACTTCGGCCATCATGGCGACAACGCCCAGGAGGGAAACAATAATCAGGGCCTTCATAATCAATAAATATCTTGAATGAGCACCAGTACATCCTCAAGGGCGGGCTGGGCAATGGTAAGTATTGGCTTAGGATAAATTCCGCCGGCTACGATAAGCAGGGCGCAGGAGAACAAGACCACTTTTTCACTGGTATGCAGTCCGGTGAATTCCGCACTACGGGCGTGTGGCTCTCCCAGCATCACTTTTTGGTACGCCCTCAGCATGTAAACCGCACCGAGGATCACTGTCAAACCACACAAGGCAGCCATCGATGCGCTGTATTGATAGATGCCGTTCAACAAGAGGAATTCCCCTACGAAGCCATTGGTCAGGGGCAGGGCAACCGAACCCAGCAGAATAAGCATGAACAGAATGGTGAATACCGGAGAATTATGCGCCAGTCCACCGAGCGCCTGCATCTCTCGCGTATTCATACGGCGCTGGATGATATCAGCGATGAAAAACAAACCGACCACGTTCACGCCGTGCGCCAGCATTTGCACCATCGCACCTTGTAACCCCTGCATGTTGAGCGAGAATATACCTGCAGCGATGAGGCCTACGTGTGCTATGGAAGAATAAGCAATCAGGCGCTTGAAGTCTTTTTGCACCAGGGCCAGACAGGATGCATAAACAATCCCGATGGCACAAAGTACCAGCGCTGTCGGCCCCCAGGTAGCAATACCATCCGGCAATACCGGAAGCATCCAGCGGATAATACCATACAGACCCATTTTCAGCATGATGCCTGATAGCAACATCGATCCCTGAGCCGGGGCATCGGTATACGTATCGGGCTGCCAGGTGTGCAGTGGGAAGATCGGAATCTTGATAGCAAATGCCAAAAAGAAACACCAGAAAAGCCATCCCTGCATAGATGGTTCCAATGTGGCTGAATACAATGCGTCAATGGAAAAGCTGCTGGGAGCCGGTGTATGCAGGTAGACCATTATCAACCCCAGTAACATCAAAAGGGATCCCGAGAGTGTGTAAATGAAGAATTTGAGTGTAATCCTGACTTTGTCCGCACCACCCCACAGTAGACAGATGAACCAGATGGGCAGCAATGCCAGCTCCCAAAAGATGTAGAACAAAAAACCATCCATGGCCATAAACACGCCGTTCAGGGCGAACTGCATGATGAAAATCAAGCCATAAAAAGTTCCGGCATTGGTATGATTGTTCCTGAAGGACGACAAGATGATCAGGGGTGTCAGCAGATTGGTCAGGGCCACCAGCAGGATGCTGATTCCATCCAGACCCAAATGGAAGGATATTCCAAGATCCTTCATCCACCAATAATCCACCAGGAGTGCTTCAGAAGCCGGATCAAGGATGAATTGTTGCAGCGCGTACGCACAGATGCCCAATTCGAAGATGGCGGAAACGAGTGCGTAAACTTTCACCGACTCTTTGCGCAGCATCCACGCACCGAGGGCAGCAAGCAGGGGAAAGAATAAGAGTACAAGAGTGATCATATTCGTTTACGCCATGAGAGATAAAACAAGAATGAGAATGATACCGATGACCATACTGAAGATATAACCTCCGGTATAGCCGGTCTGGCTGAACTTCAACACCCCACTCAGACCGGTCAGCGATTTGCTGACACCGTTCACTATGGCATCGATGCCGCGCAACTCAACGAAGCGGTAGGCAAAATCAGAAAGGGCGTTCAGTGGCTTTGTGATGAGAGTATCATAGAGCTCATCCACATAATATTTGTTGGATAAAATCGTGGAAATTCCGGAAGGAATCTGATCGTCGGCTTCCGGTACCTGCTTCCGCTTCACATAATTGCTATGGGTCAGGTAAATAATTACTGCAAGGATGACCATCGAGCCCGCTATGAGCATGTACTCAAAGCTATGCGATGCGGTATGCGGACTCACTTTCCAGATGACAGGTGCAAGGAATTCTCTCAGGATATGCGGTGCGTGAAAAATCTCAGGCATACCGATGAAGCCACCGAGGGTGGAAAGTGCCGCCAAAACGATCAGCGGTATCGTCATACTCAGCGGAGACTCGTGCAGATGGCTCTTCTGTAGTTCAGTTCCCCGGAAGTCACCGTAAAAGACCAGCCAGTACAGGCGGAACATATACACAGCCGTCATCACCGAGGTGATCACCAGTATAGTAAACATAACCAGGGAATGTCCGTGAGTGACTGCCAGGATCTCGTCCTTCGAGAAAAAACCCGCAAAGGGAGGTATACCCGCAATCGCCAGCGTACCTATCAAAAAGGTGAAATGTGTGACGGGCAGTTTCGCTTTCAGTGCACCCATCTTACGGATATCCTGCTCCCCGCTCATAGCATGGATGACGGAGCCTGCGCCAAGGAACAAAAGCGCTTTGAAGAATGCATGCGTGATGACATGGAAGAGCGCCGTATCGTACGCTCCCACACCCAGGGCGACAAACATATAGCCCAGCTGGCTCACCGTAGAATAGGCAAGTACTTTTTTGATATCGTTTTGACGAAGGCCGATACTGGCCGCAAAGAAAGCCGTAGCCAACCCTACGATAGCGACTATTTCTCCCGCATACGGAGCAAGTGAAAACAATACATTGGATCGGACTACCATGTAGATACCTGCCGTAACCATGGTCGCAGCGTGAATGAGGGCAGAAACCGGTGTAGGACCCGCCATCGCATCGGGCAGCCATGTATAGAGTGGTATCTGCGCACTTTTACCCATTGCTCCTACAAAGAGCAGCAAGCAAATGGCCACAATGGCCGGATTGTCCATTCCGAAGTTTCGTGCACCGTCAAAAACCTCTTTGTAATTCACACTTCCGAAAGTGGTGTAAATCAGGAAAACGCCTAAAAGAAAGCCCAGGTCGCCTATACGGTTCATGATAAAGGCCTTCTTGGCCGCATCGTTGTACGCTGTGTTCTTGAACCAGAAACCAATCAGCAGGTATGAACTGAGACCTACTCCCTCCCAGCCCGCAAACATGACGATGTAATTGGAACCCATCACGAGGAGCAGCATGAAGAACACGAACAGGTTGAGATATGAAAAATAACGGGCATGATCCTGCTCATGGTGCATGTAACCGATCGAGTAGATATGAATGAGCGTACCCACTCCGGTCACCACCAGCAACATGATGGCCGATAAGCGATCGATGAGAAAGGAAAAATCGATTTGAAGATCGCCGGAGCTGATCCACTCGAACAGCACGATGCGCTCGGGAACGGAATCCTGCAATTGTACTTCGCGGAAAATCGCAAGCGATAATACGAAGGAGAGGAAGACCGCCGCACTGGCAATGCCTCCGCTCAGGGTAACGGGTAAGCGCTTGTTGAAAATACCTACGACCAGAAAGCCCAGCAAGGGCAGAACAGGAATGAGCCAGGTGAATTGATGCATGATGTCAGGTCTGTCTTCCGGATTTTTACCACTTAAGCTTGTTCATCGCATTGATATCCACAGTGCGCACATTATTGTAAATCATCACCAGGATGGCCAGCCCTACGGCCACTTCCGCTGCCGCTACGGCCATGATGAAGAAGACCATCACCTGTCCGCCGGCATCACCGTGCAAGGTGGAGAACGCGGTGAGCAAGAGGTTGACGGCATTCAGCATCAACTCCACACACATGAATACGATGATGGCATTCCTGCGGAACAAAACGCCCATGACTCCAATGGTGAAGAGGATCGCTGATAAGCCAAGGTAATACTCCACCGGAACTGTGTTCAATATTGTGTCCATAGAAGCGCTCGTTTATTCAGTGGTCTTTTTACCCAGCATGACGGCACCGACCATCGCTGCAAGAAGAAGTATGGAAGTTATTTCGAACGGTAGCACATAGTCACCGTACAAGGATTTTCCGAGATTGGAAACAGTTCCTATCTGTGCATCGTCTGCAGGCGCCGGCAACGCACCACCTGTTTCGGTGACCGTCGATACCAGCACCAGCAAGAGGCAGCCGGCAACCAGGGTAGCCGCCGTTTTCAGCAAATTGGATTTATGGGGCTCGGACTCTTTGTTCATATTAATGAACATCAGTGTGAACAGGAACAAGACCATGATGGCTCCGGCATACACGATGATATGAACAGCGAACAGAAACTGGGCATTGAGCAGCAGGTAGTGTCCCCCGATGGTGAAAAAGCAAAAGATGAGGTACAGTACGCTATGGACCGGCTTCTTCGACAACACAACCATCAGGGCACTGAACACCGAGAGGGTGGCGAGTATCAGAAAGGGCAATTGCGGATTCACGGGTTTCTGGTTTGAGGGTGGGCGAAATTAGTGTTTTCCTGTGGTCTTTTAAAGGGAAGAAGGCTGCCGATGCGCCGTTGTGCGCTGACTGATATCGATCCTGGTCTCCGGCGTACTGCCCTCCACCAGCTTGTCCTTTCCGAAAATAAAATTGGTCCGCAACAAATCAGCGGGCACCATACGATCGGTGAGGAATATAGCTTCTTTCGGACAGGCTTCTTCACAAAGTCCGCAGTAGATGCAACGCAACATGTTTATCTCGTAAACAGCAGCATACTTCTCTTCACGGTACAATTGCTCCTCCCCTTTCTTACGTTCGGCAGCGGTCATGGTGATGGCTTCAGCGGGACACGCGACGGCACACAGGCCACAGGCGGTACAATTCTCGCGGCCCTGTTCATCGCGCTTGAGCACATGCCAGCCACGGTAAACACCCGATACGGGACGCGTTTCCTCAGGATATTTCACCGTTACCCGTTTTCTGAAGATGTGCTTGATCGTGATGGCGAGTCCGCCGAGGATGGCCGGCAGGTACATCTTCTCCAGAAAACTCATGCGCTTATTGACGACTACTTCTGATCTATTGGTGAGTTGCATGTTGATGAGTCGGTGTTTACGGTTTTAAGTATTTCAGAACAGCTGTCCGTTTTTCCAAAGTACCACTCCTGCTGTGAGGAGAATATTGACCAGTGCCAGGGGAATCATAACCCTCCAGCCGAGGTGCATCAGCTGGTCGTAGCGGAAACGCGGGATGGTCCAGCGGATCCACATGAAAAAGAAAATGAAGAAGAAGATCTTGGCAAAGAACACGAGTGTTCCCGCCAGTGTGAGCAGGTTCGGACTCAGGCCGAGCTGATCCAGGAAGGGGAAATTGTATCCGCCGAAGTACAGGGAAGAAATGATGGCGGAAGAGATGAACATATTGATGTATTCGGCAAAGAGGTAAAAGCCCAGCTTCATGGAGCTGTATTCGGTATGATAGCCCCCTACCAGCTCGGTTTCGCACTCCGGAAGATCAAACGGAGTACGGTTGCACTCCGCGAACGCACACACGATGAACAAGAGGAACCCGAGCGGCTGTACGAAGATGTTCCAGTTGAAACCGCTTTGCTGTTCCACGATTTCCCGGATACTGAGGGTGCCGGTGGTCATCACCAATGCGATGATGGACAGCCCCATGGCGAGCTCGTAGCTGATCATCTGCGAAGATGCACGAATGGCGCCCATGAGGGAGTACTTGTTGTTGGAGGCCCAGCCGCCGATCATGATGCCGTATACACCGATGCTGACCACACCGAAGATGTAAAGGATCCCTATGTTCACGTCCGTAATCTGTACCGGGTAGGCAGTACCGTTGATGGTGATGCTGTCTCCCCAGGGAATCACAACCCCTGTCATACAGGCAGTCATCATCATGATGCAAGGACCGAGAATGAACAGTGCCTTATCGGCGTTGGTTGGGATGATCTCCTCTTTCATGAACATCTTCACCCCATCTGCAACAGGCTGAAGAATCCCGAATGGGCCCGCACGATCCGGTCCAACACGATCCTGCATGAATGCGGCTATTTTCCGCTCGGCATAGGTACTATAGGCGGCAATGCCAAGTGATACCAGGAACACCACTACCACCAGTACAAATTTTACAAGTATGAATTCCATATCCGGATATCGGGTCGTTTATTGGTTATGCGCTTTCTCATCGATGCGCTTCTGGTTGGAAACGTCGATGCGAAGGTTTTTCTTCTGGAGATAATGGTTCTGCGATATGACCGAGTGACGATCGATAGCCCGTGGACCTTCGATGGTCCAGTCGGCAGCCTCTTTCTTTTCGAAGCGGCATTCATTGCAGATCCAACCCGGCTTGCCCGCTTCGGCATCCTCCACCTCGCCCCACTGATCTTTTCTGGCAGAAACACGCAACACCTCGTTGCCGCTCATATAGAGGACCGTCTTACCACAGCACTTGCTGCAGTTACGGTGCGCATTGAGAGGACGCGTGAACCATACACGGCTCTTGAAACGGAAGGTACGGTCGGTCAATGCGCCCACGGGACAGACATCGATGACGTTACCACTGAAGTCGCTGTCGAGCGCATGTTCGATATAGGTGCTGATTTCCGCTACATCGCCTCTGTTGATGACGCCGTGTACACGGCTGTCACAGACCTGATCGGCCACTTTCACGCAACGATAGCATAAGATACAGCGCGTCATGTGCAGCTTGATCTTATCGCCGATGTCGATCTTTTCAAACTCCCTTCGCTTGAATTCATAGCGGGATTTGGAAAGTCCGTGTTCGTAGCTGAGGTCCTGCAGATGGCACTCCCCTGCCTGGTCGCAAATCGGACAATCCAGCGGGTGGTTGATGAGCAAAAACTCCACCACACCCTTACGCGCCTCTACCAGATCCGGGGCCGTCTTGTTTTGCACTTCCATGCCGTCCATCACCGTGGTGCGGCAGGAAGCCACCGGCTTGGGCATGGGGCGGGGATCCTTCTCAGAGCCCTTGGTGACCTTCACGATGCAGGTCCTGCAATAGCCTCCGCTGGTCTTGAGCTTAGAGTAGTAGCACATGGCAGGCGGCGCCACATCACCGCCAATCATTCTGGCCGCCTGAAGTATGGTGGTACCTTCCGGTACTTCGATGGTATGTCCGTCGATGGTTACTTTTGGCATAGTCGTATCAGGCAAATTCGGGTGAAAGATTGTTGAGTCGGAAATAGTTATGATCCCTGCGTATGGCAGTAGGATTCTTTACGTATTCTTCAAACTCCGCGCGGAAATGACGTATGGCGCTGGCGACCGGCCAGGCCGCAGCATCACCCAGCGGACAAATTGTTTTTCCTTCGATTTTAGATTGGATCTCCCAGAGCAGATCAACGTCGGCGACGGTGCCGTGTCCGTCGAGGATTTTGTGCAGGATCTTTTCCATCCAACCGGTGCCCTCACGGCATGGACTGCACTGTCCGCAGCTCTCGTGGTGATAAAAACGGGTGAATGTCCAGAGATTTTTGACGATAGATGTATCCTCGTCCATGGCAATGAATCCTCCGGAGCCAAGCATGGTTCCGCTGGCGAAACCACCCTCTGCGAGGGATTCATAACTCATCAGCCGCGGCTCTCCGTTGGCAAGCTTCAGGATGAGCTCAGCGGGTAAAATCGGAACAGAGGAACCTCCGGCTACTACGGCCTTCAGTTTCTTGTCGTTGCGTATACCACCACAGTATTCATCCGAATAGATGAATTCCTCAACGGGCAGGCCGAGTTCGATTTCATAAACACCCGGCTTTTTCAGGTGACCGCAGGCGGAAATCAATTTGGTTCCCGTACTCTTTCCAATGCCGATCTGTGCATAGGCATCGCCACCGTCGCGTATGATGGGCACTACGGCCATGATGCTTTCCACATTGTTGACCACGGTGGGACAATCCCACACACCTTTGATAGCAGGAAACGGCGGCTTGATGCGTGGATTGCCGCGCTTGCCTTCGAGCGATTCGATCAATGCGGTTTCCTCTCCGCAGATATAGGCACCGCCTCCGCAGTGCACGTGCAAATCGAAATCCCAGCCACTTCCAAGAATGTTCTTCCCCAGCAACCCGGCTGCATAGGCTTCGTCGATTGCTTCCTGCAAAATATGGAATACATACATCAGCTCTCCGCGGATGTAGATGTAGGAGGTGCGGCATCCAAGCGCGAGTGAACCGATGGCCATTCCTTCGATGAGCAGATGCGGCAGGCGCTCCATCATGTAACGGTCCTTGAAAGTGCCCGGTTCACTCTCGTCGGCGTTGCACACGAGGTAACGTGGCACTCCTTCCGGCTTGGCGAGGAATCCCCATTTCATGCCGGTGGGGAATCCGGCACCGCCACGACCGCGGAGTCCCGATTTTTTCACTTCCTCTACGATATCGTCCGGCTTCATGGCCAAGGCCTTTTTCAAGGTCTCGTACCCGCCGTGCTGGCGATAGGTGTCCAGCTGACGGATACCGGGAACATTTATATGCTGAGTGAGAAGTTTTCTTCCCATGGTTTTGCTTTTATGGTTTTATCAGGCCTTCAATTTATCCTTTCTCCAATGAGAAACGGGTGTCACCACTTCGCGGCGGCAGGTATCCAAAATGGAATCGACTTTTTCGAGTGTCAGTTTTTCGTGATAGGTCTCTCCTATCTGCAACATGGGTGCTGTGCCACAGGAGGCCAGACATTCCACCGTCTTCAGGGTGAACATGCCATCGGCCGTTGTCTCGCCCTCGCGGATGCCGAGCTTCTTCTCCATGTACTGCACGATGTCCTCTGCTCCCATCAGCCAACAGGGTCCTGTCCGGCAGACTTCTATGACACATTTGCCCACTGGCTTCAGGTTGAACATCGTGTAGAAAGAAGCTACTTCATACACTTCGATGGGCTGAATATTCAGCAGACCGGCCACATAGTCCATCACAGGAGCGCTCAGCCATCCGCCGAATTCTGCCTGTGCCATGTGCAATACAGGAAGTATGGCCGATTTCTGCCGTCCTTCCGGATAGCGGGCTATGATTTTATGGACAAGCGCCAGGGCCTCGTCACTGAATTTTATCGGATTGGAATCACTCATTTTGTGCTGTGTTTTTAATCAGGCATCCAGTTCGCCAGCTATAACGTTCATGGAACTCATGGTCAGGATGGCATCGCTCAGCATCGCCCCCTTGACCATTTCAGGGTATGCCTGGTAATAGATGAAACAAGGACGACGGAAATGGAGACGGTAAGGCGTGCGGCCTCCGTCACTTACCAGGTAGAAGCCCAGTTCGCCGTTGCCGCCCTCTACACAGTGATAGACTTCTCCTTTTGGAATCGCCGTTTCTCCCATCACGATCTTGAAATGCCAGATAAGGGCTTCCATACTGTTGTAAACTTCCTCCTTCGGAGGCAGGTAGAACTCGGGCACCTCTGCGTGGAAGGTAGTCTTGTCTTCCATCCTGTTGATTTTTTCTATCGCCTGACGGATGATGCTGAGGGACTCCCACATCTCACGCTGACGCACCATGAAGCGGTCGTAGGTATCACCGTTGGTTCCCACCGGGATGGTGAACTCGAATTGGTCGTAACCGCTGTAGGGATTCATGACCCTTACATCGTAATCGACTCCGGCAGCACGCAGATTGGGACCAGTGAAACTGTAAGCGAGGGCGCGTTCCGCAGTGATGGGTCCGCACTGTATGGTCCGGTCCATGAATATGCGGTTACGCACAAGAAGGTTTTCGAATTCACGCAAGCCGTTCGGCAATTCCTTCAGCAGATAGTTGATCTTATCCCAGGCCTTGGGACTGAAGTTCCTTTCGAGTCCGCCAATTCGGCCGATATTGGTAGTGAGCCTAGCACCGCACAGTTCCTCGTAGATCTCATAGATGAATTCCCTCCACTGGAAAACGTACAGAAAGCCCGTCATGGCACCACTATCCACCCCGATAACCGAATTGCAGATGATATGATCCGCAATCCTGGCGAGTTCCATGATGATCACGCGGAGGTATTGTACCCTCTCCGGAATCTCGATGCCCGCGAGCTTCTCCACGGTCATATGCCAGCCCATGTTGTTGATGGGCGATGAGCAGTAATTGAGCCGGTCGGTTATGGGCGTAATTTGGTTGTAGGGCCTACGCTCGGCCAGTTTCTCAAAAGCTCGGTGGATGTAGCCGATGGTGGGCTCAGCCGAAACGATCAGCTCACCGTCCATCTTCAAAACGTTCTGAAAAATACCATGGGTGGCAGGATGGGTAGGCCCCAGGTTCAGAGTCGTATACTCCTTCTCCTGGAGGGCGGCGAAACCCGGATTTCCGGGTAAATTCTGTTGTTCAGCCATTCGGTTCGCGTCTGTGTTGATTCGTCAATGCGTTAACGTTATATCTTCTTACCTTCCGAACATCTTATCGTCCTTGTCCTGACGGAAGGGATCTTCCAGCGGAAACTCTTTGCGCATGGGCCAGCCTTCCAGCGAGTCCATATTGAGCACCCTGCGCAGGTCGGGATGGCCTGTAAACCGATACCCGTAAAAGTCATAGGTCTCGCGCTCCATCCAGTTGGCCGATGGCCAGATCGACGTGAGTGAATCGAACACGGGATCGCTCTCGGGTGCAAAGGTTTTGAGGCGGACGCGGGTATTGGCCGGCATATTATGCAGCTGAACCATCAGCCCGAAGGGCAGCGCATTGTCGGGATAGTGCAGTCCGCAAAGGGTAGTCAGGAAATGGAAATTCAGTTCGGGAGTATTCTTCAGGAAGGCAAGGACCTCTGCCCATTTTTCACGGGCAACGGTGAACACCGGAAAGTCTTGCTCCAAACACGCGTCGAGAATGTCCTCACCGAATTGTCTTTTCAGCACTTCGCTGATGCTATCGTATTGCTGCTGTGTCATATCACTGAATTCCGTATGAAGCGAGTAAATCCTTGTATTCCTGCGAATCCCGGCGACGTAGCGACTCGCTGGCGACAAGGTCCTGTATTTTCATCACGCCATCGAGGATCTGCTCTGGTCGCGGAGGGCACCCGGGCACATAAACATCCACGGGAATGATACGATCAATGCCCTGAAGCACACTGTAAGTATCAAAAATACCCCCTGTAGAAGCACAAGCGCCTACGGCAATGACCCAGCGGGGCTCTGCCATCTGCTCGTAAACCTGTCTCAAAACCGGACCCATTTTTTTGGCAATGGTACCCATCACCATCAACAAATCGGCCTGTCTGGGGGAAAAAGACAAGCGCTCTGCACCGAAACGACCCAGGTCGTAGGTAGAGGCCATGGTAGCCATGAACTCAATACCGCAGCAAGACGTAGCGAATGGTAGGGGCCAAATGGAATTTTTCCGTGCCAGCCCGACGGCTTTGTCGAGCGAAGTGGCCAGGAAACCCGGTCCCTCATACCCTTCCAAATGCTGTAATTGTTGTGACATATGTTTTGTCGTGTTCTTTAACTGTTAGCAATACACTGTGAAACTCACTCCCACTTGAGGGCTCCTTTACGGATGATGTAGATCAGACCCAACACGAGCAAGCCAAGGAAAACGGCCATCTCGAAGAATGCGGCAGTACTTACTTTACTCCACTCGGCGAAATTCACTGCCCATGGGTACATGAAAATCACCTCCACATCGAACAGTACGAAGAGGATAGCGATAAGGAAATACTTGATGGAAAATGGCAAACGGGAATTTCCCTGCGATTCGATTCCGCACTCAAAGGTCTCCAGCTTGACCTTGGAAATTCTTCTCGGCCCAAGGAGATGGGTGACGAACATCGTGAAAAGCACGAAGCCGATGGCCACGACAAACATCATGGCGATGGGCAGGTAATCGATTGGAGAGCTTAATAAGATCATAATCAGAATTTTAGAAACAACAATCGAAGGGCGGAATTGTTTACGAGCAAAACCGCGGCAAAAGTACTGCTTTAGAGGTGAAAAACAGGATTTTTCAGAGTATAAATATGAACAAATCAAGAGGGGCATCCTACTTATCCGGCGTTGTGCGTTTTTATGCACATTCGCTCAGAGAAGCACCAAGTTTCCGGCAGAAATCATCTATCTTTATCCAATCCCCTCAGCGGCCAGCCTGAGATTTTGGAAGTTACACGGGGAGCCCTTGCATAGCTTACCCGGTTTTTAACATATTCAAAATAAATTGTTAATTAAACATTTAAGTGCTAAACAAAACGCCCTTTAGGGTGTTGTAGTGTTTATGTCAAATCCAAAAACAGCTTTAATCATTGGTACCGGATTGGGCGGCCTCGCAACCGGCCTTCGGCTGGCTACGAAAGGGTATTCCGTTGAATTCGTCGAGAAATACCATTTGCCCGGTGGCAGACTGAACCTTATTGAAAAGGATGGCTTCAGTTTTGACATGGGACCTTCATTTTTCAGTATGTCGTATGAATTCAAGGAGTTTTTCGAATACTGCGGCGTTGAAAATCCCTTGACACTGAAAGAACTGAATCCACTATATGCTGTTTACTTTGAGAACCGGCAATCACCTTTTCTGATATACAAGGATCTTGACAAGCTGGCGAAAGAGTTCGATGGTGTTGAAAAAAACCTTGTAGCCAAAACTGAAAAATACCTGCAGGCAGCCGGAAAGCTGTTCCATGATACAGAAGATATCGTGATTCGTCGCAATTTCAATTCACGCCTCGACTACCTCCTGCAACTTACCCGTGTGCCACTGAAGCACGGCCCGAAGATGTTCCGCTCCATGTGGACAGAACTTGAAAATAACTTTGATTCCCAGGAAGTGAAAGTCATTTTTTCGCTCGTCTCGTTCTTTCTTGGCTCTACTCCTTTCCAGACTCCGGCTGTCTACAGCCTGCTGAACTATACGGAGTTGAAACACGATGGGTACTGGAACGTGGAAGGCGGTATGTACAAAATCACCGAAGCCATTGTGAGCTTACTGCAGGCAAGGGGTGCTAAATTCCATTACAATACAGAAATCGCTCAGCTGGAATCCTCCGACGGCAGGATCACTGCAGCTATTGCCAGTGACGGTAGAAGATTTTCGGCCGATAAAATCGTGTGCAACGCCGACGCTGCTGCATTCAGGGGCAAAGTTTTGCATAGGAAGCAATACACAAAAGTTAAACTTGACAAGCTCGACTGGACGCTCGCTCCTTTCACTATTTACCTTGGTGTAAACAAGAAGCTCGATAAGTTGTACCACCACAATTATTTCCTCGGGAATAATTTCAAGGAATACGCAGACAACATCTTCAAAACATCTGTAAGTCCAAAGAAGCCCTACTATTATGTGAACGTTCGTTCACGCTCTAACAGCAACAGTGCGCCCGAAGGTTGTGACAGCCTATTCATCCTTTGCCCGGTGCCTGATAAGCGCTTCAAACCCGACTGGTCGGATGCAGAAGAACTGGCGGATACTATCATAGACGACATGAGTAGCCGTATCGGATACGATGTACGCAAAAACACTCTGACGCGCACCATTCTCACGCCTACTGACTGGGAACAGAAGTTCAATCTTTACCAGGGCAGCGGTCTTGGACTTGCACACGGCCTCGACCAGATAGGCGGCTACCGCCCAGCCAATAAAGACGAAGAATTTTCAAACCTCTATTATGTCGGGGCAAGTACAGTGCCCGGCACCGGATTGCCCATAGTGATAATCAGTTCAAAATTAGCTACCGAAAGAATCCTGAAAGATGATGGAACTTTACAATGATGTTTGCGTCCAGCTGAGTAAGAAAATCACCTGGAATTACAGCACTTCCTTTACCCTTGGCATACGTACGTTGCACAAATCTCTGCACGACCCCATCTACAGCATTTACGGCTTTGTCCGTTTAGCCGATGAGATTGTAGACACGTTCCATGAACACGACAAGGCGAAGCTTTTGAACCGCTTCCGTGAGCAGACCTGGGAAGCCATTGAAGAGCGCATCAGTACCAATCCCGTGCTGCAGAGCTTTCAGTTGGTCGTGCACCAATATAATATCGACCACGATCTGATTGAAGCTTTTCTTCATTCCATGGAAATGGACCTGCACAATCATTCCTACAATGCCAATGCCTACAACGAGTACATCTATGGTTCTGCAGAAGTGGTAGGACTGATGTGCCTCAAGGTTTTCTGCAACGGTGACCAGCAGGAATACGACCGCCTCAAGGCCCCGGCCCGTAGTTTGGGTGCGGCCTTCCAAAAGGTCAACTTCCTACGCGACATGAAAAGCGACTTCAAAGAACGCGGAAGGGTCTATTTCCCCGGAGTTGACTTCAACTATTTCAACGATCAGGTCAAACAAACCATCGAAGCGGAAATTGAAAGCGATTTCAAAGATGCATTGAAGGGAATTGAACAGCTGCCCACCACCTCACGTTTCGGTGTTTATGTAGCGTACATTTATTACCAGGCTCTGCTGCGAAAAATCAAGAACCTTCCGGCACAATCTATTAGAAACGAAAGAATTAGAGTCCCCAATAAGGAGAAGTTTGTTCTCCTTTTCTCCAGCTGGTTCAAATTCCGACTTAACCTGCTCTGATTCAGCGCTCCTGGTCGTTCTCCCCTTTACATTTTTTCCTCCAAGCCGGCACTGCCGGCTATTTTTTTGGACCTATACCTCGTAGCATTACTACCTGTCCATGCGGATTGCATTTTAACAGCTTAAAATGTAACGTTTTGGGTGCTCTTTACGAATAAGTGTGAGCCACGAAACCACTGAAATCGAAAAACGGATGAGAAGTCCCAATCGCCCGCGTCCTTTCCAACAGCTGCGTCTGCTCATCGCCTGTGCAATATGCCTTATTGCTGCTGCACAAACAGCGATGGCTACACACTCTGCCGGATGCGATATCCAATACCGCTGCCTTGGAGGCCTTCTCTATCAGGTGGAGGTGGCCTTTTACCGCGATTGCGGCGGTGTTTCGGAACCCAATAGTATCACAATCAATTGCAAGAGCACCAGCGCCAACTACAATACAAATCTTGTAGCCGCGAAAGTGAGCGGGGCATCCAACGGAACAGAGGTCACCCTTCCTTGTGCCAGTACCACCACTACTTGTCTGGGCGGAGCCACGCCCGGTATCAAGAAGTGGATTTACCGGGCGACCGTTCAACTGCCTTCGGCACGCGCCGATTGGGTATTCAGCTATGCAGTATGCTGCAGGAATTGTACGATCACCACCATCAATAGCCCCTGCGCCGCCAACTCTACGCTGTACGTGGAAGCCAAACTGAACAACCTGACAGGCATTTGCAACAATTCGCCGGTATTTTCCAATTTACCCGTCGCATTTGTTTGCCTCGGTCAAAACTTCAATTACAACCATGGAGTGACGGATCCCGACGGAGATTCGCTGAGCTACTCGCTGATCGCTCCGAAGACCTCTTCCACCTCCAGTGTTGCCTTTATTCCACCTTCGAGTGTCGGCAACCCGGTAGCTTCTTCCACTCCTTTCACTGTGAACGCTCAAACAGGCGACATCAACTTCACACCTTCACAACTACAAGTGGGCGTGATGGCTATCCTTGTGAATGAGTACAGAAACGGAGTACAGATTGGTTCTGTCATCCGGGACATGCAGGTCTATACCCAAACCTGCTCCAATGCCTTACCGGCACTTTCCGGCATAAATGGCACAAACAATTTCAGCATTCAGGCCTGCCCGGGCCTACCGGTATGTTTCACCCTTTTTTCAACGGATGCGGATGCATCCCAGCAACTCAGCATTTCGAGCAATCAGGCTATCCCGGGTGCATCCTACACGCTTGTCAACGGACAGCGACCATCATTGCAATTTTGCTGGACACCTTCGGCTTCAGAAATAAGCAACACCCCAAGGACCTTCACCGTGACTGTAAAGGACGATGCCTGTCCTGCCAATGCCAGCCAGACCTATTCCTACAGCATAGTTGTGAACGGACCTCAATTCAATGCAGTAGTGCAAACAGCAGCTTGCAATGCCACCAACGGCAGTATTTCCATCAACCCCTCTATCGGGTCAGCCTATACGTATATATGGCAGAACGGCAGTACACAGGCAGCAGCCTATCAGCTTCCGGCAGGTGCACACCGGGTTACCATTATGGACCCGCAGAGTGGTTGTGCAATCGACACCGCCTTTGTTGTACTTTCTGAGCCGGCCCCTTACCTCGCCATTCAGTCGAACCCGCCTACGTGCGGCAGCACAGGAAACGGAAGTATCGCAGCGGTAGTTACAGGAGGCACCCTTCCCTATTCATACTCTTGGAGCAACGGAGCCAACACATCTTCGGTTCAGCAATTATCATCGGGTAATTACACCCTTACAGTGACCGATGCCCACGGATGTTCGGCAGACACTACAATCTCCCTCTTGCAGATAGCCGGAGGACTCAGCCTGAGCGTCCAGTCCAGCGCAGCCACTTGCAACGGCTCCAGCAACGGCTCTGCAGTTGTTTCCATCAACGGTGGTTCCGGACCATTCACCATCAGCTGGAACAACGGCGCTACAGGTCCACAGCTCATGAATGTCCCGGCAGGCCTCTATACTGCTGCTGTAACAGATCAGCAGGGCTGTACCAGTTTCATAACGGCCACCATTACCGAACCTTCACCCATCGCACTGTCAATCGAAGCGATCAACGACGTATGTGGAGCGACGATGCAGAATACAGTGAATGCTACCGCTACGGGCGGCAGCTTGCCGTATACTTTCACCTGGAGCAACGGACATCAGGGACCCACCCATACCGGCTGGAATCCCGGCTTTTACACCTGTACTTTATCCGACAGCCATGGATGCACGGCATCATCGGCACTGGAGTTACAAGCTGGCCCCGCGCCCTTGCAGGCGACAGGCAACGTAAAGGATGCAGTCTGTCACAGCGAGAGCAGCGGAAAAATCAGTCTGACCATCAGCGGAGGCACCCCCTCCTATCAATATCTCTGGAACACGGGAGCAACAACTCAAGAACTCAGCAAGATTCCTGCAGGTAACTACACAGTCACCATCACCGATGGTAGGCAATGCACACGGCAACTCGGTTTCATCGTAAGAGAACCGGATAGCGTGTTGATGGCAACGGCAAACCCGCAAAATCCCGAATGCATAGCGGGATTGAAGGGAGCAATCAGCCTTCAAGTCGTAGGTGGTACAAGTCCTTACCGTTACACCTGGAACCATGGAGACAATAGTTCCATTGCAGATTCACTGTATCCCGGCGAATACACCGTGCTGATCGAAGATGCCGGCGGGTGCAGCATCCAGAAATCATTTCACCTGGAAGACTCCTCCGTCCTCAATTTACAAGCGGAAGGAGGTGCACAGGTTTGTGCCGGTAAAACAGTCACCCTTTACACAGATTCATTGACCCATGGCACCTTGCAGTGGTATTTCAACGGCACGCCCTTGTTAGGGGCGCAACAGCCGAGCTTTGTCACTCCAGCTCCCGGCTCATATTCCGTAGTAGCACAGACAGTTTGCGGAACCCTGCAATCGAATACTGTGACCGTACAGGTGCGCACCTTTCACAACATCAGCATTAACAACCCTGTGATCATCTGTCAGGGAGAGAGCGCTCCATTGCATGCAGGCGGCGGCCTGGAATATGCCTGGTCGCCTTCGCAAGGTCTCGACAATCCAGACATCTCCAACCCCGTAGCTCGTCCGGACAGCACAACCACCTACACCGTCATCGTCAAAGATGCATTCGGATGTACAGCCACCGCCTCCGTAGAAGTCACCGTATTGTGTGACACCATGAAAATCCCGAATGGATTTTCACCCAACGATGACGGTATCAACGACCATTTCATCATTGACGGCATCGAATCCTTTCCGGGGAATGTATTGTTCGTGTACAACCGTTGGGGCAACCTGGTTTACAAGCAAAAGGATTATGCCAACCAATGGGACGGCAGATCCAACGTCAACGGAGTATTGCAAGGAGATAAATTACCCGCGGGAACCTATTACTACATCCTGAATTTAAACAACGAACAAAAACCTGCTACCGGCTTCGTCGTCATCAGACATTGATGACCAAGAACCCTCCAACCTGCAGTGTAACGAACACAAAAAATCCGACAGCTATGAAAGCGCTGAAACAAAAAATAGAAAAGTCATTCCTGGCAGGCACGCTGATGCTGCTGATCGGACTGAATGCATACGCACAGTTCGAACCGCAGTTCACACAGTACATGTTCAATGAGATGTTCCTGAATCCCGCCTATGCCGGTTCCAGGGAACACCTGGCGATGACAGCCTTGTACCGCAATCAGTGGGTGGGCATGGATGGTGCACCAAAGACGCAGACCTTCAGTGCGCATACTCCGCTACGAAATGAAAAAATCGGCGTCGGCTTATCCGTATTGCACGAAGAAATCGGTGTAACGCAGGACTTCTCTGTTTTCGGAGCTTACGCCTACCGCATAGCTCTTGCAGATGGCAACCTCTCCATGGCTGTTTCCGGCGGCATCATCCATCATCAGGAACAACTCCTGGAAGTAAAAACGCAGGAACTGGGCGATGTGAGTTTCTCCGGTACGCCCCGGTTGACTGTGCCCAATGCCGGTTTTGGAACATACTATTCTAATTCTCGCATGTACGTAGGACTTTCTATTCCGCGTATGCTGCACAATAAAGTGAACGCATCAACCGGTAGGGCCGAAAACAGGCTGAACATGCCTTACTGGCACTACTACCTGATGGGCGGCTATGTATTCGACCTGAACGAATCCATCAAGTTAAAACCCACCTTCATGGTGAAGGCGGTTAGCGGAGCACCGGTCATTGCTGATCTGGGGGCACACGTACTTCTGAACGAAGTCCTTTGGCTGGGCGGATCCTACCGCACCTCTGACTCATGGGCTGCGGTGATGCAGGTTCAACTTAACAAGCAGATGCGACTGGGCTACTCATATGATTACACACTGACAGACCTGAATCAGTTCAATACCGGCACGCATGAAGTCACCCTTGGTTATGACTTCTCCTTCAACAAAAAGAACGTAGTGACCCCTCGATATTTCTAAGCAACGAACCCCTGAACCAACCTTTTCCTCCCATGAACAAATACCTGCTGTTGTTACTTGTCGTCTGTTGGGCAAGTACAGCCCATGCGCAGAAAGCGATGGTTAAGAAAGGTGATGCGCTGTATACGCAGATGGCCTATCCGGAAGCCATCACCTGCTATTTGAAAGCTATAAAAAAAGACAGCACACAACAAGATGTGATCTTCAGGCTGGCCGATTGCTACCGCTTGACCAACAACCGTCAGATGTCTGAAATATGGTATGCCAAAGCCGTTGTAATGCCGGCCGTCTTGCCCATCCATAAGTTTTACTACGGACAAGCACTGATGAACAATGGAAAATTCGCTCAGGCAAAAAAATGGATGACGGATTTCGTAGTCGACAACAAGGAAGACGGCCGCGGACAATCCTTCCTTCGCGCTATCGATAACTACCAGCGTTTCTTTGCGGATTCGGCCAACTACATTGTCACCAAACTGGACATCAACTCCGGGAACGCCGACTTCGGTGCGGCCATCTACCAGGAAGGCATCGTCTTCGCCTCTTCAAGGACGAAAGGCGGTATGATCGAAAGAAAACACAGCTGGACCAATCAGCCGTTCCTTGATTTATACTACAGCCGCGGAGTGGATAACAGATTTCGCACTCCTGAACCCTTCAGCACAGCCACTCAGACCAGTCTGAACGATGGTCCGGTGAGCTTCAGCAAGAAAGGTGATGAAATGTGGCTGACCAGAAATAGTCAGGAAAACAGCAGGAAAAATAAAAACGGAGTGAAGGTTGTTCGGCTCAAACTCTATAAAGCTTTGGCCAAAGGAGGAAGCGAGTGGTCTGCATTGGAACCCTTTCCCTACAATAGTGACCAATACAGTTGCGCTCATGCGGCGTTGAGCCCCGACGGACAATTGCTCTATTTCGCATCCGATATGCCGGGAGGCAAAGGTGGTATGGACATCTTTGTCTGCACACGCCAGGGACAGGGATGGAGCAGGCCCGTCAATCTAGGAGATACAGTGAATACAAAAGGCAACGAGGTGTTTCCAGCCGTAATGGAAGACGGCACCTTGTATTTTTCGTCCGATGGCCTGTCGGGACTTGGAGGTCTTGATATTTTTTACACAAGAAACCTCGGCGACCGGTACACAATTCCGGTGAATCTGGGTTACCCCTTGAACACCTATGATGACGATTTTGGCATGGTGTACGATGCAAAGAACAAAGTAGGCTATCTGAGTTCCAACAGGGACAAAAAAGGATTCGACGATGATATTTACACCTTTCGGAAAAAGACAATCCGAATCAAAGGCATCGTTGTCAACAAAGAGAACGGAAAACCGATCCAAGGGGCGAAGGTTGAATTGAGCTCAGGTGACGAAAGCAACACTTTTACCACGAATGAAAATGGACGATTTGAATTCCCTGCAGCCTACGACCGTCAATACACTATCCGAGGTATGGCTGAATCCATCGGGGATTCCACCATCCGCTTCGAAACCCTTGCCTCTTATCCGGGCGACCCTTTCATCCGCATCGAACTCGGCGAAAGAACCTCCAGCCATGCACTTTCCATTGAGGTGGTGGACGCTGAAACCAAGGAACCACTACCCGGCGCAATGATCCGCGACGAGGACAATGGACGCGATATCGGTAGTACGGATCTGGATGGCCGTTATACGCAGCCAATCGTACCTCAGAAAGACGAACAATTACTGGTCTATTTGGAAGGCTACCGTCCGAAGCTGGTCGTTTTGAAAGGCCAGCAGAGCGAATCACCCTCAGACCATATTTACCGAATAGAAATGCAAAGAGCCGGCAGCGTTTCACCGTACGAGAGTTGGTTCAAGATGGTGTACTATGACCTTGACAAGTCAGACATCCGCGAAGATGCCGCTAAAACACTGGATGATGTTGCCATATTTTTGAGAGAGCATCCATACGTGAAGATTTCCATTTCCTCCAGCACCGACAGCCGTGCCAGCAAAGAGTACAACGAGCGCTTGTCACAGAACAGATCACGTTCAGCCAGGCAATACCTGATGGACAAGGGTGTGAACTCCCGGCAACTTGACCGCATCACGTGGACAGGCGAATCGGTACTGGTCAATGATTGCAGTGATGCACATCCATGTACCGAGGAGATGCACCAGCTCAACCGCAGAACGGAATTGATGGTGATAGAAGTCAAGCGGGACTAGTCCCAGACTCTTTCTACATCTTCCTCCGGCACGATCGAATGGAATGGCTAACAGCATGTATACTTTGAACTTACTTCATACTTTTACAGTCTTATGAAGCCTTCACGGACCATGTTGAATTTGCTCTTCGCCGGATTTTCATCGATGGCATTCGGGCAAGTAAACACTGTACAACTTTCCGCAGAAAAGCTTGAATTGAAGGATACCGATACCATCATCAGCCGATCCGAAAATCTGACTACAGGTGAATTACGGTACATGTCGGGCGGGCTGATAATCGTAATCCAGTACGAAAACGGTTACCGAACAAAAGAAACCGTGTATTTCAGCAATGGAGCTGAAAAATCCGAGCACCGTTTCAAGAATGGAAAAATGCATGGGTACTTCCATGAATCAACCAACGCCGGACAACCGAAAGCAAGTGGCTACTATGCCCATGGTATAGAGGACGGCCTGTGGACTTACTATTATGTCAACGGGGTTAAAGAATGTGAAGGCGCCTATGTGGCAGATACCACACGCTTAATTACCGATTTCTCCCTGGCAAAAAGCATCACCAATACTGAGCCTCCTTTTGACGTAAGTGACATCACATTGTCCTTTACTAAACACGCGCCTCCCCATGGAGAATGGTACTTTTATGACCGAGAAGGCCAATTGATCAAAACCCTCCTGTTCGAATATGGTCATTTGAAAGGCATCCGGCTTGCCGAAGAGGAAGGACACGCATCGGATTTCATCCACAGATGACCTGGTGATTCATCAGGGAATACAATTCGTTTGCACGCATAGCGGCCATGCACTTAAGCCTATAATCACATCTAACAGCGTACAACCTGTTAGCTAGCGCTCCTCGACTCATTATACAATCGCATCCTACCACGATGAGAGTTCACATGGTAACCGCCGAGATGTGAATCAACCAATTCAGAACATCCGGCAATAAAAAGAAAGGACCCCGTTTAGAGGTCCTTTCGTGTATTTCGGAAGCGATGCATCAATACTCCCAAAGGTCGATTTCGAAGTTGATCATGTCCTGCTTGATCCGTTCAGATTCCAACAAGGCATCCATTGGATTGACTCGGTAATCGTCCACACGACGATTGTAAACGTTGTCCTCCTTGATGATGTAACTGTTGAACATGCGTTTTTGGAAGATGTCTTCGAACGTCATGCGTTGAGCAGAATTGAAACGGTTCGCAACTTCTGAGTTGGCGAGGATCCTGCGTGCTTCCTGGTAATATACCCAGAACAAGAGCTTTTTCTGACCACCTTCAATCAAGTTACCTTCCTGATCCCTGGCGAGCGTCATCGGGCAGATGCCAATGATGCGGCACTTAAGTTCAGAACGCTGTTTATCGAAGAACCATTCCTCCTTCAGGCGGTACTGCACAACGTCGTCCGGATTGAAGGGGCGGAAAACCGTTGAATCGTACTCGTCATAGGGAGGGTCGGGACGAACAACCTTGATTTGAATGGAATCAGCTCCACCTACCTTGGAGAACTCCTCCATGGTCAGGGGCAGAGTGAATTCATCGTCCTGAGGATCGTAGGCCGTCAGACTACCTTCTTTTACAGCATCCATGAAGACATTGATGAGGTTCTTGCGATCCTTCGTATCGTTGGTCTTCGGATAGCGCAGAGGCGCATTCATCTTTTCATTCAGATCGATGTGTCGCCAGATACGCTTGGCCCACATTACATCCGCCTCCCGGAGGTAGGTGTAAGGGATAACCCGGCGTGCCGGATTGTTCTCCTTCACATACACACCATCAAGTACGTTCTGAGCAATGGCTGTCCCTCCTATCATGGATAGCAGAGTGAGCATCAGGAGCAGTTTTTTCATGGTATCGTCGTGTGTTCTGTCAATTTAACGCTTTGAATACACCGGGTATTGTCATTTCCGGTAAGACGCTTACTGTACGGTCAGGGGGATGGAGTTCACAGTACGTGTCGTTCCGTCCGGCATGGAAACTTTGATATATTCAAAAAGCACCTTATCGCCGGCACGACACTGTTCAATGATGGATTTCATATCGCTCGTCAGTGCGCCACTCTCCGCAGATTTCTCCACCGGATCACGGCCTTTACCGTAGCGACTCATCTTGAAGCTGAGCACCTTCGGATACAGTTCGAAGTCGAAACCTTCCATAGTAGGAATGATACCCTGTTGAGCCGCCAGTGCACTCTTGGGTATATTCCCGTCTTTCTTGCCACCGATTTTAGCGACCGGATCCGGAATCCTCTTCAGGCGGAATTTGAACTCACCCATTTGCATAGGCTTACCGTTGAAGTCTGCAGAGACAACAACTTTCGCTTCACCTGGCTGACCCTTCGCTTCCGCGATGAAGTGACCTTTACCCAATTTGGCGTCGGGCACCATAGTGAAACCAGTGGGAATAGCTTTTACTTTCTCGTCTGGAACACCGGGAACGGAAACAGTCAATGGGTTAGGAACTCCGATATAGATC
>CAZPCA010000005.1:39319-45361 GCA_964584995.1 uncultured Bifidobacterium sp.
TTATCCGCAGCTACAGAAGCAGAAGGCTTGGCTACGATGTAAGAGCTTTCGAATTTGAACTCCATCATCTTGTTGTCCTCCGGATTTTTCACACGGATGACACCAGCGTACTTCTTCTCACCAACGCCGGATGCCCGCACCTTATACGTACCTACACCGCCGTTCACCTGCAGCGCTGAACCACCCACGGTGATTTCAGGGTTGCTGGTGGACGACATCGCCGCCATAAAGATATCCGCCGAATATTCCTGTCCTTCGATGACATAGCTTGAAGGAGCAATCACTTTCGGAGCCAGCGTATCGAATTTGAAATCGTCAGCACTGATTGCACTGAGCAAGTGTGTCACGATTTCAGACTCCGCATTTCGGATATCAGTTTGGATCTTTGAAAGCAAGGCCACAGCAGCAACTACCGGGTTGTGGTAAAACATCACCATCTCCCATGTTTTCTTTCCGTCTTCGGTCGCCTTTTCAGGGTCCTTCGTATTGAACAATTCATCCAGGCGCTTAGTGAATTTTTCACGATCGCGCGCATCTAAAGAAGCAAGTATATTCTTCTTGAACGTCGTGATTTTATCTTTCAGTTCTGTCGCTTTGTGTCCTCTGCCGTCCTGCTTATCTCCACACATGATCCGGGTAGGCTCATCGTAATTGTCCATCCCTTTCATCTGGCTCAGCGGAACAGTCGGCTGGTTGGCCTCGATCTGGTCGGTCACTCGGATGAGTTCATCCTTGAGACCCGTGATATACTTGTCGAGTTTTTCACATTCTGCTTTTACCACCTGGGCCTTCTTGTAGTAAGGCTCAGTTTTGGCTCTGTCGTTCTGCATCTGCTTCTCAAATGCAGCATAAGCCTGCGCGTTCTTTCCGGTGAGATTATTGACTGTTATCTCAAGACTACTGTTGATTGTCACGAAAGCGTTAATGATTTCCTTGGAGACGTTCAGTGCCAACAATGCTGTTAACACGAGATACATCATCCCGATCATTTTTTGCCTCGGTGATAAATTTCCACCTGCCATGTGTCGTAATTAAGGTTTTTGGTTGTGAGATTGGTTGACGAAAAGGGGCAGATTACTTGGCGTTAGGGTTCATGGCCGTGAGCATGTTGCCATAAATCGTGTTCAGTGAGCTCAGGTTTTTGGCCAGCTTGGTCACTTCATCCTTGTATTTCTTGGTGTCTTCCACTGTGCTGCTCAGATTGGTTAGCAGTTCTTGATGAGCCGCAGACATACCATTCATAGTAGCCGCTACTTTCTCGTAAGATTGCGTAAGACCGACAACAGTCTTTGACGCAGCAGCGATGTTTTTGGAATATTCTTCGGTAGCAATGGCAGCGTTGGATACGCTCGCCATTTTGGCTGTATTTTCACTAAGTGATTTCAAACCGGTTCCAAGACTTTGAATCAGCTCAGGTCCCACCTTGGCATCCGCCAACATTTTGTCCAATTGCTGAGCAACGGGATCCTTACTTTGCTTTTTACGGTCAGCGCCCGGCTCGTGCATTCCAGCCAATTCAGGATAAACCAATGACCAGTCTGTTTCTTCATGCGGAGGTTCAAATGCAGAGAAGAAGAAGATGACAGCCTCTGTTAAAAGACCTACGGTAAGCATGATTCCGGCTCCTTCCCAGTGCTGGATTTTGAAGAGTGCTCCAACGATTACGATCGCAGCTCCGAAACCATACAGTTTCGCCATGAACTGTTTCCACGCTTTACCTTGTGTGATTTGCGCTAATCCCATTTTGTTTTAGAGTTTAAGTGGTTTTGGTTTGATTTGATTTGTGTTAGTTCAAGTATAAGACAACCGAAGTACGGCGGGGTTCAGGACCGCAAACGGATGTGTAACGAAGGATCAGAAATCGGATTTGTCGCGACCAAGGAAGTCCATTACACAACGGAAACCGATATAGGCTTTGGAGGTATCCTGGTACTCATAACTTCGTGTACCGGTCTGCATGAAATAGCCAACGTCTTTCCATGAGCCACCACGTATGACTTTACGCTTGAGTGCGGGAGGGTCGGTATCCTTGGCATCGTACGTATAATCGGGATTGAGATCGTGAATGAAACTGTACGCTGACTCATCGTATGCGTTCGAAGTCCATTCTGCGACGTTACCTGCCATACAATACAAGCCGTAGTCGTTCGGCCAGTAAGCAGTAGCCTTCACAGTGTAGAAACCGCCATCGTCTATGTAATTTCCACGGATGGGCTTAAAGTTAGCCAGGAAACAACCACGGCTATTCCTGGTATAAGGACCTCCCCAGGGATAGGGGTTATTGTCCAGACCACCTCTTGCGGCATATTCCCACTCACTCTCGGTGGGAAGACGGAAATCCTGCACATAGGTCTCGTCTACCGATTCAAGATAAGAATTGAGCAACTGCGTACGCCAAACGCAAAACGCTTTAGCCTGCAACCAGTTGACTCCAACAACGGGATAATCATCGTATGCAGGATGCCAGAAATAAGCTTTGGTGATCGGGTCATTGAAAGAATACGTGTAATCGTGAATCCAGCTCAGCGTATCCGGGTAAACATTGATAATCTCTTTCTTGATGTAGACCGAACGATCTGTTCTTCCCTGAGGACGATTGGCCAAGCTTCCCGCAGCCACATCACGGTCACGGCTATAATCCTTTTGTGCAGCTGCCATAAGGTCCAGCCAATAATACTCAAAGTTCAATTTGCGTGAATCGACCTCTTTTCTACGATAATAGCGCTCACTTTCAGGCAGATACAGTTCAGAAAGGGTCTCTATGTTTTCCTCATCGTCCCATTTGATACGTTCCTCCCAATTGATTCGCTCTCCGTACTCGCCTTCCTCAATCAGGTGGTCACCGCCCAGCAATCGATGTGCGAGAGAGTCCCTCACCCAATAGACGAACTGACGGTATTCATTGTTGGTGATTTCCGTGTTGTCCATGTAAAAAGCGTGCATGGACACTGTTTTCGCCATGGCGTTTTGCGCGTATGGAACATCCTGATCGCTCGGACCCATATTAAAGGAACCCTGAGGGATGAAGACCATTCCATACGGATCGGCCTGGTACCATTTTTCACGGCCTTGTACACCGACCAGTTGACCACGGTTACCGCCACCACAACTACTTAACAGCAGCAATGCGAGAGAAGCAATAATCAGGTTTTTCATGCTTTGTTTTGATTTAGGGGTCCCGAAACTAAGTGTGTTCGCTAACAACGCAGAAACAATCAGTTTAGTATACAGGGTTGTTCTGAGTTGAATATACGCCTACCAACAAAGATAGTTTCTTAATTCTCGGGAATATTCCGGTTTTTTAGAGGAATCTTACATTTCTGATTGAAACGGGGACCTTTTTCTTGACGTTAAAACAGTATCCCAGCATTATCTCGTGCGAGCCGTCGCTGTAATCTTTCAGCTCAGAAGTGGTGAAATCATAGGAATATCCCAAACGAAGATTATCCATCAGGGTCAACCCGAACATGCCGACAAGAGCATCTTCATTCCTCCAGGAAAGTCCAGCCCAGAAACGATTGTTGAAATGCGCATTGACGTTGACATCTATGGTAGTGTTCTCGGTTACATTCTTGACGAAGACCATCGGCTTAAGTGTAACACTTGGCGTCAATTCCACTGTGTACCCAATCATACCATAGAAATGACGCTTGTATTCTTTTGAAAATTTATCAAGGTCGATTTCGCTTTCCAGCAAGTGGGTAGAGGATAAACCTACATACAACTTATCGGACTGATAGTACAAACCGGCACCCAGATCGAAAGCTCCGCCGCTCACTGCATTTTGAGGGATGGCAGGGTCATTGGCGGTACCCTCCGGAGCAACGAACTTACCATCGATGGTGTTCTGAACCAGACCGGCGTCGATACCTACACCCAATTTGCCATTGCCGAGATCGAATCTGTAGGCGGCTGCGAGCTTAGCGGTCAGGCCTTGTTCGAAACCGATTTCATCCGTATTGATGCTCAAACCGAGGCCTACCTTGTTGTTGAACAAAGGGGCATCTATTCCCAGTACTCCGGATTTGGGAGCACCATCGAAACTTACCCACTGAGCACGGTAGAGCAAATTGGCACAGATAGCATCGTTGCTTCCTGCGGTCGCGGGATTCACCCACAGACGGTTGAACATGTTCTGGCTGAATTGCGGGTCCTGTTGACCAAAAACCAGGGTGTTAAAACCAACTGCAGTGATGATCGCTAAAAGTTTCTTCATAGATGTTTAGTCTCTGTAATACGTGATTCTTTCGGGGGGATAAAGTAAGTAAATAATATTTACAAACCCAAAAACAGCCCCTGCCCCTCTGTGGGTGCACAATGGCTGTGTTCCGGGAGATTGCTAAAATATATGAATTCCGATTCCTCGTAGAGAGCGCCCAAAATATATTGTCAAACCATTGATTATCATGAAAATAAATTCAATACTGAAACACGGTAGCCGACAAGGAACAGCACTCAGACCATTTTGTGTACGGCATTCCACCACCGCTCGGGAACCTCATTGCGGCAAGCCTGCATGTAGTCTTTGTAGGAACAAGGCAACAAGTGCTGGCTCACATAGCGGTTACGTATGCCATCGGTAGGTAGCTTAATCCACCATCGCTGGGTCTTCAGGCTTTTGACAAAAACGATTTCCTGGTCCAGCTCTTCGAGCGCCACTCTGTAAGTGAAATACCCGGAAGGCACGCTCAGTGGCGTATCCATTTTCCTCAAACTGACCCCCTCGGAAAAATACCATAGTGCATGCGCGTACAAATGGGCCGTCTGCAAATCACGGTCGAATACAGGATTGTACTCGAAAAACCCAAGGCCGGATAGTTTATCACTCAACCCTGCGTACAGCAATATCTGACACAACTCCTCGCCATGTAGTCCATTCGGAGATGCATTACCGTTACCAGGTGCATCGGATTGACGGACAACAGAGATATCGACAGATAAAAGATCTGCATTGCGAACAATCGGCTCCGCCTCCTGAATATCCTGACGAATGTGTCCGAGCCGAATGGTTTCGAAATGCAGCTTTTTCATTAACGCCACATTCTCTGATCCTGTAAAATACGTCTGGTAACCGATATTGCTGAAATTGAAAAGATAATTGGGTTGCTCGAGAATGATTTTACCCAGATAGGATGCATTACTGATAGCTTCTTCAGGCACGCCGAGATCGAAGCGCGCGTCCAACGCCACGATATTGATGATCTGCTCTGACAGCTTATACCCTCCATAGAACCCATAGGTGAGATCCTGTCCACCTCCGAGCAATACCGGTATGATCTTCGCCTGCAGTAGTTCGTTCACCACCACCGATACGGCAGAGTAAGTATCCTGTAAGGTCAGCCCCCTGCGCAGATTCCCAAGGTCAGCTACAACAAGCGGATGCTGATGCCTTTTCAGCTGGTAAAACTTCTGACGAACCAGGTCCGCACCACCACCGCAACCAGCGTTACTGGTGCATCCACGATCTTCATCCACTCCGAAAATTGCAAGCCTGCACCCCTCCAGCTCGGGAAACGGTGTGCCTTCCAGAAATGCCCTGACGGTGAAAGCCAAGGTATCGGAAGACGATGAAACACCGTCCTGCGCGTGCACAAGTTCCCGCCTTAAAGGCTCAAAATATGCTTCAAGCATTCTGTCGTCAACGTTTTTTTGCAGCGGTTTTCTTCACTGAAGCGGCCGAAGATTTTTTAGCTGCTGCTTTTTTTACCGGTGCTGCCTTTTTAGCCGCCGTTTTCTTGCCGGATACTTTCCCAGCAGGCTGCTTGACGGCCGTTTTCTTGGCTGCACTTTTCTTGGGCGCAGCCTTTTTTGCTGGCTTAGCAGGCGACTTACGTACAGCCGGCTTCTTATTGGCAGCAATACGAGAAACAGTGCCGGATTCTTTTTTCTCAATCTTCTTCTTACCAAAACGTCGGCCACCGCTGGGTGTTCCATTCTCAGCGATTGCAAGGCATTCTGCAAGTGTCAGACTTGCACCATCCTTGTCCTTCGGTATACGGTAGTTCCCTCCATCAACAACAAGATAGGGCCCCCATCTGCCTT
>CAZPCA010000006.1:0-45104 GCA_964584995.1 uncultured Bifidobacterium sp.
TAAGATTTCCATGTTGTGTAATGATTTAGAGAATAATTTTTCTGGTTTATTGCTCTTTATTACGCCGAAACTTTACAAAGGTTTCCACCTTGAAATACTTTTTATTCCATAAAACACCTTCGACAAAAAAAACCAACATATTAGAATTATAATACTGTTTATCTGATAGTTATGTCGCGCCAAAGGGCCTGTAGACTGCCTTATCACAGCGGCTGTAATTGCATTAAAACCTTACAAAAGACAGAAATGCAACCTTCCCGTTCCTTCGTGCGTATCCGTGCCTGTAACTTTAATTCCGAAGAGATGAACAGGATTGAACACACCGAAGATTTTTACAAAACCATCCAGGAAAACAGGATGATGATGTATGCCAAGCCCAAACGCTATTTCAACAGGGACGAGCAGCAGGGAAGCGCTTTCAAATTCCTCTTCCTGATTGAAACCATAGTGTTCATTCTGCTCATGGCGGCGGCGAGTTCAGGTATGGCCCAATCACATCCCGGGTTCGAAAATGCCACCGAACTGTCGCAGCCCACGACTCCCAACATCTTCAATTATTCCACCAATTACAACAGCGGAAAGGTTTTCGTCAGCTGGACCTCTAAAAACGAACAAGAGGATTGTGTTTACATTGTGGAAAGAAGTGCCGATGGTCAGGAATTTGTTGCAGTAGGTATCAAAGAGGGTATCGGTGCAGAGATAGAACTGTACTATTCCTGGATCGATCAAAATCCACCGGCAGGGTTCGGATACTACAGGGTGAAGAAAATCACCAAGGACGGGCAACAGTTGTACAGCGCCACCAATACGGTGATCAATCAGGCCACCAATTTCAGCAACTACGCGCTGGGCGAAGAATCCGCCAAGTAATTCTGGTAGTAACTTTTCACTTTTTAACCCGGGAGCCCACGCTATGCTCAGAAATCAGATCTGTTTTCTGAAATTGATTTCATTTTCGCTGCTAAATACTCTGGCGGTTCACTTTGCTGCTGCCCAGACGCCGGTCGCATCTTTTACAGTAAATGCCGACAGCGGATGTGCACCACTGCTGGTGACATTCAACAATACATCTACCGGAGCTGTCGGCTTTCTTTGGAATTTCGGCAACGGCAATCAATCCACCCTGTCACAACCATCGGCCTCATACGGCACCCCGGGTTCATACACCGTCACCCTGATTGCCACAGCTGCAAATGGTCAACGTGACACTGCGACAAGCATCATAACGGTACTGAACAATCCGGTTGCAGACTTCACGGTCAACAGCACAAGCTCCTGTCTGGTCGGTAATCAGTTTTTTTTCACCAATATTTCTTCCGGTGGACAGTCGTATATCTGGGACTTCGGAGATGGCAGTTCATCCACTTCGATAAACCCCGCACACAGTTATGCAGCACCGGGCAATTATACCGTGAAGCTGATTGCCACGAATGCTTTCGGCTGCCAGCACATTACGATAAAAAACAACCTGATCACCGTATACCCGCAACCGTCGCCTCAATTATCCATCACTCCCAATTCATCCTGTGATGTAAATACGGTGTTCCAATTCACCTGCGGCGGACAGAACATTGCCGGTTGGTCGTGGTATTTTGGTGATGGATCCAACGCTGGGTCACAAAACCCAACACACCAATACAGTAATCCGGGATCCTATCCGGTCACCCTTATTGCCAGCAGTATTTACGGATGTACAGACACCGTCACCGCAGCGAATCCGGTCACCATCGGAACATCACTCGTGCCTTCTTTCACAGCAAGCGACAGTGCAGGTTGCGCCCCCTTTTCCCTACAATTCGATTGTACTGTCCCCAACGCAGTGACATGGAACTGGGATTTCGGCGACGGAAACACTTCCTCTTCGGATTTGGTGAACCATACCTATACACAACCAGGTCAATACACCATCACATTGGCAGTGACCACTTCCAACGGATGCAATGGTACCGTAAGCATGCCTGCCATCATTTCTGTTGATGGACCACCCGTAACAAATTTTGCAGTGGTGCAGGATAGCGGCTGTGCGCCCTTCACAGCACAGTTCGTCAATCTCAGCACCGGCGCCGCTACCTATGACTGGCAATTCGGCAATTCAACCAGCTCTTCACAGCAGAATCCGACGGCTACATACAGTACAGGAGGATTATACAGTGTTACTCTGACCTCCACCACCCAAAACGGCTGTCAATCCACTATTACGCGTAACCAACTCATTAAGGTATTCGAACCCAGAGCAAACTTTACCGCATCGCCACAGACAGGTTGTCCCGGAATGACCACACAATTCAGCCATACCGGAGGAAGTATCAATATCGTCGGGTATTTGTGGAGTTTCGGAGATGGTACCACATCCAACCTTCCCAATCCTACACACACCTTCAACAGCTTAGGAACTTATCCTATCACGTTAATCGTTACCAATGTCTTCGGCTGCAGGGACACTGTGATTAAACCGAATTACATCCAGGTCATCAGCGGCACAGTACCCTATACTGTTCCGGACACCATATTGGTGTGTGACGAGAACTCCATTTCATTTGCAGATCCCACCATCGGCTCCAATACCTGGAATTGGAACTTCGGAAACGGTTCGGGGTCAACAAGTCCTTCCGCAAGCGTCTTGTACTCGGATCCCGGCATCTACACTGTATCACTTCAAACCAGTATGCCAGGAGGATGCAGCCAGACATTCAATCCGTTCGCAATCGTAAAAGTATTGCCCTATGATCCAAAACCGATCGACATCAGTGTATCTGCACCCTGTAAACCCTATGTTGTCGATTTCTCTACGCAAACTCCGGATGTAACAGCTTACTATTGGGACTTCGGTGATGGCAACAGTTCCACGCTGGCCAATCCCAGCCATACTTATCAGCAAGCAGGGACGTATGCCGTAGTGCTGACCTTACTGATTGGCGAAGGATGCAGCGCACACATTTATACGACGGTCACTGTTGGCCATAGCAATCCTGCCCTGGCAAGTTCAACAGATATTTGTCTAAGCGACTCTGTACTTTTCAGCCTCAGCGATACTGCAGCCTTCGTACAGGCGACCTGGGTTTTCGGAGACGGCAATAGTATGAACGGACTACAAACCCAGCATCGCTATGCGCAGGCAGGGACATATCCGGTCTATGTGATTACAACTGATACCGCCGGATGCAGGGACACTTTCAACCTGTACCAGCCGGTGATTGTAAACAATCCATTGCCCGCCTTCACCGTGCCGAGTGATGGATGCATAAATGCGCCACTACTTTTTCAAAACCAATCCCTGCAAGCTGACACCTATTATTGGGACTTTGGCGATGGGAACTTTTCCAACGAAGCGGTTCCTGAGCACACCTACACTTCAACGGGCACCTACACAGTCATACTCAGCGTTACCAAAAACAATTGTACGGTTTCCGCTTCACTCAGCAATGCCATTACTATCCATCAACCTCAAAGCAATTTCTCTTTTTCTGTGAGTGGACCATGTATGCCGGTATCCGCGCAATTCAACGATTTGAGCAGTGGATCACCGATCGCATGGCAATGGATGTTCGGTAATGGAGGCACCTCGAACCAGGCTTCGCCTATTTATACCTATCTGACAGACCCTTATGACTCCATCCGACTGGTCGTTACAGATGCCTTTGGATGCACCGATACCAGTAAACAAGCACCGTTTCCGTTCTATGCTGCTGCCGCCATAGTGGATGATGCAACAGGATGTATGCCGCACCCGGCACAATTCACCGATAATTCCAACGGAGCTATTGCATGGCAGTGGCTATTCGGCGATGGCCAACAATCCTTGTTACAACATCCAGGACACCAATATGCAGCTAACGGCAGCTACACTGTACAGCTGATTGCAACTTTCCCTGGCGGATGTGTAGATACTGCAACGTACTCAGATATGGTGATGGTAGCCAGTCCGGTAGCAGACTTCAACTCCCCTACATTAGCCGGTTGTTCACCCACGCAGATTTCCTTTGTGAATACGACTTCGGATGCTAACACCTTCAGTTGGTCATTCGGAGACGGTGGCACATCCGGCAATACGCAACCTCAACATGTTTATTACATACCCGGTACTTACAGTGTCACGCTGATAGCGACGAATAGTTTCGGATGCTCCGATACGATTACCAAGACCGATTACATTACCATACCGGGGACTTACACACGTTTCTCCATTTCCACCATCAGTGGATGCCAGGGAGAGCTTATTCACTTCACGGACTCATCTATTAATGCAAGTAGCTGGGACTGGGATTTCGGTGATGGTTTACTGGATTCCAGCCAACATCCATTACATGCTTATGCCGACACGGGTCTATATACCGTTACCCTGATAACCAGAGACTCCATCGGGTGTACATCCTCCTACACTTATCCTACAGCCATCCGCATACATCCTCTGCCCATGGCAAGCGCCTCCGTTACGGATACCATCGGCTGTTCTGATTTTCAAACATCCTTTATCAATTTATCATTAGGAGCCTCAGCCTACCTCTGGTATTTTGGTGATGGAGATACAAGTACGCAATCTTCTCCTTCCCATACATATTACCAAGCCGGCAATTACCAGGTCTCGTTAATAGCTACTACTTCATTTGGCTGTCTGGACACGTTTTCACTGGGCAATACCATTCAAGTCCTGCAAAGCCCTGTGGCAAACATCACTGCTACAGATTCAGTAGGCTGTGAACCATCCTCCTTTCCATTGACATCCGGTTCAACGCAGCTACAGAGTCCTTCTTACATCTGGTACGATGGCCAGGGAAGTAGCACGACAGGTCCAACCGCCCAAGCTTATTACACGACACAGGGAACGTACATTGCATCGCTCGCAGTGATTAACGCCAATGGTTGCCGAGATTCTGTCAGCTTGCCGCTGACCGTACATCCGACACCAATAGCCTCGGGCTTTACCGATGTACAATCCGGCTGTAACCCGTTGTACGTTCAATTCACACCCGCTAGCATGGGTGCCAATAGCCATGTATGGCACTTTGGAAACGGAGACAGCTCAAGCAACCACAATCCCTCCTACACCTATACTGCTGCTGGAACGCTACAACCATGGGTGATTGCCAGTAACACCTTCGGCTGCATGGATTCTGCCATGCTATCACCGCTGGAAGTACTCTTATCACCTCAAGCATCCTTTACAACCAACCATACATTTGCCTGCTTCGGTGAACAAAGCAATTTCCAAAGCACCTCTATCGATACCTTATCCCCATCCTATACCTGGGACTTTGGTTTTCTCACATCAAATCTGGCACAGGCAACGGTACAGTGTTCCGTACCGGGAATCTTTGACGTCACCTTAATCACCACCAACAGCAATGGCTGTTCAGACACCTTGACTCAAAATGATTTCCTGGAAGTAGGCGACACCATCCCGCCGGCCGCCGATGACGTTGCAGCTGCGAGTGTTATTGGTGACCATGCTGTGCAACTAACATGGTTCAATAGTACAGAAACCGATCTATCCAGTTATCGGATATATCGGCAAGTCAATCATTCAGGGCCATGGGTACTGATTCATACAGACTCGCTCCCTGCAAATGCCAGCAACCTGCCCATCAGTGTACACAGCGACACTACGGTATCTACATTGAACAATGTATATACTTACAAATTGCAAACTATGGACCGATGCGGTTATGCATTGCCGCTTACGTTGCTGAAAGAACACACGACGATGAATGTATCTGCCAGTGCCAACGGCTTGCAAATAAATGTTGAGTGGACTCCCTATGGGGGGTGCCAGCCCGTTAAATACAGCATTTACAGAACCGAGCGCCCATGGGGAAGTGCCGTAAAAATCGCAGAGACCGATTCCGCTACCACCACCTATCAGGACAACAGCATCACCTGTCCTTTTGAGTACGAATACAGGATTGAAGCCGTGGGGTTATGCGGCACGGTTTTCAATGCCTACAGCGATACAGCTGCGGTGTGGCCTGATAATATTTTCGCACAGCAGATCTCGCCGTTGATAAGAACAACGGTCGTCGACGACAAACACACTCTTACCGAATGGCAGACACCGACAACTTTGCCGGAAAGAATCTTAGCCTATGTCATTGAACGAAGCCAGGACGGCTTCAACTTTACGACACTGGATACTGTACCAACAGCCGTACTGAGCTATCTCGACGAGCAAGCAGATGTGCATACGGCCACATATACTTACCGTATCAAGGCGGTCAATGACTGCATGTTGTCAGGACCGGCAGGGAACATCGGCAAGAACATTCTTCTGCAAGGCAGCAGGGAAGATTACCGCACGTACCTGCGTTGGAACAAATACGAACAATGGGACGCAGGAGTAGATCACTACACCATTGAGCAGCAAGACTACCAGGGCAAGTGGATTCCCGTTCGGGTGGTGAATGGCCAACAACTTTCAACAGAACTGGACGACTGAGAAAATCACCTTACCTTTGCCTGTAAAAGAGGTATGGCTCGTCCATTAATGATTTTCTACATACTCGTAGCATATATACTGCTGCAATTCTCGTGGTGGGCTTATTTGCTTATTGATTTGAATCAAGAACTGGTTGAATCAAAGGCTGGCCTCAGCCAACTATTATCCCAAAACAGGTCTTCGTCCCCTTCAGGTATCGACTATTCAAGTGAATTGAAAAAACGCGTATGGATGGTTTTAGGAGAGGGAACCGTCTTTTTAGGATTATTGGTTTTCGGGATTTACAAACTCAGAGTGGCCTTTAAAAAAGAAGTTGCCTTGTCGAGGCAACAGAAGAACTTTTTGCTATCCATCACCCATGAGTTCAAATCCCCCCTTGCCGCTGTCAAATTGAATCTACAAACATTGCAAAGAAGAGAGCTCGAAAAAGAACAACAAAACAACCTGCTCAAAAGATCACTCATTGAAACAGAACGCATACACCTGCTTGTAGAAAACGCCCTCTTCGCCACACGGCTGGAGAGTGGTAATTTCCAGCTCTATTTCGAATCAATCGACCTTTCCCAATTGCTCGAAAAACTATTCAGAGAGTATGTGGAAAAACAGGACCATCAGCACTCCTTCGTGTCTGAAATAACCCCGAACATCCATATTCATGGAGACCAGCTCGCACTGAGCTCACTTGTTTACAATCTATTGGAAAATGCGGAGAAGTATTCTCCCGAAAACACAGGCATCACCCTGAGACTTAAAAGATCGGGGGCTGAAGCCCTCATCGAGGTGCAGGACGAAGGTCCCGGCATTCCCGAAAAAGAAAAATCAAAAATCTTTGAAAAATTCTATCGCCTGGGGAACGAAGACACCCGAAGGACAAAGGGTACAGGATTGGGACTATTCATCGTACAGCAAGTTGTTGCACTTCACCGGGGAACCGTCCAGGTTACTGAGAACAGACCACAGGGAAGTATTTTTGAAATACGGATCAAATTGGAAAAACCAACGACCAAATTGAACAAGTAAGTTCTACCTTTGCTGTTAAAGAGAATTGTTGATGAGGAAAGTCGTATTGGTAATTCTGGACGGCTGGGGTTTAGCTCCGCCTTCTCCGGGCAATGCCATCACTGCTGCCAGCACACCATTTATGCGGTATGCCTGGGATACGTTCCCGCATTCCACACTGATCACCTCCGGAGAAGATGTCGGGCTACCATCGGGACAAATGGGCAATTCAGAAGTCGGCCATTTGAATATCGGTGCTGGTCGTATCGTATGGCAAGAGTTGGCCAACATCAACAAAGCAGTCAGGGAAAACACCCTTATTTCCGAACCGGTACTTCGGCAGGCCTTTGATACTGTCAAGCATCGAAATTGTAAATTGCATTTCATCGGACTGGTTTCAGACGGCGGAGTGCATTCCCACATAGAACATTTGAAACACCTTTGTACTCTTGCAAAGGGAGCCGGCATCAACAATCAAGTATATGTGCACGCATTCACTGACGGGCGGGACACCGACCCCAACGGTGGCGAAGCCTATTTGGAAGACCTAGACCGGCATTTGCAACATACTGTTGGTAAAATAGCCACCGTAACGGGAAGGTATTATGCCATGGACAGGGACAAACGCTGGGAACGTGTCAAAATCGCATACGACGCCCTTGTCCATGGCCAAGGCCAAAAATGCGATTGGCGGTCCGGAATAAAATCCTCGTATAAAAGTGGAATAACCGACGAATTCATCCTACCTGTTATTTGTGACGAAGAAGGACTGATAGAGTCGGACGATGTAGTTATCTGTTTCAATTTCAGAACAGACCGCTGTAGGGAAATCACGCAGGTACTAACACAGGAAGACATGCCTGATCTGGGCATGGTGCACTTACCCCTCTATTATGTGACAATGACACGGTACGATGACAGGTTTAAAAACGTACAGGTCATCTACGAAAAAGACAATTTAGGCATGACACTCGGGGAGGTAATCGAGAAGAGGGGAAAGACTCAAATCCGCATTGCAGAAACAGAAAAATATCCGCATGTCACCTTTTTCTTCAGCGGCGGCAGAGAGCAGGAATTCAACGGCGAGAAGCGTCTGCTTATCCCTTCACCTAAAGTAGCCACCTATGATCTGAAGCCTGAAATGAGTGCTGTTGAATTGAAAAACACCATCGTGCCGGAGCTGTTAAAGGCAGAAACGGATTTCGTATGCCTCAATTTCGCCAATGCGGATATGGTAGGACATACCGGTGTCTTTTCCGCTGCAGTAAAAGCTGTCGAAACGGTGGACACCTGCCTGAAAGAAATCGTAGATGCAGGTACGGCGAATGGTTATACCTTTCTGATCATCGCAGACCACGGCAATGCCGATACAATGATCAATCCGGACGGCAGTCCCAATACTGCACATACTACCCATCCTGTTCCTTGTATCTTAGTGACATCAGAAGGCAAGTGGAAGCTGAACGACGGCAGACTGGCGGATATAGCGCCAACTATCCTGGCACTCATGGACATACCCGTTCCGGAGCAAATGACAGGAAGAAGCCTGTTAAAAGGAATAAATCACTAATCATTCATGAACCGTACACTTCTTTTTTTTCTCATTCTATTAACCATAGGGCAGCAAAGCCAGAGCCAATCCCGCTGGGGATTATTTGCAGGAGGAGGCACCACATGGTATTACGGGGACATGAATGACCGATTGATCACACACGAGAACCTCTTAGGCTATTATTGGAATGCGGGCCTCTTATACAGGGTTTCTCCACGCTTTCACATCAGTGGCAGGTACGCTGCAGGCAAGGTCGTAGGAGCTGACTCATTGGCGATACAGGATTTCAATAAAAAACGTGATTTGCATTTCCGCAATGATATCTGGCAAACGTCGCTTCACCTGGAGTATCGCCTACTTGGTTACAGAAATGGCCGTCCGAGAAAAGTGACTCCTTATCTCATCGGCGGCTTTGCTTATTTCCATTATAACCCCGTAGCTATTCTGAACGGAGAAGAGGTGGAATTACAGCCTTTGGGGACCGAGGGACAATACATCGAAGGTGATGGGAATCCTGAACCGTATACCTTGTATGACTTTTCGATTCCTGCAGGACTGGGAATAGAATTCAGGCTATCGAATGCTTTCTCGGCTAGGATAGAGGTGATCAATCACTTTTCCTTCACTGACTATTTTGACGATCTGAGTTCCGATTATGCGGACTCACTGAAACTATCCTCTACACCGAATGGAGCGCTGGCAGTTGCCATGGCCAACAACATCGCAAGCGGTTATCCCAGAGAAGGGTTTGGCAGAGGCGACCCTAAGGATAACGATACTTATGTATTTGCCGGAATTTCGCTCATGTGGACACCGGGAGCGGGCCAGGACGATGGCAACAGAGAAGGTCAAGTCAAAGGCCGCAACAATGGCAGTAGTAGTAGAAAGAAAAAGAAAAAAGCGAATTGTCCGGCATTCGACTAGTCCGTTAGCAGTTATCAATTCAGTTTATTATCCGGAAAGGCTGTGGAGTTAGCAGAAGTATTGTCCAAAGCACGTCAACAAAATGCGCTTGAGCAGTTGACGGCCCTTTTACCGAGCTGTAAGAAGTCGGTAATTCACCTGAACGGATTCAGCGGATCCTCCCATGCTTTGTATATTTCTGCTTTCCTGGAAGGCATGCCTCAACCCGCGCTTTTCATTTTACCGGACCGGGAGGAAGCAGCCTATTTTCAAAACGACCTGGAGAACATACTGGGCACTGAGAGGGCCCTGCTGTATCCCTCATCGTATAAAAAACCTTACCAGCTGGAGCAACCCGATAGCAGCCATGTGCTTCAGAGAGCAGAAGTGCTGACGCGGATCAATAAAAACCCCACACAGTTCATTGTCGTCACCTATCCTGAAGCCGCCCATGAACGGGTCGTGACCAAGAAGACACTTGAAAGAAATACGATGGAAATCCGTATGGGGGAAAAATTAGGACTGGATTTTCTGTTTGAGTTCCTGTCTGAGAACTCCTTCGTGCGAAGTGATTTTGTTTACGAACCCGGACAATTCTCTATCCGAGGTGGAATCGTCGATATCTATTCCTTTGCCAATGATCTCCCCTACCGGATCGAATTGTATGAAGACCGGGTGGAATCCATCCGCAGTTTTGACCCCTCCACGCAACTCAGCGAAAAAAACCTCGCATTTGTCACCATAATCCCGAATATACAAAGTGGCATGGTCAAAGAGGAGCATGAATCATTTTTCGATTTCTTACCTACGTCCGCCACTGTTTATCTCAAAGACGCACCGGTGATCTTTCAAACAATAGAAACTTCGTTGACAAAGCTGACGGAGCTTTATGGAAACACTGTCGCAATCGACGATGAACAAACTGTGCGCAAAGTGGAAGACCTGTTTGACGATACAGCAGCAGTCAAAGACAAGCTCTCTGCATTCAACCGGATAGAATTCGGCACCAAGCACTATTTCGAAAGCCATCATTCCTATACTTTCCATACAAGGCCACAGCCGCACTTCAACAAGAACTTCAACCTCCTCCTGGAAGACCTATATAAAAACCAGCAAGCGGGTTTTACCAACCTCTTGTTCTCGGAATCCGCCAAGCAAACAGAGCGGATTTATTCCATCTTTGAAGACATACCGCGGCCAGCTGCTTTCAAAGGAAAAACGCTTCAGTTCCACAGTATACTAACCGCATTGCATCAGGGCTTTTCAGATGAGGATTTGAAAATCACCTGCTACACCGACCATCAGATCTTCGACCGCTACCACCGTTTCCGGCTCAAGAAAAACTACAGCAAGAGCGAAGCCATCACTTTAAAAGAGCTCTATAGTCTGAAGCCGGGTGATTTCATCACGCATATCGACCATGGCATCGGCCGTTTTGCAGGTCTTGAGACACTGGATGTGAACGGTAAGCCGCAGGAAGCGATCCGTCTTGTTTACAAAGACAACGACATCTTGTATATCAGCATACACTCCCTTCACCGGATTGCCAGGTATACCAGTAAAGACGGGGCCGCTCCGAGTCTGAATAAACTGGGCAGCTCTGCTTGGGCTACGCTCAAACAAAAAACAAAAAAGAAGGTCAAAGACATCGCCAAAGACCTCATTGCACTTTACGCTAAAAGGCGAGCGCAAAAGGGGGTTGCCTTCAGTAAAGATACTTACCTGCAAACAGAATTGGAAGCCTCCTTCATGTACGAAGACACTCCGGACCAGCTGAAATCCACCCGCGATGTGAAAAAGGACATGGAGAAAGATTATCCTATGGACAGGCTGATATGTGGAGATGTGGGATTCGGAAAAACCGAAATTGCCATCCGTGCGGCATTCAAGGCCGTATGCGATGGCAAACAAGTAGCCATTCTAGTCCCCACCACTATACTCGCCCTGCAACATTTCCGGACTTTCTCGGAGCGCCTGAAAGAGTTTCCCTGTACGGTGGATTACCTCAACAGATTCAAAAGCACTGCTCAGCAATCAGCCACACTAAAAAAACTGGCAGAAGGCAAAATCGACATCATCATCGGCACCCACCGCATACTAAGCAAAGACATTCAGTTCAGGGATCTCGGCTTGATGATTATTGACGAGGAACAAAAATTCGGAGTGGCCTCGAAGGAAAAACTCAAATCGATGCGGGTGAACGTTGACACCTTGACCCTTACAGCGACTCCTATACCCCGCACCCTGCAATTTTCCCTGATGGGTGCTCGTGACCTTAGCGTAATAAACACCCCTCCGCCCAACAGATATCCCGTTACCACAGAAGTACACGTATTCAATGAAAAGTTGATCAAAGAGGCAATAGACTATGAAGTTTCGCGGGGAGGCCAGGTGTTTTTCATTCACAACAGAGTGCAGGACATACACGAAGTGGCTGGCATGATTCAGAGGCTCTGTCCGGAGGTAAGCATCCTTGTTGGACATGGCCAGATGGACGGTGACAAGCTGGAAGAAGTACTTGTCAAATTCATTGAGGGAGATGCAGACGTACTCATTGCTACTACGATAATCGAATCCGGCCTGGACATCAGCAATGCGAATACGATGATCATCAATAATGCGCATTATTTCGGGCTAAGCGATCTCCATCAGATGCGGGGGCGGGTAGGACGATCCAACAAAAAAGCCTTCTGTTATCTTTTGGCACCACCGCTAAGCGTAATCACTCCTGAAGCCAGGCAAAGACTCAAGGCTATTGAGGAACACGCCGAGTTGGGTAGTGGCTTCCATGTGGCTATGCGCGACTTAGATATCCGTGGCGCAGGCAATCTGTTGGGCGGAGAGCAAAGCGGTTTCATTTCGGAGATAGGCTTTGAAATGTATCACAAGATCCTCGACGAAGCCATCCACGAACTGAAGGAGAGTGAATTCAGTGATCTGTTTCCGGAGGAGAAAGATGTTTCCTATGTGAGAGATTGCCAGATCGACACCGACATGGAAATGCGTATACCGGACACCTACATCACCAATATTGCGGAAAGGCTAAGCCTCTATAAGGAACTCGACGAGATTTCTACAGAAGAAAAACTGGTCGCTTTCGGTGAACATCTGAGGGATCGTTTTGGTCCGATGCCGCACCAGGTAACAGAGCTGATGAATACAATACGTCTCCGCTGGAAAGCAAAACGCCTGGGATTCGAAAAAATCGTTCTGAAAAACAGAACACTCAAAGCCTATTTCATTTCCAATCAGGAATCGTCCTATTTCCAAAGTGCTCTGTTCAGCAGCATTCTTCGGTTTGTACAGCGGCATTCCGGCGCCTGCAAGATGAAGGAAGAAAAAGGAAAGCTCAGCATCACTTTTCTAAAAGTTGACGCTATACATGAAGCAGAACGTTTACTGGCCGGCATGATAGACGCCGAAGTGCCAGCATAGGACCATAGTGACAATCCTATTGCCCCCGAACCTTCCACATGAGGGCAAGACCATTGTCACCAACATACGCCCTTTCACCCCTTAACCTGCACTTTTTACCAAAAATAAGGCCCTGAAGGGTCGGAAGGGGAAGACCTTTGTCCTGTAACAAACACACAACGCTCATGAAAATCATCTCTATCATCATCATCGCACTTGGCATTATCTGCGTCTTCTGGCAGCAATATCTTGAAATCAAGGCCAGGAAAAGCAATTAAAACTGAAGTTGGGGCTCTATGCCACCCGGCAAGCACCTTCTCCGACAAGGAAGGCCTTTTATTTGAAGGAGCGTGTATCTTTGCCCGCTCATGAAAAAGCAATCATTTGCAAAAACCATTGGAACCGATTGGTTGAAAGTGGTAAAAGTGAAGAAAAGTCAACTTCCGAAGGCCGGCAACGGACTCTTTGTTTTAGCTGAATTCAAGCGAGGTGATATCATTTGTGAATACGAGGGAGAACTTGTAGACTGGCCAGAATGCGAGCGTAGAGCTCAGCAGGGATTTGAAGGCTATGTTTTTTTCTTTACGAAAAAGCGCTGTGTGGATGCGTATTTTACTCCCTGGGCTGTCGGCAGATACGCCAACGATGCCCGTGGAATCGGCAGGGTGCCCGGTCTCAGGAATAACGCCCAATACGAAATCAAGACCAAAGGAGGAGAAAAACGTGTTTACATCGTAGCTACACGAACCATCCGGCCAGGGGAAGAGGTTTTTGTTCATTACGGAGACGACTATTGGAGGTATCTGGACAAGACGCGGGAAATTTTCCTGGCGAGAGAGCGGGAAAAGCGCCGCAAGTACGAGCTCAAAAAGAAAAAGACCATGGGGGATTTGACCAGGAAGGTAAAATAAGCCCGGTACATCTTAACAGTTTTTTGTTCAAACTTTACTGCTTCCGTTAACGTTCACTTCACATTTAGGGCTGAGTTTTGCAACAGATACAAACCTGTTGACCATGACCAGTTTATCCATAGCCATTGTGTGTGTAAGCTTTGCGCTTATCCTGCTGAGCCAAATCATGGACTCTTTCTATCGACGAAAAAAATCTTCCTGAAGTTTCCTCATACGGCGATTAGTTTCGCAAGGTCGAGGTGTCCGTACAGGATAGCCTGGCCACCAACCCTATCCCCCTTTTCGGGGATTTTCTTTTTTGTGGGCCCGTTTGGCACAGGACTTGGGATTCCGCCTGCATTCCTAACAAAAATCAAAGGAGGGTACGATTATGAAAAAGATGATTTCTACCGGATTGTTAAGCCTTGCTTTCTTTCTGAACAGCATGGCCGACGACAGAACGAGTGATTTGCGGATCCGCTGCTATGACAACCGTACGGTGCTGGTCAGCTTGAATCACGAACAATACACAGAGCGCGGAAATACCGTTTGGTTCCGTGGCATCTACCCCGGCCGCCATTATCTGCAGGTCTGGGGCTTCCGCCACCACTCTTTCGGAGTGCATCAGGGTCGCGTTATGTTGTACAGTGGATTCATCGATATTCCATCCAGTATGGAAATAAAGGCCACTATCACCCGAAACGGGTTCTTCAAAATTGCCCAGATGACTCCACTTCTGACACCCATGGTGGCACCTCCGGCTTGCGTTGCATACCCTGTTGGACCTGCGCATTGCGGAACCCCCTCTTATCAGGGGTTTGAGGAGACTGAATTCAACGCACTGCTTGCCACACTTGAAAATCAGCATTTCGAAAGCACCAAGCTAACAATTGCCCGGCAAGCCATTCGACAAAAAGGAGCAATCATGACGCATCAGGTAATTGAAATAATGCGTTTGATGCGTTTCGAAAGCAGCAAACTGGATTTGGCAAAATTCGCCTTCGTGTTCACACTTGACAACAACCAATACTACAGGGTGTTCAATGAATTCCAGTTTGACAGCAGTGTCCGCGAACTCAGTGCATTTATGGACCGACCGGTTTAATTTGGAGAAAACTGTAACCTGGCCCCGTAAGGTCACGTTCAACAAGCATCCGGCCCCGTAAGGCCCATGTAATTCCAGCAGACCCCGTAAGGTCTTCTTCAACAAGCATCCGGCCCCGTAAGGCCCATGTAATTCCAGCAGACCCCGTAAGGTCTCCTTCAACAAGCATCCGGCCCCGTAAGGTCCATGTAATCCCCACTTACCCCGTAAGGTAAGATTTCAGACCCCGTAAGGTCTCTTTCAGTAAAATTCCGGCCCCGTAAGGTCGGTGAAACGCACCTCGCAAGGGGCGTTTAATCAGCCAACACTTTCGATTTGTACTCCCGGACCCGTAAGTCCGGGAGTTTTTTATTGTGTAAAGTGCATCTTTCGAGATTGTCGAATTAAGTCATTGAATTGTAAGCTTATTAAAACTTGAGCATCTGCTTGCCCGATGAAGAAAAAATATACGTTTTACATAGAGAATACGTAATTTTGCGCCTTCGAAAGCGAATACCTTTATCGATTATGGCTGAATTAAAACAAGAGGTCCTTGAAAGAGTGATCATCAAATTTGCCGGTGATTCCGGCGACGGTATGCAACTTACCGGTACACAATTTACCAATACGGCAGCATTGCTGGGCAATGATCTCAGTACTTTCCCTGATTTTCCTGCCGAAATACGTGCCCCGCAGGGAACGATTCCAGGCGTTTCAGGTTATCAGTTACACTTCGGATCCGTGAATATTTTCACCCCGGGGGATGCCTGCGATGTGCTTGTAGCGATGAATGCAGCGGCGCTGAAAGCCAACCTGCGTCATCTCCGCAAAGCCGGCACCATCATTGCCAATACCGACGGTTTCGACCCCAAAAACCTTCGTCTTGCCAATTACCCTGACGGCGTTAACCCGCTGCAGGATGGATCGCTCGAAGGGTACCGTCTGGTCACCATGGATGTCACCAAAATGACCCGGGCAGCTCTAACCGAATCCGGTCTTGGCATAAAAGAAATAGACCGTGCCAAAAACATGTTTGTGCTAGGGTTCCTCTATTGGATGTATAACAGGGACATGGTCCACACGGAAAACTTTTTGAAGGAAAAATTCAGCAAGAAGCCGGACATCCTTGAGGCGAATCTCAAAGTCCTGCGTTCCGGCTACAACTTTAGCGATACCAGCGAAACGCTTGCTACCCGCTATACGGTTAATCCAGCACCGACGCCTCCCGGAACCTACCGGAACATCATGGGCAACCAGGCCACTTCACTGGGACTTATCGCGGCTTCTCAGAAATGCGGGTTAGACCTTTTCCTTGGCTCCTATCCTATCACACCGGCCTCCGACATCCTGCATGAATTGTCCAAATACAAGCATTTCGGCGTAAGAACCTATCAGGCAGAAGACGAAATCGCTGCGATTTGTGCAGTCATCGGGGCGGCTTTCGGAGGCAAACTTGCCATCACTACCTCATCCGGTCCTGGTATCGCCCTCAAAGGAGAAGCCATGGGTTTGGGCATCATGCTCGAGTTACCCATGGTCATCATCAACGTACAGCGTGGTGGCCCGTCTACCGGTTTACCCACCAAGACCGAACAAAGTGACCTCTTCCAGGCCATGTATGGTCGTAACGGAGAAGCACCAATGCCGGTGATTGCCGCCAAATCTCCTGCGGACTGCTTCGAGGCTGCATTTGAAGCCTGCAGAATTGCCATTGAATTCATGACTCCGGTAATGCTGCTGACCGACGGATACATCGCCAATGGTTCAGAGCCCTGGAGATTCCCACAATCTTCCGACCTGAAAGACTTCAAAGCCAGTTTCGTCACCGAAAAGAACGGAGACAAATTCCTTCCCTACAAGCGCGACGAGAAACTTTCACGCCCCTGGGCCATACCTGGCACGAAGGGACTGGAGCACCGTATTGGCGGACTCGAAAAACAGCACGAAACGGGCAATATCAGCTACGATCCGGAGAACCACGAGTTCATGGTACACATGCGTGCTGCAAAAGTGGCGAAGGTGGCCGAACACGTGCCTGCTCAGACTATCGACAATGGCAGTGAGAAAGGGAAGCTGCTTGTCATTGGCTGGGGATCCACCTATGGCGCTATCAAAGCAGCCGTGAAAGAAGCACGTGCGAAAGGTCTCGATGTGAGCCATGCGCATATCCGCCACATCAATCCTTTCCCCACGAATCTGGGAGAAATCATCTATGGTTTTGAAAAAGTGTTGGTGCCGGAGATGAACACCGGTCAGCTGAACTCCATTCTCAGAGACAAATTCATGGTGCCTTCCATTGGTCTTAACAAAATCAAAGGAATGCCCTTCTCCACTTCAGAGATTCTGGAAAAAATCGAAGAGATCTGTAAATAATATCCAATCCTCATATTTCATCCTATTGACTCTGTTATGTCAACTGTAACCAACGCTGCAGAAGCTCCCAAATACACCAGTAAAGAACTCGTCACCGACCAGGAAGTACGCTGGTGTCCGGGTTGTGGTGATTACTCCATTCTCAAACAGGTTCAAACCGTCATTCCCGAACTGGGCATACCCCGCGAAGACATTGTCTTCATTTCAGGTATCGGATGCTCATCCCGCTTCCCCTATTACATGGAAACCTTCGGCATGCACAGTATACACGGTCGTGCGGCTGCCATTGCCAGCGGACTGAAAAGTGTGCGGCCTGAACTCAGTGTATGGATGGTTAGCGGTGACGGAGACTCACTTTCCATTGGAGGCAATCATTTCATTCACTTGTTGCGTCGCAACTTCGACATCAATCTGCTGTTGTTCAACAACGAAATCTACGGATTGACGAAGGGACAATACTCTCCGACTTCCGAAGAAGGAAAAATCACGAAGTCCACTCCCATGGGTTCGGTAGACCACCCCTTCAATCCCATCGCACTGGCTCTTGGAGCTGACGGCACCTTTGTAGCTCGTTCCATGGATAGGGACCCTGTTCACCTGAAAGAAATTCTTCGTCGCTCCAATGCACACAAGGGTACCTCTTTCGTGGAGATTTATCAGAACTGCAATGTATTTAATGACGGCGCATTTGAAATCTTCACAGAGAAATCCACCAAGAAGGAAGAGACCATTATGATTGAACACGGCAAGCCGCTCGTTTACGGTCAGAATGGTGACAAGGGTATCAAACTGGACGGCTTCAAGCCTGTCATTGTGGACATCGCTGCCGACCAGAACAGCATCAACGACCTTTGGGTGCACGATGAGCGCGACCGCGTAAAGGCCGGCATTTTGTCTCGCTTCTTTGAGCGTCCGGTTGATAGCCAAGTTCATTTCCCACGCCCCTTCGGCGTATTCTATACGGAAGATCGCACCTGCTACGAGACAGGTCTCAACGCTCAGGTAGACCAAGCCAAGGCCAAGAAGGCTCCGGACCTGGATGCACTGCTGCGTGGAAGGGAAACATGGGTGATCGGATAACCCGACAGTCTAAAATGAAAAGAACCGCCCAGCAAGGCGGTTTTTTTATATGCTACCACACGATCAATTCCTGGAACTAAGCCTGGTATCGTGCCACCAGTGGCATCCTCCGTCCCCGGCCGAATGCTTTCGGAGAAATGCGCAGAATAGGAGCGAACTGGTGGCGTTTCCATTCGCTACCATTCACCAATTTCACGATGCGACTTACCAGTTGCTCTTCAAACCCTTCTGCTACGATTGCATCCGCCCCCTTTTGTTCTTCGATGTAACGGAAAAGCACAGCATCGAGCACGGCATAATCGGGCAAGGAGTCGCTGTCTTTTTGTCCGGGTCTCAGTTCGGCAGAAGGTGGCTTGGAAAGAATATTTTCGGGTATGGACTGATTCCGTTCATTGATGTGACGTGCCAGTTCATACACCATCGTTTTATAACAATCCCCGATCACCGACAAACCACCGCACATATCTCCGTAGAGGGTACCGTATCCGACGGCCAGCTCACTCTTATTGGAGGTGTTGAGTAAGATATATCCTAATTTATTGCTGATGGCCATCAGTGTCAGACCGCGAACCCTGGCCTGGATGTTTTCTTCGGCCAAACCAAATGGCAATCCGGCGAAATCTTTTTCCACCGCTTGCAGTACCGACTGAAACATCGGCTCAATCGGTATGATTTCATACTCGCAGCCCAGGCGCTTGACCATCTCCAGCGAATCGCTTACCGAATGCTCACTTGAAAATCCGGAAGGCATCAAAACCGCCCTAACATTTTCAGGTCCGAGCGCTTCGGCCGCCAGTGCCAACACGAGTGCCGAATCTATCCCCCCCGACAAACCTAATACAGCTTTTGCGAAGCCCATCTTTCTGAAATAATCGCTGATACCCATCACAAGGGCCTGACGGATTTTCTCCGCTTCTTGCATCTGATTGTCGGAGGAAGGGAGTGCTTCAGAAAATTCCTTACCAGCTTCAAGATCCAGTTCCACCAGGGTTGTAGCTTCCCTGAAGTAGGGCAATTCATGCAGGATTGTTCCGGAGGCATCCATCACCATGGATCCTCCATCGAACAACAAATCGGTTTGTGCACCGACTTGGTTCACGTATACCAGGGGCAGCCGATACTCCAGTACATTCTTGCGCAGGATATTTTTGCGGGCCTCCGCGTGGCGATAATTGAAAGGAGATGCGGCGATATTGACCATGAGTGCAGGCTGCTCCCGGATCAGTTCCTTCATGGGCCAGAAAGTGTACAGAGGATCATCGTCCATATTCCATAGATCCTCACAGATCGTTAGCGCGACCTTGATTCCCTTGACCTCCACGCAGCTGAATGAACGGTTGGGTTCAAACCAGCGGTATTCGTCGAACACATCATACGTGGGCAGCAGCGTTTTGTGAACTATCTGCTGCACCTTGCCCTTGTGGAGTACCCAGGCAGAATTGAAGAGGTTTTTGCCGTTCAGGTCCGGATTACGGGAAGGAGCTCCAACAATAACGGTAATGGCACCACACGCTTCAGCGATTTGCCCCATGCAATCGTACACCCTGGTGATGAAGTGTCCGTAATCGAGGAAATCAAGCGGCGGGTATCCGCAAAGCGCCAGCTCGGAAAATACAAGCAAGTCTACACCATCTTGCTCACAGTGACGTATTTCAGCAAGGATTTGCTCCGTGTTGGATTCAAAATCCCCAATACGAAAATTCAGCTGCGCCAGTGCGATTCTCATCCGCGCAAAAGTAACGAATCCATCTTTGGCTTCAAGTATACTGCCCTGAAGCTGTACAATGTACCCCTGCGGATCAGAACAAGATGCCGGCGGAAAGGCCTAAATAGTTGGTTATGCCTTTCTGGTCTCCGCCTTTAAAAATATCTATGAAGCCGTTGCTGAATTCCAAGCCTCCGAAAGCCACCGTTGAGCCGCTGATCTCATACTCAATACCGGCACCAACAATCATGTTCATATTAATGGGAAAAACATCGCTCTTAAAATCTTCATTTTCTTCCACCGGCGTATCCCTCTTGGCTTTCAAATTCAATCCCGGAGAAAATCCGAATTGACCGAAATACCTGATGCGGTCAAATTTACGGGTCATCATTTTCAGGCAAACCGGTATTTCCAGGTACTGAAGATTGTAGTTGACTGTTACATCCTCTACCTGCGCACCGGAAGCCTGATTCCCCGCAAACGAGATATCCCCGTTGCGATAGACCACCTGAACACCAGAGCAAATCGCGTAATTTTCCTGCAACCTGAACTCAGTTTGCACTCCATAACCGAACCCAAGCCTGTAGCCTTCCCTCGAAAGACCCTTGTTATCGGGTTTGATCCATGACATACTGGGAATGATTTTCAAACCGAAATGAAATTTCTGATCCTGAGCAATCGCCGCTCCACGGACAATCAGAAACAACACTACGAACAATACAAGTTTGCGCATCTTTGGTAGTTTTACAACCGCAATGATACGAACAATCTATCACGGGCTGATCGGACTCCTCTGTATCTTTTTGACCACCGGCTGTGGACAAACCCAGAAAGACGAACGTAAGCCACTACCGATACCGCTTGCCGAGAGCACAGCAATGATTCAAATCGAGCGATTTGAACAGGACTTGTTCGAAAGTAAAATTCCCATTGATACCAGCAGGATACGTTACCTTGCCAAAAAATACGGCGACTTCTTCGAATTCTGGTGTGTACAACTTGCCATGATCATCCCCCCTGGCAAGGGCAAGCCTTCCGATGAGCTTATCGCTTACAACCTCAACCAGTATGTACAAGACAAGTACATCAAAGAAGTTTACGCAGAAAGCCAAAAGCAATTTGCAGACATTCAATGGCTGAAAAAAGACCTCAGCCCTATCTGGCAACGCTACCGTGAAGGTTTCCCGAATAGCACTGTGCCAGCGGTCATCACCTATCTTTCGCCCTTCAGCAGCAACGTCATGGCCATGGATAGCATGCTTGGCATAGGCCTGCACTTTTATTTTGGGCAAGACTATAAATACTATCCTACCCTTCAATTGCCGGGATACATGATACGCAAAATGGAAAGGGCGTACATCGTCAACGACCTGCTGAGAGGGTGGCTAGAGAGCGAGTTCTTTTCAGACAGCGTGGAAAAGAATTGTCTTTCCCAGATGATTTTCCAGGGGAAGATACTTTATGCGAGTGAAGTCATTGCTCCGGATATTCCGGACACCATCCTGACGGGATATTCGGATCTGCAACTGAACTGGACAAACAACAACGAAGACAAGATCTGGTCGTTTTTCATCGAACAGGAGATGTTATACAAAACAAACCCGAAGGTGTACCTGAAGTACATTCACGACGGAAATACGACCAGCGGATTTCCAAAGGATGCACCTGCAAGATTGGGCGGATTCATCGGCTGGCAAATCGTACGATCATATATGCAGGCACATCCAGGGATGACGCTGGAGCAATTGTTCAAAATCATGGACGCACAATCCATATTGTCAAATTCCGGATACAAGCCCCGAAAAAGTTCGTGACCGATATGAAAATCGCAAGGTTTACCTATAATCCCTTTCAGGAAAACACCTATGTACTTTACGACGGCAGCGGGGAATGCGTAATCATAGATCCCGGATGCTATTTTGCCGAAGAAAAGGAGGAGCTGAAGGCATTTCTGGATTCGGAGCAATTACGCCCGGTTTTATTGTTGCACACACACTGCCATATCGATCATGTTTTGGGAAATAGTTTCATCCATTCCACCTACGGATTGGTTCCACAGATTCATCCTGCAGAACAACTCTTGTTGAAATCAGCTGCTTCGTATGGACAGGTATATGGTCTGATGATGGATCCTTCACCGGAGGGTCAAGAAACCCTGAGGGATGGAGGCATCGTACGCTTCGGAGAAACCCAACTCCTACAGATTCATGCACCGGGTCACAGTCCAGGGTCCATCTGCTTTTATCACCAGGAAAGCGGCAACCTCATTGGAGGCGATGTTCTCTTTGAACGCAGTATCGGCCGCACCGATTTACCCGGAGGTGATCATGCTCAACTCTTGCAGAGTATAAGGATGAAGCTATTTTGTTTGCCGGACACCACCATTGTTCATCCCGGGCACGGGGAACCGACACGGATTGGATTCGAGAAAAGCAACAATCCCTTCCTGAACGACCGATGACTGCTGCCATGGCTATGATCCGTATACTCTTACTTCAGGTTTTCGTTGTAATGATCGACAGCGGCTTGTGCGCGCAATCACTGCAGCTATCCGCCAACCCGATTGATGACAATGGCTTCGAACATGTCAAACTGATCGGACAGGACGAGAACGGATTCTATCTTTTGATGAGTAACTTATCTGTAGAAAACAACAGAAGCCGTCAGGGTCTCCGTGCGAGAAAATATGAAATCAGTTATTTCGACATGGATCTGCAGCCGAAGTGGCGCAAAAAAGCAGATGGATTTCCCGTCAAAGGCAACATAGAAAGCATCGGCGTTTTTCAGGGTAAAGTAGTCATTTTGTCCAGCGAGGTTTCAAAAGAAAACTATTTCACTTTGTTCCTATCAGTGGTGGACAGGGATGCATCCGCCATCATCTCATCCCGCGTGGTAGGCCGGTGGGAGTACACAAAAAACCAAGATTACCGAAGTCCGGAACTGCTTATTTCTCCAGACAGGACCCTACTGGGTGTTTGCACGGCCGTCTACGATGCCGGCCAAGCCGACCTTCAACTCCATGTGCTCGACGAAAATATGAACACACAGCTGCAAAAAAATCACTCAGCCGTTTTTGATGCACAGGAAGTTTCCGCCGTACAATTTTTGCTCTCCGACAGCTCCTCATTGGTGATGCTCAGCAGAACCATGGAAGAAATACCGGGCCAAAAACTAAAGACCGAGCTTTTCACCCTCCATCTATTCGGTTCTGAGAATGCGCAAAAACGAACATTTGCCCTGAATCAGCCCCAGCAACCCATGAGCGAAGCTGCAATTGCAATTCATTCACCCAGCAACACGGTAGTGGCCACCGGCTTCATCAGTGACAAGACAGCATTCACCGGTGCCAGCCTCTTACTCGCAAAGCTTCCGCTTTCAAACCCTGATGGTTTCATACGCAGTATAGGAAAGTTCCAAAAGGACACGCAAATCAATTTGATTGGCCAGAGGAACAAAGGTCCGGGATCGGATCTGGCTTCTTATCCCATATTGCAGATCGTCCCAAGAAGTGACGGAGGTGTCTTGCTAATCACAGAGGCCGCTTATACCAGCGAGTATAATTTTTACGATTATTTCACCCAAACATTCAACCGAAGGATTGAATATCATTATGACAATGTTGTAGTCTTGTCCATCAATGCAGACGCAAGCATCCACTGGAGCCAGGTTATACAGAAGGAGCAACGTTCCATGGATGATGAGGGCGTCTTTTCGTCCATCAAAGCCATGATAGGCGAACAATCCCTCTCGATTCTCTACAATATGCAGAAAGGCAAAGGCAATGAAATGGTCCTCCATGAGATTGATGCTGCAGGCCATATGGGAAATCGTCAAATGATCCGACAAAGCGATAATATATCACTACTGACTCGTTTCGGCAAACAGGTAGCGCAGAACACGCTTGTTTTTCCGGCATATACCAAGAAGCGACTCTATCTTTTAAAAGCAGTTTTCTAAATCAAAGCAGTAATCTAATTGTTTGATTTATAGATTTTTGTATTAAACTTGCAGGCATTCATCCTTCGTTTAGTCCTGTACTGCGTATTTTTGCACCAGCATTATGGCAAAAGTCACCTTCAACAACAAAAACAGTCCCTTTTTTGATTCATTGCGCGAGAAGATCGACGTCTATTTCAGGGAACATCAAATCAAACCTACAGGCAACTATCAACTGTATACGAAAACCATCATTTTGGTGAGTGTAGCCATTCTTGTCTACAGTTGTCTGGTCTTTCTTCAGCTACCAACCTGGTTGTCACTGAGCCTTTGTAGCATGATGGGACTCACATTTGCAAGTATCGGGTTCAACGTAATGCACGATGGAGCACACGGATCGTACTCCACCAACAAACGTATCAATGCGCTGATGTCCTATTCCCTTAACCTGATGGGGGGCTCCAGCTTCATGTGGAAAATCAAACACAATCATGTACATCACTCTTTCACGAATATCGACGGGGTTGATGACGACATTGACATTCAGCCCTTCATGCGAGTAAACGAACAACAGAAGCTCTATTGGTTTCATCGTTTTCAGCATGTTTACTGGGTGCTGCTTTACGGAGCAACTTATTTCATGTGGATTTTCTGGATGGATTTCCATAAGTACTTCACACACCGTATAGGACCTACACCCATCCGCAAAATGAAGTTTTCCGAGCACGTAGGATTTTGGGTAACCAAAATCGGTTATCTGGGATTGTTCATCGGATTACCTGTTTACTTCAAAGGTTGGTTGGCGACGGTTATTGGTTATGGCGTGATTCTGTTCGTGACAGGATTGGTAATTGCGGTAGTGTTCCAACTTGCACACGTAGTAGAGGACACCAAGTTCCCGCAGCCCGATGCCAGCACTCAGAAAATTGAGGAAGAGTGGGCGCTGCATCAGCTGCAAACCACTGCCAATTTCGCAACCAAGAATAAAATCGTCAGTTGGTTCATGGGCGGACTCAATTTTCAGGTAGAACATCATCTCTTTCCTAAAATTTCCCACATTCACTATCCGGCCATCAGCAAGCTGGTGCGTGAAACCTGTGAGGAGTTCAACGTTCGTTACATCGAATACCCTACCGTAATTTCAGCAGTGCGGGCTCATATCCGGCACTTGAAAAACCTGGGAAGGCCTTCATTTTCGTGAAGATTCCAGTAACGGAGAACAGTTCTACAATCTTTAATTGTACTGTCAATTCTCGCGGGCCATCAAATAATCCGCCAGTGATTTAAGCGGAGCGATTTGTTCAGTGGAAAGTGATAGTGCGTGGAGATGGTCCAATGCAAGGCCGTAAAGTTCATCCATCTTATTACAGGCGGCTTCCCGTACTTCGAGTTCACCGTAGATGCGTTTTACAGCATTGACTTTGGCACCATGGTCATCCCCATCATGATTCAGCCATGACCACAGTTCATCCTTGAGTGCTCCTGTAGCCCGTTCTTTGGCAGTGAGAAGAAGATACGTCTTTTTATTGGCAATGATATCTCCTCCTTCCTGCTTGCCGAACTTCGCGGCATCACCGAATACATCCAGGATATCGTCTTGCAACTGAAATGCCAAGCCGAGATTGACTCCAAAGTCATACAAGTGTTTTTGTGCTTCGACCGATGCTTTCGCTACATCAGCTCCGATGGCAAGACTACCGCCCAGCAGTACCGCTGTTTTCAGCCGGATCATTTCCAGGTATTCGGGAATGGATACATCCGATCGCTTTTCAAAATCCATGTCGAGCTGCTGACCCTCGCACACCTCCATCGCCGTTTTCAAAAACATCTCCATCACAGAAGGCATACTGACCGAAGGCACTCCGGACATGAGTTGGCAAGCCTTTACAAACATGGCATCCCCGGAGAGGATGGCAATATTGGGATTCCATTTTTCATGAACAGTAGCCTTGCCTCTCCGCAAAGGAGCATTGTCCATGATGTCATCGTGCAACAAGGTGAAATTGTGAAACACCTCTATACCGAGTGCTGCAGGCATGGCATGCATCTCGTTTCCACCGAACATCTTTGATGCCATGAGCACCAGCACCGGACGCATGCGTTTGCCACCGAGGGCCAACATGTACCGGAAAGGTTCGTAGAGGGAAGCCGGAGATGAAGGGAAGACCAGTCCGGACAAGTTATTCTCCACGTCCAACTGGAGCAGCTCAACGGATTTCTGCATGTCAGGCCGGAACTGAAATCCTTGTATCGATCAACCGCTGAATACCTTCCTCGATGGGGGTCATCGGGCGCTGAAGCAATTGTTTCATCACCGAAATATCGGGACAACGACGGGTCATATCCCCTTCCTTCAGCGCTGGCAGAAAAACGATTTTGGATGTCGAATTTGTCAGCTTGATGATTTTCCTGGCCAAATCCAGGATGGTAATTTCGTAATCGCTGCCAATATTCGCCACATCATTCACTATATAATTACCATAGTATGCATTCAGACAGGCGTCGACATTGTCGTCGATGTAACAGAATGTCCTTGTCTGGCTACCGTCACCGTAGATAGTGATGTCGTGACCATTCAAAGCGGCATTGATGAAACGGGACATTACAAAATCGGTACTTTGGTTAGGCCCGTATGTATTGAAGAATCTGAAAATTGTGTATTCCAGTCCGAACTCCTGATAATACGCCCTCAGATACGCTTCTCCCACGTTTTTCACGATGGCGTAAGGAAGGCGGGAATTGAGAGGAGTCGTATGTTCGTTTTGCGGGAATTCCACAGGCTCCCCGTAAACCTCTGAACTCGATGAGAAGAAGATGCGCTTGACGCCTGTGTTTTTACAAAGGTCCAGCACATTGCGTATACCATTCAGGTCGTTCAGGACCATCACCGGGTTGGCGAGTGTCCTCTTGACACCAACCACTGCAGCATAATGGAATACAAAGTCGAAAGAGAAGGAACAAAAAATCGCGGAGAGGTCGTTGAAATTATTGACATCTGCCTTGATGAATCTGACATTACCATGGCTGGAAACGGGAATTTTGCGGTAATCACCGGTCAGCAGGTTGTCCACAATCATGACGAAGTTATCCGGATTTTCCGCCAGTCGCAACGCCAGACTACTCGCCACGAATCCAGCCCCACCGGTAACCAATATTTTAGTTTTCATCAATCCTGAAGAATATAGCTCAGTACAAAGTAACACTTCGCACCATATACAAAACTAAGAAATCGACGTGTAATTCAGAGGCCTTGCAGGTAAAAAACAAAGCTGGTTCAGTGGGTTTTCAGCTCGTCAGGTAAGCACTTATAGCCATGCCATAGGAGGATTTGGGTCAGATCCTGGCAGACTTATCCTCAGCAACAGACAGCAGATATGCTCCGTAACCGCTCTTCACCAAGGGCTTTGCTAAGGTCTTAAGTCCCTCTTTATCAATATACCCCATGCGGAATGCTATCTCCTCAATACAACCTATTTTCAGCCCCTGGCGGGCTTCTATCACCTGAACGAATTGGGCGGCCTGCATCAGGGACTCGAAGGTGCCGGTGTCGAGCCATGCGGTACCTTTATCCAGGATACCCACTTTGAGCTTACCTGCTTTTAGGTACTCTTTGTTTACATCTGTGATTTCATACTCTCCGCGGGCACTGGGCTTCAGATTTTTCGCAATTTGGATTACGTCATTATCGTAGAAATAAAGTCCGGGAACGGCATAGTTCGATTTGGGACTGGAAGGCTTCTCCTCTATACTGATGGCCTGATTATGCTCGTTGAATTCGACAACACCGTAGCGTTCGGGATCGGACACATGATAGGCAAAAACCACCCCTCCATCCGGGGCGCTGTTCTCCTGCAACAATTGCTGTAAGCCGGTTCCGTAGAAAATATTATCGCCCAGAATGAGTGCGGCACTGTCGGTGCCGATGAACTTTTCACCGATGACGAAAGCCTGGGCCAGACCATTGGGTTCCGGCTGAATAGCATACTCGAAAGTACAACCCAGTGCGTGTCCGTCTCCAAGCAGTTTTTGAAACATGGGTTGGTCATGCGGTGTAGTGATAATCAAAATCTCCCGTATGCCTGCCATCATCAGGACACTCAGCGGATAATAGATCATGGGCTTATCGTACACCGGCATGAGCTGCTTACTAACGGCAATGGTAAGGGGATGAAGCCGGGTTCCCGAGCCACCGGCAAGTATAATTCCTTTCATACATCCATATATTTGAAGTGAGGACAGGATTTCCGGAGTATTTCATCGACCCGGAAGGGTGTCGACTACCTGCCTGACCGTTATACGAAACTACAAAATATAGGGAAAACACCCTCAGACGGAACTTATCAAGTGTGAATTAAACTAGAATGCCTTTAACAAATTTCAACCGGCTAATCTGTAATTTTACGGCACATGAACAGGAACTTAAGGGACGGATTGAATTTCGTGGCGAAGGCGACTCCTGTCAGGATACTGAATGCCCTGAAGGTGGTTTCGTCGTACTATTTTTCGAAAGTAACCGGCCAGGCAAACCAATGGGGCTTGCCCATTTCCCTTTCGCTGGAACCTACCACTTCCTGTAACCTTCGTTGTCCTGAGTGTCCGAGCGGACTGCGTTCTTTTACGCGTCCAACCGGCATGCTGGAAGATGACACTTTTAAAAAAGTGGTGGATGAATTGGGGGATTCGCTGTGGTACCTCATTTTTTATTTTCAGGGAGAACCCTACTTACATCCCCGGTTCCATGAACTTGTGCACTACGCTTCAGAAAAAGGGATTTACACGGCTACCTCTACCAATGCGCATTACCTGACGGAAGAAAGCGCACGAAAAACCGTACTTTCTGGTCTTGACAGGCTCATCATCTCCATTGACGGGACCACACAGCAAGTGTACGAACAATACCGTGTAGGCGGAAATCTGGAAAAAGTCATTTCTGGTACCCGGGCCATCGTGAAAGCGAAACGTGAGTTGAAATCCTCCACCCCACATATCATTTTTCAGTTTCTCGTAGTAAAGCCGAATGAACATCAATTGGAAGAAGTGGAAGCACTGGCGAAGGAACTCGGAGTGGACGAAGTCGGATTCAAGACAGCCCAGATATACGATTTCGAACAAGGCAATCCGCTCATTCCTACACAGGATCGGTACTCGCGCTATGCCAAACAGTCCGATGGCACCTGGAAAATCAAAAACCAATTGCTACACCACTGCTGGAAACTGTGGCACAGTTGTGTCATCACCTGGGACGGGAGTGTAGTTCCCTGCTGCTTCGATAAAGACGCGCACCATAAGCTGGGCAACATGAAAGAAACCTCTTTTCGTGTTTTGTGGCAAAGCAAAGCTTACGGCGACTTCAGGTCCAGCGTGCTGAGGTCCAGGAGTGAGATAGAGATGTGCAAGAATTGCACGGAGGGCACGAAAGTCTGGGGCTGAGCGCAATTGTCCGTTTTCCAACAGCGAATCATTTTACCGGCTTAACGGGCTTAGCAGGCAATGAAATTTACACTGTATGCCGGTGCGCAGCGGCCTCTCTCATCAGCTCTTCTATATCCTCCACTTCCAGCGGAATGGACGCCATCAGGTCTACAGGGTCTTTCGTGGTCACAAGGATGTCGTTCTCCAGGCGGATTCCCAGGCCTTCCTCCGGAATGTAGATACCGGGTTCACAGGTGAAGACCATTCCGGCCTGCATAGGCATGTATCGATCACCGATATCGTGCACGTCGAGGCCCAAAAAATGTGAGGTTCCGTGCATGAAATAACGCTTATACAGGGGCATTTCCGGATTTTGCTTCTTCACTTCATCTTTGTTCAGCAATCCGAGCTTGATGAGCTCCTCCTCCATCACCTTACCCACTTCAACGTGATAGGCTTCGATGGTATTTCCGGGCACCAACATACGTGTTGCTGCTTTCATGACAGTGAGTACGGCATTGTACACATCGCGTTGGCGCTGGGTGAACTCGCCGCTGACAGGAACACAACGCGTAAGATCGGCGGAGTAGTTGGCATACTCGGCACCGAAATCCAGTAATATCACATCCCCCGACTTGCATTCGCGGTTATTGTCGTTGTAGTGAAGAATACATGCGCTCGGTCCGCTGGCAATGATCGGTGTGTAGGCATGGCCGTTAGCCCTTTTCCGGATGAATTCATGCGTAATCTCCGCTTCGATTTCGTACTCCATCACCCCCGGTTTCACGAAGCGCAGCACCCTGCGAAAAGCCTTCTCGGTGATGTCCATCGCCTTTTGCATCAGCTTTATCTCTAAATCATGCTTGATAGAACGGAGGGAGGCCATCAGTGGTCCGGAGCGTTCAAACGCATGACCGGGATAAGCGGCCTGCATTTTCTGAGCGAAACGAAGGTCACGGTAGGGCACTTCCGAACTGAAGCGATCGTTTTCGTTGATGTTCACGTATATCCTGGAACAGTGATTGAGCAGCATGGGTACCACCGCGTTGTAATCTTCCAGCCACATCACCGTCTGGATGCCGGATGCAGAGCGGGCCTCCTCCTTCGTGTATTTATGCCCTTCCCAAACAGCGATATGTTCATTGGTCTTACGCACGAAAAGTATTTCCCGGTACTTTGGCAAGGGAGCATCGGGGAACAGCACCAAAACGGTTTGCTCCTGGTCTATACCACTCAGGTAGAAGAGATCAGAGTTCTGACGAAACAGGTAATTCGCATCACCGTTACGGGGCATCTCATCGTTGGCATTGAAAAAAGCCATAGAGCCGGGCTGCATTTTAGCGACGAAACGCGTTCTGTTTTCGATGAAAAGTGTAGAGTCAATGGGTGTGTATTTCATTGGGTTGTGGTGTGCCGCATGAGGACACTATGGCGAAAGTACAAAGCGAAAGTGAATGTTGAACCGGTGAGAGAATAATTCTACTCATTCACAGCGGCCAAACAATACCCATTCGGGCTTATGAACATGGAGATGGGTTAAAAAACTGGTTTTCTGCATTTTACAAGGTGAAAATCTATGCCGACGGATGCGCCTTACATATTGCCGTTCCGACTAAATTTGTGGCGCTTCGATCTGAAACCATTTGATTTCACAGTGTGTTATCGGGTTTGAAATTCATCATTATAAACCTCAGTATTCTCATTACGTTATGACGAAATTCTTTGAGTTTCTTAATTCATCGGTAGGAAGAAAGTGGCTCATGGCGCTCACCGGTCTTTTCCTTTGTCTTTTCCTGGTGGTGCATGTGTCGGGCAACCTGCAACTTTTCAAAAAAGACGGCGGACTGGCCTTCAACCAGTACTCGGTCTTCATGACCACCTTCACGCCCATCAAAATCGTTTCCTATCTCTTGTATGCGACGATTTTACTCCATGCCATCAATGGCTTTTACCTTGTTTTCCGCAATCAAAAAGCCCGCCCGGTGAAATACGAAGGCAAAAAATCCGGTGCGTCCGCCAGCTGGGCATCCCGTAACATGGGCGTATTGGGCACTGTACTGCTGATTTTCATTTTCACCCACATGTTTAATTTCTGGTACGCCTATAAGTTCGGATCTATGGACTGGAAAACTTACGTCGTGGAATCCACCACAGGCAAACTGCTCGAAGAGCGTACCATTCCGGCAGCAGAAGCGATCCAGCAAAACCTCGTTGCGGCCGAGCTGGATTACATGGGCAACCGGATCATCATCTGCAAAGACTTATACAGTGTAGTGGCCAGCGCTTTCAAAAATCCTGCACTGAGCGCCTTCTACATCGTCAGCATGCTTGCGCTCTCTTATCATTTGTTGCATGGATTCCAGAGTGCTTTCCAAACCTTCGGTATCCGCCGTAAAAACTACGAGCGCCTCATCAAAGGGCTGGGGGTTTCCGTTTTCGGCATCCTAATTCCTGCTCTGTTCGCGGCTATGCCGATTTACTTCCTCCTCATTCAAAAATAAGAACCGATATCGACATGAAACTCGATTCCAAAATACCCGCTGGTCCTCTTTCCGAGAAATGGGATCGCCATAAGTTCAGTTGTAAGCTGGTAAATCCGGCCAATAAGCGCAAATACGATGTCATCATCGTCGGTACTGGTCTGGCCGGAGCATCGGCCGCCGCCTCGCTGGCAGAGTTGGGATACAATGTGAAAACGTTTTGTTTCCAGGATTCCCCACGCCGTGCGCACAGCATCGCTGCACAAGGTGGCATCAATGCTGCGAAAAATTACCGCAACGATGGTGACAGTATTTACCGCCTGTTTTATGACACTATCAAGGGAGGCGACTACCGTGCACGCGAGGCGAATGTACACCGCCTGGCTCAGGTCAGCGTGAACATCATCGACCAGTGCGTTGCACAGGGAGTTCCTTTCGCACGCGAATACGGAGGATTGCTCGATAACCGTTCATTCGGTGGAGCGCAGGTATCCCGTACCTTTTACGCCAAAGGCCAGACGGGCCAGCAGTTGCTGCTGGGTGCTTACTCTGCCATGAACCGGATGATCGGCGAAGGAAAAATCAAAAGCTACACCCGCCACGAAATGCTGGAGTTGGTGATGGTTGACGGCCAAGCACGCGGAATCATCGCGCGGGACCTCGTGACCGGCGAGATTGAACGGCACAGTGCCCATGCCGTAGTTCTGGCTACCGGTGGTTACGGCAACGTATTCTACCTTACCACCTACGCACGCGGTTCGAATGCTACTGCCATTTGGAGAGCACACAAAAAAGGCGCCTACTTCGGTAATCCCTGCTTCACACAGATCCACCCCACCTGTATTCCCGTATCCGGAGATCATCAGTCGAAGCTCACGCTGATGTCTGAGTCCCTGCGTAACGACGGACGTATCTGGGTCCCAAAACAGAAAGGTGACCCCCGCCGTCCGGAAGCCATCCCGGAGGAAGACCGTGATTATTACCTGGAACGCCGTTACCCCAGCTTCGGCAACCTTGTCCCTCGCGATATCGCTTCACGTGCCGCCAAGGACATGTGCGACAATGGTTATGGTGTCGGCAAAACAGGATTGGCCGTTTACCTTGATTTCAGCGATGCCATCCGACGGATGGGAGAAAAAACCGTTGAATCCAAATACGGCAACCTCTTCGACATGTACAAACAAATCACCGGAGACAATCCTTACAAGACTCCGATGATGATTTATCCTGCAGTACATTACACCATGGGTGGTTTATGGGTAGATTACAACCTGATGACCACCATCCCCGGCCTTTATGCCTGCGGCGAAGCCAATTTCAGTGATCATGGTGCCAATCGTTTGGGTGCGTCTGCACTGATGCAGGGGCTGGCCGATGGATATTTCGTTCTCCCTTATACCATTGGTGATTACCTGGCAGATGTTGAGCGCAAGCCGATAGCGAACGATACGCCTGAGTTCATGGAAGCGGAGAGTGCAGTCAAAGAACGTATCGGTAAGATGCTCGCCATCAGAGGCACCAAGACCGTTCACGAGTACCATCGGGAACTTGGACTCATCATGTGGAACCATTGCGGCATGGCCCGAAACGAAGCGGGACTCAATGAAGGGATTCAAAAAATACGGGCGCTCCGCGCAGATTTTTGGAACAACCTTCTCGTACCTGGTGCTGATCAGGAACTCAACCAAAATCTGGAGAAGGCCGGTAGGGTCGCCGATTTGATTGAACTTGGCGAGCTCATGATGGTGGATGCCCTGGACAGAAAAGAAAGCTGCGGCGGCCATTTCAGAGAAGAATACCAAACACCAGAGAACGAAGCCCTGCGTGACGATGAGAACTACGCTTACGTTGCCGCCTGGGAATACAAAGGTGACAATCAACCCCATGCTCTCCACAAAGAGCCGCTGGTATATGAAAATGTCAAATTGACCCAGCGTTCCTACAAATAATCCATCGACCCCTCACATTCACGGATAACTCAAGCAAGCAAGATCATGAGTGGAAATATGAACCTGACTTTGAAAGTCTGGAGACAAAAAAATGCTAAGGAAAGCGGACGTTTTGAAACATACGACGCTAAAAATGTCAGTCCGGACATGTCCTTCCTCGAGATGCTGGATGTGGTGAACGAAGACCTCATCAAAGCCGGCAAAGAGCCAGTTGCCTTCGACCACGACTGCCGTGAAGGAATTTGTGGTATGTGCAGCATGTACATCAACGGGCGCGCCCATGGACCCAACAAAGGGGTTACGACGTGTCAGTTGCACATGCGCAGCTTCAGTAACGGCGATACGATTGTTATTGAGCCCTGGCGCGCTGCGGCTTTTCCTGTTATCCGCGACCTGGTGGTAGACCGCTCCGCCTTCGACCGTATTCAGCAGGCCGGCGGCTTCGTATCGGTAAATACCGGATCAGCGCCTGACGCGAATAGCATTCCTGTTCCAAAGGCCAATGCCGACGAAGCCTTCAATGCTGCTGCCTGCATCGGCTGTGGTGCCTGTGTGGCTGCCTGCAAGAACAGTTCGGCGATGCTGTTCCTCTCTGCCAAGGTATCACAGTATGCTTTGCTTCCGCAGGGACGTATCGAAGCGAAGCAACGAGTAGCCAATATGCTGAAAGTGCACGACGAGGCCGGTTTTGGGGCCTGTACCAACACCGAAGCATGCGAAGCCGAGTGCCCGAAGGGAATTTCCGTCTCCAATATAGGACGACTGAACCGCGAATGGGCCGGTGCCGCTTTCAGCGGAGAATAAGTACCGACAATACCCATCATGTATGAGGAGGGATTGACTCCCTCCTTTTTTTATACCCACTTGGTAGATTAAGCTCGGTTTGCTATTAACTTAGCATTTTGATTGTCATCCCGACATATGATGAAGCGCTGGTTGTTTTTATTCTTTCTGTTGATCGGAGTAATAAGTGTGCCGCACACCCTACAAGCGCAGTGTTTCACTCCCTGTAAGGACTCACTGAAACAGGAAAACCCCTTCTACACTTGCTTCGGAGACTACCTTCCCATCTGTGCTTGTGACGGAAAGACTTACCGTAATTCCTGCTTTGCCGAAAACAAATTCGCAATCAGTCAGGGATGTTATACTGATGGTCCGTGCGGGATCTTTGATGTAGATGTCAGTCCCAACGTCATCGGCGGATATTCCAGTCTTACCTTTCAGTTCGGATTGAGCTTTCAGGTATACAGCAAGGCCCAGAGTTTCCTTCTTGTAAGTATTTTCAACGCGTATGGCTACCTTCAAACCAATCAGGTTTTTCCGGTCAGGAAATACATCCAGGGAAACCCGATCGATGCTTTTACAATTTCGACTGCCACCTGGGAAGATGGTATTTACATCTGTGAGTTTTTTCTTGAAGGAGAACGAAAAGTGATCAAGGTCTTGAAGCAGCCGGATTTTTAGATTGCTTTAGGGATTGCAGAAGCGACCGCAACGAACTGCCGCAAATCCGGAAAAAAACGTTCGAACTCCATTTCAAAGTCCGCATAGTGCTGCTCCAGGTAATCCGTAGCCCTTTCCATTCCTGAGTCGAAGGTGGTCCGTTTGGAGAGGCCTGTCAATGCCCTTCGCACGCCCTCGGTGGTTGCATAGTTGAGTAGCCAATTCTGCGCTTCCATGTAGTGCAGCATGTACACTGTCCGATCAGGTAGGAGGTGCTGATGGGATCGCAGTAAATCGTACGATTCGCCGGCGAACTGCTGGAGCGAAAGGTGGTGATATTTCAGCCAATCACGCGCCAGGAAATGGTCGTAGAAAACATCGACGATAACAGGTGCATACTTACGAAAAACCGGCCGGAGCCTCTCTTTGCTCATCGCTACGACTTCGTGCGTATCGGTGAAGGTATCGATCTGCCGGTGGAGAAGGATGCCTTCCAAAAACCCTCCCGAATACCGCTGGATCTGACTGCCTTTCACATGGTCGGCGATGAAATTCCCGATGGTGATTTCCGGGTGGTTTCCTGAGAGATAGAGGTGTGCCAGGTAATTCATCGCTTAGCCTTAGTTACCGTACCGTGCATGAAAAAAGGTGTATTCGCCATGGCGAATACACCCGATATCTTTTGAACCATTAGCATTTCAGGAGTGGACTACCGCATCGGCATAGCTGCTGACATCCGGGCAGCTGCACACGAGGTTACGGTCTCCGTAAGCATTGTCAACGCGCTTCACAGAAGGCCAGAATTTATTGCCCTGCAACCATGGAGCAGGCCAGGCTGCCTGGGTGCGGCTATAGGGATACTGCCACTGATCAGCAGTCAATTCAGCCACCGTGTGTGGTGCGTTCACAAGGACATTGTTGGTCTTATCAGCTCTGCCCTCTTCAATTTCACGGATTTCTTCGCGGATGGAGATCATCGCATCGCAGAAACGGTCCAGCTCGGATTTCGACTCACTTTCGGTCGGTTCCACCATCAAAGTGCCGGCAACGGGGAAGGCCACTGTAGGAGCGTGGAAGCCATAATCCATGAGACGCTTGGCGATGTCGGTCACTTCGATCCCTGCTGTCTGCTTGAAAGCCCTGCAATCCAGTATCATTTCATGCGCTACAAAGCCATGGGTACCCTTATAGAGGATCGGATAATGTTGCTCCAGACGCGCTTTCATGTAGTTAGCATTGAAGATCGCGTATTCGGTAGACCTGCGCATACCTTCGTTTCCGAGCATACGGATATATCCGTAACTGATCAGCAGAATAAGCGCACTTCCCCAGGGGGCTGCACTCACGGCAGTGCCTGTACGTTCGCTGTTCACGTTTATCACCGGGTGGTTGGAAAGGAATGGAGCCAGGTGCTTCGCCACACCGATGGGACCCATACCAGGACCACCGCCACCATGAGGTATCGCAAATGTCTTGTGCAGATTCAGGTGGCAGACATCGGCACCAATCATACCCGGACTTGTCAATCCGACCTGCGCATTCATGTTGGCACCATCCATATATACCTGACCACCGTTTTCATGAACGATGCGCGTGAGTTCACGGATACCTTCTTCATACACACCGTGCGTACTGGGATAAGTCACCATTGCTGCAGCAAGATGATCCTTGTGTAATTCCGCTTTCGTCCTCAAATCGTGCAGGTCGATGTTTCCGTTATCGTCGCATTTGACCACTACGATTTTCCAACCCGCCATCACTGCACTGGCAGGATTGGTGCCGTGCGCACTCTGGGGAATCAGACAAACATCACGGTGCCCCTCTCCTTTCGCAATCAGGTAACCACGGATCGCCATCAGGCCGGCGTATTCCCCCTGCGCACCGGAGTTGGGCTGCAAGGAGACCGCATCGAATCCTGTCACTTCACAGAGGTAGGCCTCCAGTTCGCGGATGATCTGTGCATAGCCTTGGGCCTGGTCCACCGGAGCAAAGGGATGGATGCTGTTCCACAAAGGCCAGCTCAGTGGCATCATCTCGCTGGACGCATTCAGTTTCATGGTGCAGGATCCAAGTGCAATCATGGAGTAATTCAAGGATAAATCCTTGCTCTCGAGGTAATGGATGTAGCGCAGCATATCTGTTTCGCTACGGTACTTATTGAAGACCGGATGTGTCAGGAAGTCAGATGTACGGGCGACAGAAAGCTGCTGCTGAATCACCGGCTGAACGCTGTTATCCACACCATTCCGCTTGTAATCGAAGCCTGCCACCCTTGCGAAAATGGAAATGATTTCCGTTACATCGTCGTGAGTGGTAGTCTCATCCAGATTAATGACGATCCTGTGGTCGGGTTCATACCTGAAATTCATCATGGCATCTTCGGCCATTTTTCGGATACCCGGCATCTTGTCGCCAGCCTCAACAGCTACTGTATCAAAAAACTGATCGTGTACCATCTTGTAGCCTTGCTTTTTCAAACCGGCAGCGAGCGTAGAAGCCCTTAGGTGGATGGTTTGAGCGATGGCCTTCAGCCCCTGCGCACCGTGATATACCGTATACATGGATGCCATCACGGCCAGCAACACCTGAGCAGTACAAATATTGGAAGTCGCCTTGTCCCTTTTGATATGTTGCTCGCGCGTCTGTAAAGCCATGCGCAAAGCCATTTTTCCGGAAGCATCAATACTTACACCGATGATACGGCCCGGTATGTCTCTTTTATACGCTTCCCTGGTTGCGAAAAATGCAGCATGCGGACCGCCATAACCCATAGGCACCCCGAATCTCTGTGTAGAGCCCACCACGACGTCAGCGCCCCACTCTCCGGGAGGCGTCAACATTACGAGCGCCATGATATCGGCTGCTACCACCACGCGAATCCCGTTGGTATTGCAGGAAGCAGTGAAAGACCTGTAATCCGTAACACGGCCCTCGCGGCCCGGGTATTGCAACAATGCACCGTAGAATTCCGCGCTGAAGGTGAAATCCTCGGCTCGTCCGATGACCAGGTCGATTCCCAAGGGCAGCGCACGGGTACGCAAAACATCGATGGTCTGCGGGAAGGTCTCATCGCTGATGAAAAACCGATGACATCCGTTCTTTTCCTGTTCTTTTGAACGGGTATGGAACAGCATTGTCATGGCTTCTGCTGCTGCGGTGGACTCGTCCAGCAAGGAAGCGTTGGCCAATTCCATTCCGGTTAGGTCTTTCACCATCGTTTGGAAATTCAGCAAGGCCTCTAAACGTCCTTGAGCGATTTCAGCCTGGTACGGCGTATATGCTGTGTACCAACCCGGATTTTCAAATATGTTGCGCTGGATAACTCCGGGAATGATTGTATTGTGATAGCCGAGGCCAATATAGGTCCTGAACAATTTGTTCCTTGATGCGATAGCGCGTAGATCACTTATATATTCAGACTCGCTCAGGGCTGAGGGAGTATTCAGGAATCCTTTGAGGCGTATATCCGAGGGTATGGTTTTCTGGATGAGCTCCTCGATGGAGGAGACTCCGATGGCCAACAACATATCCTGGGTTTCAATAGCATCCGGACCAATGTGACGGTCGGTGAACTGGTATGTAGACATATTTTGAGTGATATGTCGCAAATTTACAAAACACAAGTCGTTTACACACGTCTTTTTTCATCTACTATCAAATTGAATTACTGATAATTACAGCAATCATACACAGACGGACACGCAAAGATTTCCTACATAAGCGAAATCAAAGAATTTCTGAATCTCTACAGCCCTGCACAAGCAGGCATTTCATAGCTTTGGATATGTCCAAGAAACCTCTGATCACCTTCTTGCTCCTGGCAGGTACGATTGCCTGCTATCGTGCCGATGCCCAGCAAACGATTCTCCTGCTCAACGGTAAAAAAATCGAGGCGACTGACGTACATGTCGGAGCTGAATATATTCAATATACTTTCAGTAAGAAGCAACAGAAAAAAACGAAAGAACTTGACCGTTACGAAGTGTTTTCTATCACCGACGAAAAAGGAACCGAAGATTTCATTTACCAGCCAGCCGACTCTCTGGACTCCAGCATCACCTACGTCCGCGACTATATCACCGGAATTCAGGCAGCCAGACTGAATTACCGCGACAAGGGATTATCGGTTTCTTCAGCGATTGCAGGCGGTGCAGCGAATGCCTTATTTCTCGGTCCGGCCTTCCTGTATGCGTTACCCATTCCCATGTTGTTCAGTGCTGCAGCCGTGAACCTCACAGACCGTCAGGTCAAATTACCGGCAGATACCGATGAGCGTCTGCGCAACTCCCCCGGCTTTGAGGTAGGTTACCGTACGACCACCAAGAACATCCGGCTTCAACAAAGTTTGAAATGGGGGTATATCAGCATGGGGATAGGACTTGGTTGGGTGATTTACGGATTGCAGTTAAAAAAATAACAAGAAGCTTGCAGCGCACTCGTCTATTTACAGGAGCTCACGCCCTGTGCATGGGTATCGCATCTTCCTCGCTGGCTTTCTACTCATTCGAAGCGCTCGACGATTCTTACCCGGTGAGCACTTCGGTTACACACATGGCTGTAGTGTTTACATTGACGGTCATTGCCTATATATGGCCGACACTTTATGGTTCAGCCCCGCGCGTTCATCCCTCCTTATTGAAAGCCCCCGGAACGTTCCTTATAGGATTCGTCGCCGCAATCATCGCCTGGGCCTACGGGGAATTTTCACTTGCTTTTACCTGGCAACTCTTGTTGGCCGGAGCCATCACTGTGCTTTACTATGCCACTATTCGCATAGGCGGAAACGAAATCAGGGGTATACGGTCCATAGCAGGGCTGAAAAATTTTGCACTCGCAACAGCCTGGACATTGGCCACGGTACCAGCCGAGGTGACTTTTATCAATACCACCATCGTATTACAGCGCTTTCTATTCATCTTGATTCTAAGTCTGTGTGTAGACCTGCGCGACTTGCAGCAGGACAGATCCTCTGGTATATCGACATTGACTGGCCTTTTCGGGTTCAATAAAAGTAAATTCATTCTATTGATACTCTGCACCTGTCTTGGAACGTTATCCTTCCAGGTAAGTATTGGCAACCCCACAGAGGCCTACCGGACGTTGCACACCCTGAGTGCTGCCTTGCTGATGCTGACCATACTATTGCTGCGCGACGACACCCAACCATCGACCTATACACTGATGTTCGACGGTCATCTGGTAGCGTTCAGCCTAGCGCTCGTGCTTACCATCCAATCATAAATCCATGAAAGTGTAATTTTACATGGTGAAACGTCGGTACATAATCGTTCTGCTCCTGCTCTATGTGGTACCTTGCAGGGCCCAGCAGACAGGTGAGACCAGCACTGTTCAGCCATTTCTGCTGCTGGACAATTACTTCTCACTGATTGGCAACAAGAGCGCCGATGTTTGGGGTTTCCGTGCTGGAGTGGAATGGAAAAAAAAGTGGAGATGGGGGGCTGGATTCAACAAACTGGAGTCCGATATCATTGAGAAAAAAACATTGCCCTCAGAAGAACTTTCGTACTCTGATTTTTCTGTTGTCAAAGCCAAACTCTATCTACGGTACTATCCTGTCATGGCGGAATACATCTTTTACCGCAAAGACCCATGGCAGTTCAGCTGTCCTGTTCAATTGGGGTACGGACAGAGTTTTTTCCAGTATTTCGATCGGGACAATTTGGAAAGGGAAATATTCAAAAAGGGTGTTTTTGTTTTTCAGCCCGGTATAAATGCGCAATATAAATTACTCAAATGGGTAGGTTTCACCGGTGGCTTTGGCTATCGGCTCATGCTGATCAATAACCAGCAAATAGACACCCGCATGAATTCTCCGGTATTGACCATAGGTATACGGTTTTTCCCGGGAGAGATCATGAAGACCCTCAAAGAATAAAGGATTGTCACCTACAGCAAGGTGATGGCTTATCGCAAACCGTAGTATCTTTGACGACTATGCGTAAAATCAGTTTTGATGAATTGTACATGGATCTGGCCCACAACCTGGCGCAGAAATCCCACTGTGTCAAAATGAAAGTCGGCGCTGTGATATCCAGGGACACCCGCATCGTTTCTCTCGGATACAACGGACCGCCTGCGGGCACCCATAACTGTGACGAAGAATGGCCTGAAACGGGTTGTCCACGGGACAGGAAGGGCGGCTGTTCACTGGCCTTGCACGCTGAGGCCAACGCCATTTTGTATGCAGCAAAAAACCAGCAGACGCTCGAAAACGCTACCTTGTACGTTACCCTTGCGCCTTGTCTGCCCTGCGCGCGCATCATTTACACTACGGGGATCCGGAAAGTGATTTTCAGAGACAGTTACGCCGCTTACAAAGGAATCGATGTAGAAGAAGGTGTTGACTTTCTTCGCCGTTTCGGCATCGAGGTTACACAATTTTCCCAAACAACGTAATACGAAAAATGGAAAACAGACCAGTCCGCATCCTATTGCTTCCGTTGCTGCTGGGTCTATGTCTCGCAGCGGGCTTATACCTGGGCAGCAAACTCGGTGGGACGACCGTCGCCAACGACGACAAGATCGCCTCCATTCTCGATTATATCGAGCTGGAGTATGTGGACACTGTCAATAGAAAAGAACTGGTAGAGTCCTCTATCGTCAAATTACTGGAACAACTTGACCCTCACTCCGCCTACATTCCATCCGAGGACCTGAAGGCCGCCAATGAACCGCTCGAGGGTAACTTCGAAGGCATCGGTGTCGAATTCCATATTCAGGAAGACTCCATCATGGTCGTTTCCGCCATTTCGGGTGGACCGAGTGAAAGTGTCGGTATTTTGCCGGGGGACCGTATTGTCAAAGTCAACAACAAGAACGTAGCCGGCATCGGCATCACCAACGATCAGGTGATGAAGAACCTCAGAGGTAAAGGCGGAACCGAAGTGAAAGTCGCCGTATTCCGACGCGGGCAGAAAAACCTGATTGATTTCAAGATCATCCGCGGTAAAATTCCCATCAACAGCCTGGACTACTTCTATATGATTGACGGGAAAACGGGCTACATCAAAATCAGCCGCTTCAGTGCCACCACCTACGATGAATTCATAACGGCCATGAAGCAACTAAAACAGAAAGGGCTTGAACAGCTGATTTTGGACCTTCGTGGCAACCCGGGTGGATTCCTGGATGCGGCCACCGATATAGCGGACGAGTTCCTAGGCGGCAGAAAGCTCATGGTATATACCGAAGGCAAGGCAAGGCCCAAAGCTGAGTACTTCTCCGGCAAGGACGGCATGTTCGAACAAGGCAAGATCGTGGTACTGATCGATGAAGGCTCCGCCTCTGCAAGTGAAATCGTTTCGGGAGCCATTCAGGACTGGGACAGAGGCACCATCATTGGCCGGCGGTCTTTCGGCAAAGGCCTCGTACAAGAACAGACGGTACTGCCCGACGGTTCCGCTCTACGGCTCACTATCGCCCGTTATTATACACCCACTGGTCGCAGTATTCAAAAACCTTACGAAAAAGGTGTGGCTGCCTACGAGGATGAAGTTATCGACCGCTACCGCCATGGTGAATTGATACACAAGGACAGTATACGGCTACCTGATTCGTTGAAATACAAAACGCCGGCTGGAAGAATCGTGTACGGCGGCGGCGGTATCATGCCTGACATCTTTGTTCCGATTGATACCACCTATGAAAGCGATTACCTGAACAGGTTATTTGCCAGCGGTAGCGTCAACCAGTTCTCCTATGATTATGTGGACCAGCATCGGAACGAACTGAAAAAATTCAGTTCTCCCGCAGCCTTCCGGTCAGGTTTCAAAGCGGATCAGTCATTCATCAACGAGTTCACCCGATACGCGGAAAGCAAGGGTGTACCCAAAGATGAAAAAGGCCTGCAACAATCACTGCCGGTATTAAGCAACCAACTGAAAGCGTACATTGCAAGACTGATGTGGCGAAACGATGGTCTGTACCCTATCCTACACGAAAAGGATCCCGTACTGCAAAGAGCGCTGCTGCAACTGAAAAAGGAAAAATGAAAATGGAAAATCGTCGTACAACGGCGATGCTTGCCTTCATTTTATTCTGTACCCGCCTACCGTTTTTGTTTTTCGGCTATGGCAGTGAAGAAGATGCATGGGCCTTGCCACTTGTTGCGGAACGGATTGCAACGAGTGGACACTATGAGGTAAGCCGTCTGCCGGGTCATCCCGTTCAGGAAATCGTCTATTCCTTGTGCTGGAAAGGTGGACCAGTAGCATTCAATCTACTCACTGCACTGATCAGCACGCTGGGCATTCTCGTTTTTCACCATTTTCTGAAGCGGATGAATGTACCTCACCGGCTATGGATTTGTGCTGTGCTGGCTTTTACACCGGTGGTTTACATCAACAGCACCAATGCGATGGACTACACCTGGGCATTGAGTTTCACCTTGATGGCTATGCATTTCATCTCTACGCGGAACATCCTTTTGGCGGGCGGGATGCTTGCGCTTGCCACAGGTTGCAGAATCACCGCTGGAGCGATGTACCTCCCCCTCGCCTATCTTATCTGGCAATTGAGCGAAAGGGAAGATCGCTTCAAACATCTAGGCTACTTTGCCCTTTCATTTCTCTTTTCCTTAGCCCTCCTCTTCACTCCCGTCGTGCTGGAATATGGCAATGGCTTTCTGACCTTCTACGAACATTTCCCCCTTCCATCCTTTGCCCGCAACCTGTACAAAGGCAGTATTGGCGTTTGGGGACTTCCGGGTATGGTGACGCTGTTGCTTGTTTGTATCCCATTGCTGAAGCATATCAGAAAAAACAACTTTGAATTCAGCCAACCACCCCATCGTACTCTCGCCATAGCCTGCATCACGGCTATCTCACTTTATACCATCGCATTCATGCGCCTTCCGCTCAAATCGGCTTTTCTGATTCCGGCACTGCCCTTCCTGTATATCCTGCCTGCTTTGTTTTTAAACGAAAAAAAGATGAAACTGCTGGCCGGTAGCATGTTACTATCCTGTTTTATCGGAGGGGTCAATCTGGCAGACGACAACAGAGGATCCGGCAAGAGTGCATTGGCACTGATAGTTGAAGTGGAAAATCAAGCGATAAGTTTTGATTTATGCAGAGGAATCTTTTATGCCGACATCGTCAAGCGTCAGCAGAGAACAGCCTTCAGCAAACGGGTACTGAGGAGTCTCTCTGTAGTGCAAGAAAAAACCATCATCATCGCCGGCTGGTGGATGGCCGATCTGCTGGTACTCAGCAGGGATGAACCGCTCAAACACGTTACCTTGTGCTATTACCAGGACGAAAAGACGCTTCAATGGTATAAAAAAACGGGGTATGCCATTTATTATCTCGAAGATCAAAACGAGTATAACGACCTTCGCTTTGGTAACAATTTCACCCAGCGGTATGCTACCAAATGGAATTTGTCATACTGACAAGAAAAGGGGATCCTCGTAGTCAAGCACCTTTCTCCGCCA
>CAZPCA010000007.1:0-24085 GCA_964584995.1 uncultured Bifidobacterium sp.
GAACAGGTCACCCCTTGATGTACGTACACTCAAAAAATACGCACCATCAGGAAGCCCTGAAACATCGATCCTTGAAACACCCAACGGACACTGCAACAGCAAACGACCGTCTGCTGCAAATACCTCCATCTCCTTAATCGCGTATTCTTTATCTACGAGTACGTTCACATGATCAGTGGCAGGATTCGGAAAAATACGGATAGCTGATTCGTCAGCCATCAAATCATTGACACCTAAAAACAGCAAGGAATCACCCATGACGGGACGAATCATGAAGGTACCGGCTGTAATCGCTGTTTGAATCCAACCTGATCCCACATTATAGAACATCCTTGAATTGGACGCGGTATTGCGGTCAAAGCCAAGATGCAGTCCGTCGCCCAACACCTGCTGGAACCCGATGTAAATAGTACCGCTTACCGGAACCAATTGATCGAGCACATAGGTTGCATAACCATTGATTACGTTTTCATAGGCCGGACGCTGGGCTGATTCCTGGTATAACACCGTCTCAGGACTCAAACTACTCCAAATTTTTATAGTGAATAGTTTATTGCTGACATCAGCACCCTGCTGTAAGAAGAAAAAGCGAACCGCCCGTAAGGTATCGGGCTTCAACATATCGAACTTCATGCACAGTTTCCCATTGGGCGCATTGATCAGATCATAGCCGACCTCTGCGGTGCCATCATCAAAGCTGTAATAATTGGTGAATTCCTGAACAAACCGCACTGTATCATTGGATTTCAGTCCTCCGAATGCATTTCCATTGGTAAAATAGTTCAGCACTGTAAAACGTGTGCTGTCAGCGGAAAAAGCGTTAGAGGCAGGGAAAACAGAATCAACTGGAAAAGAATAACGCAAAAACTGCTGCTGAGGCCGGGATGGAAAAATATTACCGTTGTCTGCACCGAACCCGGCGACATAGGATCCTGCATAATTGTAAATCCTATTATTGAATCCTACATCATTCGGCTGTATATCGTTCACACGGTACTGCATGATGGAAGAATCACGCACCAGGTTCTGCTGATCATTCACTGAAAGTGAAGTGTAGTGATCCCAAGGTATGGATGTGAATTCATTCAGCAAACTCAGTGGTTGCTGCGTCATGGCCACGTCTACCAATACTGTATCCAGTGGCAAATTGGATACCGGCTTAGCCTGGTACAATTCCACATAATCAATATGCCAGTGATCGAGCGAGCCAGTCCTTGAACCGTAATTACGGAACCTGAATCGGAATCCATCCTTCAGGAAATCCGGATTGGTGACCCATATCAGCGCGCGCGTAAATGATGTATCCTGTCCTCCGGCAATTAATCCGCGCAGGAACCACTGACGGCTCCATTGGTTAGTAGTGGGATTATAAAAATCAACCACCAATGAATCGCTGGAATCCGGAGCATCACCCCAGCCCTTTTTCTGCCAGAAAAAACTCAATACAACACTGTCCGCAGAAGTGTAGACCGCGGATCCGCCTTGCGGCTTCGTTTGCAGGCGTATGAACTGCGATGTAAGGGTATCACATCCACCCTGTACTGTAGGCGAAGAATTATTGTAAGCGTTTCCGAACTCATCCAGCCCATCAAAGGTGGCCACTCCAATGGTAATGGGATTACGGGCAAACTGGTTGTTTACGAAAACATACCTGTCTGACCATTTAGACTGATCCGGATACACTTCAGAAGAGGAAAAATCATCTATTACCGGAAGATCCAAGGTGTCTATACTTTTACTACGAAATACTGCATGATCTGAACCGGCAAGGTATTGCCTTATTTGCGCATTGGAACGAAGTGGCACCAAACGCTCGTGTTGCGCACTCACCCTTAAGGTCAGAAACACTACGCTGAAGAAAAACAGGTAAAATGGATTTGTCTTCATGTTTTATTTTAGTTTTTCCTGCGATTGTGTTAAGAAAAGATCGATTGCCTCTCCCTGACGAACAAATACCGAATCGCCGGGAGCAGGCCTTTGTTCGTACACCCTTGCAGCACTTGTATCCCTCACGGATGCATCGTAAACGACAGCACCGGGATTGATATTGGAACCCTGTAGCACAAACATGGCCTCATCAAGTGTCAGGCCAATCAATCTCGGCACTATAACATCGGTACTTCCAATGCCATCTCCCAATACAAGGTCCACTGTGACCCCCTTCGTGACTTCATCCCCGGGTTTAAGCTCTGCTCCGTTCAACAGGGCTCCTAATACCGCATCTTTGGCAAGGTCGGGTTTATAAACGAGCTGCCCCACTTTCACTCCATAGGAGGCAAGTATAGCCTCAGCCTGACGATGTGAAACATCGATAAGGTCAGGAAACTTTATCTGAGGCGGCACTGTACGCGTGACTGTAATGTAAATGGTTCTCCCTTCCTTCACCTTATCATTAGGAGCAGGATCCTGATCAATAATGGTTCCTGGCTTTTTGTCCACTATAAACACCGATGAATCCGATATTTTCACCTCAAGTTGTTTGCCGGCAAGGAAGCCCTCCACCTCAGTGACCTTCATGCCTCTCAGATCTGGTACTGAAATCGTCTCACCGTGGTTCGTGAATGCATCCAGCCACTGATAAGTGACAAACAGAATCACCAGAACAGTGCATATCAGCGCCAAAAGATGCTTCAGGAATAATGAAGATGATAAGAATGCTGCTTTAGTACCCATCGCCTCAAGAACTTATACTGGTTGCTTTTTTTTCCTATGCATTCCGTAATCCAAAATCTTATCGATAAACTCATAGGGTTTATATTGCGCAATGGCCGCCTGATGGAAAATACAGGTTGCAGGAGTCATTCCGGGTAGGGAATTCACCTCAATGAATACTACCTCGACTTTTTCCGGTGAAAATATACGTACGAATGCATCTATTCTCGAGTATCCTTCTATATTCAAAATACGTGCTGCGCGTTCAAACTCGGCTTTCACCTGAGAAGAAATGACTTTATTTTCTTCCAAGTTGGAACTATACCGAGCGGGTGTGATGTTCTGCCCCTGTCCTGCGAGGAACTTCTCCTCCAGCGACAACACATCGCCTTCTGACAAAGCCTCTGAAGCTTCAAACACCTCATAGCAAAGTTGTCCTTTCGCATCCAAAAAGGTCAGCATCCCTCCGGTGATTTCTATGAACCTCCCGGCACCATTGCTTTGGATAAGTTCTTCGATGAGTATGTGCTGCTTGACGGGAAATTCTTCTTTCGGCTTAATCTTCAGAAGTGCGGCGTCTGCTTCATTCAATTCAACGGAACTACGGAACGCCAAGCGCACGTATGCCTCAAGCTGAGCACGCGAGCGAATTATTTTCACTGCCGAACTGCAACCATCGTCTGCAGGTTTGGCGATGAACGGAAAAGGAAATTTCCCGCAAATGGTATCCAAAAAGTGCACCGGATCCGCCAGCCAATCGAATTCCTGTGCCAAGTAATGTGCCGCAACCTTGAAGCCATGTTGTCCAAGAATCTCGTTGGTACGGAACTTATCGATGGTAATCTTAGAAGAAGAAGGTCCTGAACCATTGTAAGGAAGACCTACCTTTTCCAATTCCACCTGCAGGGAGCCGTCCTCGCCGGGTCGGCCATGCAAAGCGATGAATACTACGTCGCATGCGTCGGCCAATCCTTGAAAACTCAACTTTTGTGGTGGCAACAGATTGCGTCCGGAAGAGAAACGAGCCGTTATTTTCTCGCAGCGCTGAATGATTCCTGCTATAACCGGATGAATTTCATAGTGCTCTATTTTCTCTCGTATATCGTCCGCATTGTCTTTCAACAACACGTTGATCGGGATGGAAAAAAGTTCAAATTCGCGCGCGCTCCCGGTAAGAAATACGGGTAGCGCTTCGTAGCGCTCACTCGATGATAATTTCTCGTAGATGTTTCTTCCACTCTCCACACTGATATGACGTTCGGATGAATAACCGCCCAATATGACAGTTGCCCGAATACGTTTTGCTCCCGTATTCCCCGATGCATCCAGCAGTTTTTCCAACCTGCTGAACAATGCATTCAATTTACCATATTGGCGTGTATCCGTTATTCGGTTTCTTAAGGAGGTGTGGATGATATAGGTGATGAACTGCGAGGGGTTCATGCCAATTTCTGCGGCCTGGTGGAAGAAAAACGAACTCGGCATCATTCCGGAAGTCGTATTCGGATCGTTCAGCAGAATCCTGCCCTCGGGCGTGATGAACCCGTCAATACGTGCGTACACATTGAACTTCAGTGACGTGAATAACTTTTCACAGGACGCGCGGATCTGCTCCACCTGTTCAACAGGCAATTGTATTGGAGTGATTTTACGCGATAAACCAGGGAGGTATTTTGAACGGTAGTCAAAGAGCTCGTTGCCTTTTCGGATTTCGGTAGGCGGCAAAGCGACCGGATGTCCCTTTTCATCTTCAATCACAATGCAGGAGAACTCACGCCCCCGGATGAACGACTCCACTACCACCGTGCTTTCACCATCACGAGCGACTAAACGAAGTGATCCAGTTTCATCGGCAAACAAATCCATCAATACAGAGAGCAATTCCTCCGGATGGTAAAACATTCGTGTACCAATCATCAAGGGGAGTCCAATACCCTCCCTGATATCACAGACAGAACGCACCCATGAAACCCGGGCAGCATAATCCATGGCATCCCATTCTTCCCTGGCAATCTCACGAATGAAAAATGCACGATTCATGCTCTCCCTCAGCAATATTTCACTTTCTTCCTGTAAGACACTGACTCCGATGGATGAACCCTGATTCGCTGATTTTACCACACAAGGAAGCCCGGTAGTCTGGTGAATTTTACTAAGAATTGCTTTACTATCATGCATCAACCACTCCTCACGCGTCACCGTCATAAAAGCCGGCACATCGAAGCCGGCTTGTTGCATCAACTCTTTCTGAACGGCTTTGTTCATTCCGATGGCAGAAGACAAAATGCCCGATCCGGTATAAGGTATCCTGAGAAATTCAAGGAGTCCCTGAATCCTACCATCCTCTCCGTCGGTCCCATGCAGACACAAGAACGCCATGTCTATCATGCCGGGCAATGCAGTGGGTTCAATCCGGGAACCGATTTTATGAATCAGTTTGACTTGCTCCTGACGATCAAGATCACCCAGACTTTCTGCATATACTTGAAAATGGTTGGAGGAAGGAGGAAGAAAGTCGGAGGGGGGATAAAAATCACGAATACTCCCCTTGTAGATGAACTCCCATGTGAGAAGGACCAGATTCCCAAAGCTGTCCACAAAAATCGGCACAGGCTCAAAGATGGCCTTGTTCAGATTGTCGTACACCGTCCTGCCACCAGCAAAGGAAACCTCCCTCTCTCTCGAAAGACCTCCAAAAATGACTCCGATACGTAATTTATCCATGAAGAACAAAGGTAAGCATTTCAGCAGGCTGAAGGCTTACAGCTTCGCCCAGATTTCAGATGCGAAATGTTAACATTTCGGTAGTGTTCAAGCTTCAAGAAACACTTGCAGGGCACGAAGTGCTTTGGCTCTATGGCTAATTGTATTTTTCTGTGCATCGCTCATTTCAGCAAAAGTCACATCAACACCTTCCGGAACAAACACAGGGTCGTAGCCAAAGCCACCGCCGCCCCTGGGCACCTCGGTAATGTTGCCGTCCACGATACCCTCAAACGTATACACTTGCCCCCCGATCACCAAAGCAATAACCGTCACAAACCGGGCAGAACGATCTTTGACCCCTTCCATTTGATCCAACAGGAACATCAGGTTACGATGCGGATTGGCCGGAAGCCCGGCAAAGTGTGCTGAATCCACGCCCGGACGTCCGTTGAGCGCCTGAACTTCGAGACCACTATCGTCAGCAATACAACTACAACCAGTTGCCTCCCAAACAGTTAGAGCCTTCTGCACCGCATTTCCTTTGATCGTACCACTTGTCTCAGGCAATTCAAAGACCACACCGGCCTCCTGTAAGGTGATGAACGTGTAACTTTTAGGTAGAATAGAACGTATTTCGCTCACTTTGTGAACGTTGTTTGTAGCGAGAACCAATGAAATAGTATCCATACACGTATCTTTGAAACACAAGTCAAACATGTCAAGTCGCATCAGCCATCTACTACTAGCCCTACTGCTTGTTGGCTGTAAAATTGGTTTCGGCCAATGTCCAGCACCGAGCTTTCTGGCTTCAGACACCGTCTGTCCTCTCCAACCACTACTCCTCAACAATAGCCTCAGTACCGCCAGCACGCACAGCTGGGACTTTTGCCTGGGAGACCTTGACTCCGTACCAAGCTGTATCAACATACCCTCGTCGCCCGGCACATTGGCCTTTCCACAAAACGCGAAATTAGTGGAAGAGAATGGAGAATTCCACGCATTTGTTGTGAACGCCACAGCGAATTACATTACGCGGTACGATTTCGGGAACTCTCTCCAAAATGTGCCCGTCATTACAAACTTGACCGGATCCACTTTACTATCAACTTTTGCCTCCGGTATCGATATGGTGAAAGCCAACGGTAAATGGTACGCCTTCGTAGTCACTTTTTCCGGAAACAATCTAATCAGGGTAGAATTTGACAGCTTGAAACACCTCAGCCCAAGCGTCATCAACATGAATGTAAGCGGACTCTTCTCACCGTTCACGATCAAACTGATTGGCGGATATGCCTTTATCGGCTGCTACCAGACTCCAGACTTGATGAGGGTCGACTTCAATGGAGATTACACGAATACCTCTGTGAGTAGTTCATCGGCAGCGAACACCGGAGCCTTTGCCAACTACGGCATCGATATAGCCTACGATTGTTCCACCGGAAAATACATTGGCTACGGAACCATTTCAGGCGCCGGAATATTGTATAAGCTTGATTTCGGCAACACTTTGAGCAATAACGCCACTTTCTCAACAGTTTCCACTAACCTAACGGGTGGACAGGGGGTCTTGCTGGCGCAAGAAGGAAACGAATGGCATGTTTTCGCTGTAGGAAGCAATAATGTGTTCCACCACTTTGAAGCGGGATCGTCCCTCGACAACCCTCTTACACTGAATTACTCGGGGAGCCTTGGCAATACACTTGCGGACCCTAAAAACATACAGCTTGTGAAGTCCGGCTCCATCTGGTCGGGGATCATCGTCAATAATGCCGGGCAAAACCTGAGTATTTTGAATTTCCCCCAGGGATGCAGTACAGGAGTACAATCCTCCCTGCTGGCATCACCTACTGGCATCAATTATCCTTCTGGAACCAGCGGCTATCAACCGTTTGAATTAAGGGAGATCGTTAATGACACGGTTTATATATACACGGACTCTGTCTTGGTCGATATCCTTCCACCTAAAGCCTTCTTTGGATTCAATAACACCTGCATCGGCACGCCTGTAGAATTTTTTGACAGCAGCGAAGTTTGTTTTGGTGCTATATCTTCATGGTCCTGGGATTTTGGTGACGGGAACAACTCTGCTTTGCAAAATCCAACACATACATACTCCAGCAGCGGCACTTACATCGTGACCTTGACCTGCACCTCCTCCGGAGGGCAGAGCAATACACTCAGCTTACCAGTAGCCATTACTCCATCCCCATTGGCCGGATTCATCAATAACGGAAACGTCTGTGCCGGAGCACCATTGTCATTCATCGACAACTCTTCGGCCTCAACCAATATCCTCGATTGGCAATGGCAATTCGGTGATAATTCTATTGCATCCGGAACACAGGTCGTGCATCAGTACCAAGCACCAGGCACTTACACCGTGACCTTAGTCATAGAAACTGAAAATGGATGCATTGATTCGACAGCCAGCAATGTCAATGTATTGCCGGGTCCATTTGCCGGATTCACTGTCAATAATACCTGCGCCGGAGACTCCGTCCAGTTTACCAACACAAGTGCTTCGCCCGGCACTTCCATATCAGGCTATCAATGGGATTTTGGTGACAATTCCAATAGCACCGCCATCAACCCCTCACATTTTTACGGGCTCACTACGGGTACATTCCCGGTAACACTCATCGCGCAAAGTAATAACGGATGCGCCGACACGAGTATTGTCGATGTCACCCTCAGCAACAAGGCCAATCCTGCATTTGTCCTCTCAAAAGACTCCGCCTGCACCTTTGAGAACATTTTTTTCAGTGACTTGTCCGTGCCTGCTCCGGGAGACACAATCCTACGAAGAATATGGGATTTCGGAGATGGAACTACAGACACCAACAGCACAACGGTGAGCCATAGCTATTCTTTGCCTGGAGCATACACCATACGTCTCACGGTATTCAGCCCCACCGATTGCGACACACTTGTCAGCCAAACTGTTTATATCATTGGAAGTCCATCAGCGACTTTCACCGCTACAGATGCCTGTGAGGGAGCGGAGAACGTCTTCACAGATCTATCTACCACCCCATTGGGTACGAATATCACCTCCTGGTCATGGGATTTCGGCGATGGTCAAACATCCGGTCTCGAAAACCCATTGCACCTGTATGCGGATACCGGTGCATACGCTGTACAGCTTATTGTCATCAATAATACAGGGTGCTCCGATACCAGCTCTGTCACTACCACTGTAAGGGCAAATCCTCTATCCGGATTCTCATTTGGAAAAATCTGCACCAAAGACAGTGTACTCTTCACCGACAGCAGCACTGTAGGCAACGGAACGATTTCGTCCTGGTCCTGGAGTGTTTCTGGTACCGGTCAAACCAGCAATGATCAGAATCCTCATCTTTACTTCCCGGATCCATTAGCTTATCAGGTAAGCTTAGTATCTACGAGTACTTTCGGCTGTCGCGACACATTAATCAGAACCGTGGTAGCCGATGCGTCACCCGCTTTCAGCATTTCATCTGACAATGTATGCGCCGGCGAAATTGTTCAATTCCAGTACATCCCCGATCCGGGCAGTATTATTTCCGCATCCTACTTGTGGCTATTCGGCGACAGCACTGCGTCCTTCACTCAAAATCCCAGCCACTTGTACGCCACCCCCGGTCTTTACCCTATCACCTTGGAGGTCAGCGACAATTCCAATGGTTGCTCAGGAGTGATTAAAGACACCGTTACTATTTTCAGTTTACCTGCTGCCGGATTTGTGAGCACGAATGCCTGCAGTGGACAACCCTTCACCCTGAACGACACCAGTACTATCAATGAAGGTGTAATTGCGAACTGGACCTGGACCTTGGCGGACACCATCCTCACAGGTAATGACTCACTCGACTACACCATTACCTCGTCCGGGAATAGTATTGTTGAACTGACAGTAACCAGCGATAAAGGCTGTAAAGACTCCGTCCGTCAGAGTATAATCATTCACCCTCTGCCCGTCATAAACTTACAGGCCAACCCCTATTTCGGAGCTCCGCCACTCAACGTAGCATTTTCGGAAAACACTGGCCTAGGTAATCAGCAATGGAATTTTGGTGACAATTCAAGTATCAACACAAGCCTGAATCCCAACCACCTCTACCTACAAACAGGCAACTATGTCGCCACATTGATATTGACGGATTCGCTCGGTTGCCGAAACCGGGATAGTATAGAGATTTTTGTGGTTGAACCCAACCGGGACATTGGTTTGAACAACCTGACCTTTACTAAAATCGATGGATTTTGGGAGATGAGTATTGGAATATCCAATACAGGAAATGAAGTAGCTGAAAGTTTCGAAATACAAGCTAATCTCAATAAAGTAGGAACATTCATCAATAGATTCGAACAACAAAATCTATTTCCGGGGCAACAACAACAACTGGTTTTCAACACCAAACTTCCCTTTAACGGAATTGAGCCTGAATTCATGTGTGCTGAAGTCATCCGGTTGAATGATAAAGCGGATATGAATACCGCTAACAACTATTCCTGCAAAACCCTTTCAAAGGATTTTGACATCCTCAACCTGTATCCAAACCCGTCGAATGATCTTATTCAAGTGGACTTGTACTTAAGCGCGGAAAACAAGGTAGAAATTCAGCTTTTCGATGCGCGCGGAAGACTATGCATTCAACAACAGTACACTGCTGTACAGAATGGGCTGCAGAAACTCTCGCTTTCAATTGCGCATCTGGAAGGAGGCACTTATCATCTACGGGCATCCAGCGGTGAGATTACAAGGAATGCCGTTGTGTTAAAACAGTAAGCGTCACACCATCTTTGATTTCAGGGTATATTTCAAAATGGCCAGTGTCCTTCTTTCCAATAAGATGAATGGATGCCTGCGGACACCACGCATAAAATAATACCATCCCCGCTTGACTTTCCCTGCTAAAACGAGGTGCAAAGCGTTGTAGGAATCTGAATAGGCAAACATTTTTTTCGATTGTTTACCGAACACCCTATTTACTTCCGGATCATGAAAGGCATAGTACATGGCCAATTGCTTACGACGCACCAGCTTTGCTTCATCCACAGCATACACACTACGATCATCGTGAAGAACGAGACAGGCACTGACTTTCTCGTCCCTTTTAAGTCCGAAATTGGCAGCCAGCCTCAGCCACAACTCCCAGTCTTCCGAACCTGAGAGTTCTCGGTCTTCGTTGAAAGGAAACATCAGCGCTTCCGCTCTACGGACAAAAACACCCAAACAACTCAGCGGATTACCCTTGACCAAAAATCTGACATTGGTACTGTCATAACTGTGAATGAATCGAACCTTATCCCGCAAATTATTCCGGACCTCGTAGGCCTGATGATAAAATACCGGCAGCCGGTACTTCATCAAACCTGCATGGGCATTGGAAAGATAATCGGGATAGTATTGATCGTCTGAATCCAGAAAAGTAATATAATCACCTGTTGCAGCACGCACTCCGGTATTTCGGGCGGCAGCACGCTCCGAATTCGCAATCCGTATATATTTTACACGAGGATCAGTAATAGTAGCCACAACATCCTGAGTGGAGTCGGTACTGCCATCGTCCACTACAATGACCTCAAAATTCCTATAATCCTGCAACAATACTGAACGCAAGGAAAGGAGAATGAATTCAACCCTATTATAGGTTGGAATTATCACTGAAAACTTCAAATTATGCTTCATAAAGATGATAAAGTGACCGCATCATATTGTCAATCTGAAAACGTTCATAAACAACCAACTTGCCATTCCGGACCAATAATTGTCTGTAGGGATCGTCAGACAATAAGCGCTTCACACCAACGTAGATTGCTTCCGTATCACGGAATGGGACAACCACTGCATTCGACCCATGAATGAACTCACGAGCAATTCCCGACAACGTGAACACAGAGGGTATTCCTGCTGCCAGTGCTTCTACATATACCTGACCGAAAGCCTCTGCTTCTTCATCGATCGGAACATGCACAAATACATCGAACAACTGATATAAAGAAGAAAGATCCTTTTCGAAAGGAATCCTTGTAACTGCCACATTGGGTATATCCGACAACAGCTCTTCTAATTCCATCACATAATCCCCCTTCGCATTTGCCAATACCAGTAAGGCGCCAGGATAATCAGATAATAGTCTTTTAAATGCAGGAATGATGTATTGTATGCCTTTCCAATGCGTAAAGCGAGAAATGACACCGATTACCGGAGATCGCCCTGAGGGATTGTACTTGTTCCTCAACTCCCGTGTCCGCTCATTGTCTGTTTTGGAAAATAATTCCAATTCAAAACCGTGATTCACCATGAACACCTTACCAGGAGAGACTCCTTCCCTGCCCACCAAAACCGACTTGACATTTTCGGAAATAGCGGCGATATGCGTGCTCATGTAATTCACGATACGGTCGTATTTAACCATACGCGGATGGTAGTCGAAATGAAAAGTAGAATGATGGCGTGTGTAGACACGTTTGGGGACACGGGCAATGAAAGCGGACGTGATTGCCAGCAAATTGGCATCAAACAAATGTGCGTGAACAATAGAGGGACGATGACGCAGGAAGTAAAAAAATAACTTCAGGAACAACATAGGATACGATTTCTTGCCTCGAAAACCATAAAAACGCACTTTCACTCCACGATCTCTGAATACATCAAACAGCTGAGGTCGTTTCGCATTCAGAAATATGAATTCAACATCATATTTATGCCGATCCAGATGAGCATCGAGCCAATCGAACCCAAGAGCATAATCCACGTTGGAGACCACATAAATCAATTTTGTTTTACCTATGGCCACTGCTCAAGTCGATTTAAAAAGTGTTCTAAAAAAATTAGCAGGAGAATAAAAGACGGATAAAAGTGTGAATTTCTGGCAAGCCCACCAATTACCGGTCCTGAAATTAGCGCCTGCCAATACATAGTTCGACTTCGCTAAAAAAAGACGTTTCAAGCCCGCATCCAGCCTGATTTTGCTGACAACAAAACCGAAATAGATTTGATTATCCACTATCAACTTATTTGTCAAAGCATTTGACATGCTGTAACGGTGGAATCGGTAAAAAAGGCAGGACTGTTCATCACGCAGCATACATCCCACCAAGAATCTATCTATTTCCAATAAAAAATATCTGTCCGCAGTGCTCGAGAGTGCCTCATTGAAACCCAACTTATTTCTTACCAATGCATCACGGCGAAACAAATAACTTGAAGGACAGGTAACCACGAAAGGGTCAAATGTCAACACCTCCTCCTTTACACTCACACAAGCTGATTTCAACAAGCCATCGATAAGCTGATTTTCTTCATCCAACTTACGAACCATTCCACAGGAATAATCAAACAAATCGAATTCCTGAAGAATGCGAACGCGTTCAACAAGAAAATCATGCGACATTACATCATCGGCATCAAAGAAGACAACGAACTCCCCTTTAGCGAATGAAAATCCTTTGTTTCGTGTTGCCGAAACTCCTATGTTGGATTGACGATGAAAATACAGCCGGCTATCACTTATACCCTCCACTACGGATGCTGTAGCATCAGTGGAACCGTCATCGATCACAATCACCTCCAGATGCCCATACGATTGCACAAGTACAGATTCGATGGTCCGTAAAATAAATGCAGCAGCATTGTAGGCTGGAATGACTACAGAAACCAATCCCTTTATGGATTCCAAGGAATTCAAGTGATGACTTATAATTTAAACAGATGTAGCAAATGCATCCGGCAAATCGATTTCCCGAGGTGAATTTGTTTATCCGTCGAAAATAAGAAAATTGGATTGAAAAGGTTGCTCACCGCTCTAAAGGACGGTTATTCATCAGTTCATGTAGCAATTTTGCCATCATACCGGCCTGCTTTTCCCTGGAATAATACTTGACCAACTCCATTTCCGACCTAACCTCAACCCGACCTGTTTCCTTCCATTCATGATACAATCGATTCAAGGCAAGTGCAAACTCCTTTGGATTATCCACTGAAACTCCACACCGACAATCTTTGACAAGCCGATCCAGCACATCCCCGTCCCCCGGTGCAATTACAATAAAGTTACCTGAAGCTATGTAGTCAAATATTTTCGTTGAAATTATACCCCGTACACCCTTCCAGCCGGCATACGCCAAAACGTCGGCATTCAGCGTCTCCTGAAGGGCTTCAGCCTTCGAAACGCGGCCGGTCAGGGTCAAAAAAGAACCCGGAATAGCGGCCCTGAATCGAGAACCAATTTCAGGCAAGGCGTCGGCACCAATGCATCGCACCTCGACATCCCCGGGATCCTTGTCCTTTAAAAAAGCCGTCAATCCTGAAAGTAAAACAGATATATCCTGTTCGGGATACAGATTTCCTATGATGGAGAACACAAATCTATTCTGCCTGATTTTATGCATTTGTGAAAACAAGCCGGCTTCGTATCCATTATAAATGACATGCATAGGTCTATCCGTCAACTTCTTTAACTCATCCACGAATGCCGGCACGATCACGGTCACAGCATCCACGTCCTTCAACCATTTACGGTAGGCAGCCGCGTATAAACCGTTCCAGATCCTTTGTTTCAAAGATGGACGATAAGCAGTGCTGAGCATCATATTGTGCCATAAATCACGAACATCCGCAATGACAGGCACGTCCGCCAAGTTTTTCACCACACTGACCAATTCAAAGATATTACTGGGCGGCCCTGTGATAATCACGGCATCGTACCTGTTCGATTGTAAGTGAGCACCGAGAAAGTCCCTAAAAGCCAATGCTGCGTCCACCTCGGTGTTAAAGCGACCCAGCATACCCAGCATTAAAAAATAGACATTGCCGAAGAGTTTAGCAAGTGTCCGGTTCTTTTCCAACAAAACATTTAAACGACTTTTAGCAGAAGGCAAATAAATCACGCTGTAATCAGGATGTGTTTCGTTCGAAACCGGTGAATCATTGGGCAGCAAATAATCGTTCCAACTGTTCTCATTGCCGGTCCAATGCCTTGTCAACACGGTTGGTCGGATTCCGTATTGATGAAAATTCCTGGCCCATGAATATGCTCTCCAGGCAGGAGCGCCGTTACAGGGCGGAAAATAATACGATATGACCAGTACCTGCTTCATCGTATAAATCGCTTAAGGAAAGAAGCAACAGCCAAATTTTTGAAACCATCCATAGATGGGCGAAGATTATGATGAAGCAGTAATACACCTGCCTCCTCCAATCGACGCTGAAAACCAGTAGACCGCATCCATTCCTGCTGTGGAGGAGCGAAACCGATTTTATCTGTACGATTATAGATCGCGTCTGGCAGTAGTGGCTTCAAGGCTTCTCTCAGGACATATTTTGTCTTACCATCACGATAGATCAGATTTTCAGGAAGTGAGAATACAAATTCTACGAGCTCGTGCGATAAAAAGGGAAGGCGCACTTCGATACTGCTGGCCATAGAATTCCGATCCGCATATCGCAAAAGCGTACCGAGATTATACCGCGTATAGTACCAAAGCTGCTGCTTTAATGTATACCCATTTTTGAATACCTTGCGTCTACAACCAACCACTGATAGAATAGGATCAAAAATAAAAGCCATGCCCAATTGGCCGTGATGGCCGTAGTAATCGTTGAACAACTTACGCTCTCTGGAAAAATCGGCCCATTTACCCTCTCTGTACAATTGCCATATAGCATAATATTTCAACTCATCGTAACCACAAAGGTATTCGTCCGCACCCTGGCCGTCCAATAAGACTTTGACACCCACTGCGCGAGGCAACTGCATGACTTTCCACTGCGCATAAACGGATGCAGAAGCTAAAGGATATTCCTGATGCCAGGTGATAGCTTCCAGTTCACTCAGGAACTGCTTTTCATCCGGCCAAACATCGTGGCGCATAACACCCGTTTTCCCTACTACCTCATCCATCCAGGATCCTTCATCCTTCTCACTGTTAAAACGCGCTGAAAATGTGTGCTGCTGAGCATGGCCAAGGGCTGCCATACAGCAAACAACGGAAGAGGAATCTAACCCTCCGGACAAACTGCTTCCCACCGGAACATCGCTCCTGAGCCGTAGTCGTACTGAAGAAGTAAAAAGCCGCAGAAACTCTTCCGTAGCCTCTTGCTTCGAAACAGGAATTGATTCGGCATCAGGATTTATAGTCCAGTACGTATGTTCTTCCAATTTCCCGTCCCGAACTTGTATCCACGTTGAGGGGCGCAAAGCCACTACCTCATCGAATGGAGTATGCACATCGTCGAAAATAGAAGAACCATCCAGGTGGGCTTGCAATAACTTCCAATCAGGAGAAAGTCGCTCAAAGAAGGCCCATATCGCCTTGATTTCGGATGCGAATGTAAGGTATCCGTCCTTCAGTGAATAATAGAATGGCTTTTCGCCGAATCGATCTCTTGCCGCGAAGAAAGTTCTTGTTGCGTTATCCCAGACCGCAAAAGCAAACATCCCGTCGAGCATGCTCAAACAGGATGCTCCGTGGCGGATATACAATTGAAGCAACACCTCTGTATCGGACGAAGTTTTAAAAACAACGCCCTCGCGCAACAACCCTGCTTTCAGCTCGATGTAGTTGTAAATCTCTCCATTGAAAACAATTACAAATCTATCGTCGTCAGATAGCATGGGCTGCGCCGCAGCTGTCGATAAATCAATGATTGAAAGACGGCGATGGGCGAAGCCAGCAGTTGCAGATTGATCAATCCAATGCCCATCTCCATCGGGTCCGCGATGCAAAAGCACAGACGACATTGCCTGTAAGCGGGCCATGGACACAGAACGACCGGACAAATGAGCCAGGACACCTGCTATACCGCACATATATTGTTGGTATTACCGTGATTTGAGATGTACACCATGAAAACCTGACTGGCAAAAAGGCAATGTATCATAGTGAGGTGATTGGCCATTGTATTAGCATTGATCCGCCCTGCTAGACAAAACTAAAAAAACGAAACCACTTAGCCAGCATTGTCCTGCCTTTCACCTATCACACGAATCACTTTCGCAGGCACGCCGGCAATGACCACATTATCCGGAAAGGAGCGGGTTACTACAGCGTTGGCTCCCACTACCACATTGTCGCCCAGGGTTACGCCAGCTGTAACAACCACTCCGTTACCGAGCCAGCAATTACGACCAATCTTCACAGAGGCTTTTTCATACTGACTCAAGAGTCCGGGCGTATGATTGGCTGTTTGTATGCATATGTTGCAAGCCCAGATTGTCCCCCTTCCTACTTCAAGGGTGGTCCCATCGAACACAGCAATATAGGCTCCTCCACTTGCACAAAGATTCACGTTGACCGAATTGTCCTCAAAACGGCAATTCCTCCATCCGCTGATCTTATTTGTAAAATGGACTGAAAATGGAACCTCTGCGTTGACCCGGAATACGCGCTGCACAATCCAGTTCAACAAAAGATAGCCGACAGTAAAATCCTTGTAATAAGGGCGACCCAGCCATTTATAAAATGAAGACATGCATCCCAAACCCATAATTCACGATGTTGATTTTTTCAAGAAACGCGATGCAATCTGAGTTTTCAAGGAAGATGGAATTAGTCCAAGCTTCCAACCAATCGCCATAACAACCATGGCATATACCGGCGAAACGAAAATAACGAATAATACATCGCCGGCACAGGCATCAAGCAGAATTTGAACGCAAAAGGCAGCAATTGCCGAAACCATGAGCAGCATACCTTTCTGTCTGAAATCGAACAACTGGTTGAGGGTGCAAGACAGGATTTTCGTGGATTTCCATGCAAGTATCCCCGCAAATAAAAACAAACTAACAATAAATGCAATGGCACTGCCATTGATCCCGTGGAAATAAATCAACAACGCATTCAGTAAGAGGTTCACTACAGAAGATGTAAGGACTGCAAAAAAAATAAAACGGCTGTTACCACTGATTACCAGCACATCCTGGTAATCATTAATACGTATGAGCAACGACAGGTTGAAGATGGCAAAAATCAGTGCGCTTGCAGTATATACGTCCGTCAAATAAAATACCATCAGCGGTTTTGAAAAGAAAAGAAGATACACCAATACCGGATAAACAAAAAAGGCCGTACCGGAAATTGCCGTTCGTTTCAACCGGATGATTTCATTGAAATTACCGGCATGGAACAGTCTTGCCACCTCAGGCATCACAATGGTGGCGACAGCTCCATACAAAGTTGCGATGAAAGGCACTTCCACAGCTCCTGCCCTGTAAAACGCATAGTTTGCCGTATCGAGCATAGCGGATATCATAATTCCATCCAGGTAAACGAGGGACTTCTCTACCAATGCAGACAAAACCAACGGAGTAGCCATAGTAAATAAGGCACGGGTGAGTAATTGATTGTAGATTCCACCCTTCCGAATCTCTGCTGGAATGAGGAGGTAGTAGGCCAGACATTGCAAAACACTGATGATACTTAATCCTATCATCAACGCCCCGACTGAACCAATGCCTTTGATAGCGATGAACATCACTGCAATCTTTGCAAGATTGGACAATACCGTCAACAATGCCGTATCCTGCACTCGATTGTAAAACACCAGCACAGACATGAAAATCGGAATAGGAACTTGTCCAAAGAGGTTCACCAGCGAGAACAACATCAATTGACTCAATTGATGATTTCCAAAAGCAACTGATAGTGCTGGAGTAAGGAGAGCCATGAACAATGAACCTACAAAAGCCATGAGTAATGCCAGCCTAAGCAAGGTGGCAAATACATCCGCCGGGGCATTCTCCGTTTTAGAAAAGTGGACGTTGGCAATCTGATTGAAGCTGAAAGTGAAAACGCCCTGAAGCAATGCAATGACCATCATCACCTGTCCATATGTACCGTAATCCGAGACAGAGAGCGTTCTGATCAAAAAGGGAAGCGTTAAAAAATTAACAAGGACATTGACACCATTGCCAATGGTCAGTATCATGACTTTACTGGATCTGCTGCCGACGCTCATTCGCTATCCCTGAAGTGGTTTACGGCAAATCATGACTGTATTCATCCCCATGGAACGAACGACCGGCCATTGACCAATCTTCAATTCAAATTTGCGGGTCATGCTATGCATCGCAGTTCCTTTCTTAGGAACTATAGCGCCCAACCAAGACAAGAGTGGATTCACCTGTGTAGCACATTGCTTCTCGATGATAAATGGAGCAGCCGCTACGACTTTTTTCGACCACGAGGAAGGCGTCCAAGTCAATAATTCAGCCAAGTAGTGTTTTGAGTGTCCATGCGGTGGCGGAAAGGGGAAATACTTCAATTGACTCATAGCATTTTTGCGCAACGATGAACCCAAATCCTGTTCTTGAAGCAAAGGCCTCCGAAATTTCGATTGCACCTTTCTGGCCAAATGATGAAACAACCGAACCAGCAGATATGTGTAATAATTCATGAAAGCATATATCTTTTCGGTTGATGTAGGCACAACGCAAAAATGATATCCTCCGGGTTTCAGTACACGGTAAATTTCTTTCAAGGCTTTGCCCTGATCGGGGATATGTTCAAGGACATGGCTCGAGAATACCATATCAAAACAGGCATCTTCAAAAGGAAGGTTCTCCGCAGAACATGGCCTGAACTCCACATTGTCCACCTTCATAAGAGCGAGAAATTCTCGAGCCGCTTGCATGCCGGGTGCGTGATCGCCTAAGTTTTCATCAGGCAAATCAGTAGCAATCAGCCTATTGGACAATTTTGCCAAAAGTGCGCTTTGGTAACCGATACCGCTTCCCAATTCGAGCACATGTCCAAGTTCAGGATTGGGGAACAACGCTCGGTAGCTTAAAAACTCCAGAAAACGCCGTTCGTAATAGGAAGGCCATCGCTCAAGCCGAGCAGCGGCAGAAACCGCAAGATCTCTGATATGCTCAAAATCGGATATTGAAGCTGCTGAAGGACCGGCCATTGAAACAAAATTAACCGAAAACAGAGTACCCTCATCCTCGGTCAGGTATGAACGCTTTAAATTTCAAATAGGCCACTATTAAGCAGCTGAAAAATAAATAATCGATTATTTTTACAGCCATCACCCCCTCCCCTTGTTAAACCTACGGAACATTCTTCTGCTCGGGGTAGCTATCCGGCTATTCTTTTTCTTCATTGGCGCCAAAATATACTATGGAACCGCTGATTTTGCCCTCAATGGCGGGGATACATGGTCATGGGTGGAGTGCATGCAAAACCTGGTGCATCACGGTACCTATACTATAGATCTCAACTATCCGGATGGGAAATTTTACCGCCCGCCCGGTTACGCATTTTTCATGATGGTTTTCTATTTCTTATGCGGATTGAACCTTGACCTAACATTTAAAGTTATGTCGTTTGCTCAGGTACTATTGGACATCGCGACACTTACACTGGTATACAAAACTGTCCGCAACCATAGTCGCACCAAGGAACCGGCACTTATTGCAAGTCTTCTGTATGCGATATACCCTTTTTCACTGGTGTGGACACCTGTCCTTTACGCAGAATCCCCCAGTCTTTTTTTCATGTTTGCAGGATTATACCTGCTCTCGAAACGAGATATCCAACCGAAGCACCAGGTCATAGCAGGCTTCGCGTTAGGATTCATGGTGTTGATGCGGGTCCAGACAATTTTCCTGATTCCTGCCATTGCCGTAATGCTGATATTGCAATCCTCCGGAAACATCATCAAAGCTTTTAAACCGTACGTATTGTTTTTTCTCGCCTTTGGAATCGTGTACGGAGCCTGGCCTATACGAAACCTGATCCATGGAAAATTCATACCGGCGGTCATAGAAACCAATCATCGGCATTTTTCAGAAGATTATGTAGCTTTTATGCACTACATCTGGTCGGTTCAGGTAGACCACAGGCCGCAATACGACCAGATTATCAGCGGACAGCAAGTGATTTGGCCTCAGGCGTCTTACCTGCAACCTGGTGACTCGACCACATTGGCAGAAACCGCCCTTCTCTGCAATACGTGCAGCAGAGGATTCAGTTATTTCAAAGCATCGGCCGGTCTTATCCCTGAACCTATTATAGAGTTAAACGATTGCAGCAAAAAGATTGCAGAAACATTCAACAGACTCACTGCTGAACAGAAGAGATACAATTCTTGGCATTACTATGTGACCGTCCCCCTACAAAAATTGAAAAAAGTAATATTCAAAAGTCAATTGTACGATGTTGAATCGACAACAAAAAGATGGATCAGCACTGTTTTGTTCGGATTCAGGACCTTAATGATTGTACTCGGCTTAGTTGGGATAGCACTCAACAATAAATATAAATCCGTAAACCCAGCATTCTTAAGTGCCATATTGATCTTCACCTTGACATGGTATTTTGCGCTTTGCGTCATCTACAGGAATATCGAAATCCGTTACTTGTTACCTGTCGATACACTTTTGCTCATACCGGCCGCCATTCCTATCACTGCCCTACTCAGCAAAATCAAACTAATTAAGCAAGCAAACAGCTAAATCTATGTGTGGCATCACCGGTTATATATCCATCGACAGCATTCCATCGGAAGGCACGCTGCGCAAGATGACTGCACGACTTCAGCATCGGGGTCCTGATGCAGACGGCTACTTCCATGATGGACAATGTGCACTAGGTCACCGAAGACTTTCCATACTGGATTTATCTGACAGAGCGAATCAGCCCATGACGTCCATGAACCAACGCTACGTCATGGTATACAATGGAGAGGTATATAATTTTCAGGAAATAGGAACAAGGATAAAAGAAAAGAGCAGCGATAAAAACTTCAAGTTCAATACATCCAGTGATTCAGAGGTGATCCTGGAAGCATTTTCAGAAGCAGGTCCGGATTTCGTACACCAATTAAATGGCATGTTCTCCATAGCGATATACGATCAAATGGAGAAATCATTGCACCTGTTCAGGGACCGCTTAGGAATCAAGCCCCTTTTTTACTACTGGGATGGAAAACTACTGGCCTTTGCCTCTGAATTGAAAGCCTTGCGAGAAATCGATGGCCTTGATTTCAGCATTCAAAAACAAGCGATAGCTGAGTTTCTGCATCTGGGTTTCATCCCCGCTCCACACAGTATTTATAAAAATGTTTACAAGCTCAATCCCGGGTCATACCTCAAATTCAAAAACGGAGAAATCAAAATCTCCCGTTATTGGCATGTACGGCAAAAGCTGACCAACAATATCATCAGCAGCAAGGAGGAAGCACTTGTCAAGCTCAGCGATCTGCTGATGAGTTCAGTTCAATACCAACTGAAAAGCGATGTTCCCTTTGGTGTGTTTCTCAGCGGAGGTATCGATTCGAGCCTTGTAACAGCCCAGGCGGTACAGCAATCCTCTGTAAAAGTCAATACGTTTTCTATCGGCTTTGAAGAAAACAGCCACAATGAATCGCAATATGCTAAAGCCGTCGCCAATCATCTGGGCACCAGCCACCATGAATTCATTGTGTCGTACAAGGACGCTATCAAGCTTTTCGATTCTATTTTCACTGCCTACGACGAACCGAACGCGGATTCATCCTTCATTCCGACCATGCTCGTTTCAAAACTTGCAAAAAAATACGTGACAGTCACTTTGTCGGGCGAGGGTGGAGACGAATTATTTTTCGGATATGGCTCCTACCAGTGGGCCAGAAGGCTGTCCTCTTCCCTTGTCAGAAATGCAGCCGTTCCGGCCTCCGTGATCTTCAGAAGGATGTCTTCCAAATACAAGCGTATTGGAAGATTACTGGATACCCAGGCTTCTGAAAACATCCGGTCTCATATTTTTTCGCAAGAGCAATACCTATTCACTGAAAAGGAAATTGATGCAATGCTTACCCGCGAGTTCACTGAAGATTTCACCCGTACCCCGTCATATGCAGAGGAGCCCTCAAGAATTCTGGCTGAATTCAACACAAGCAAGGGACAGGCTGTCAGTGAACGTCATTTGAATGCAATGGAACAACAAGCTCTTTTTGACATTCAATATTATCTTCCGGACGATTTGCTTACGAAAGTGGATCGCTCAAGTATGCTATACTCGTTGGAAACCAGGGTACCTTATTTAGACCATCGCGTAGTGGAGTTTGCATTGAATCTAAGCCCTGATTTGAAATATCACCAGGGCACCTCGAAGTATATCCTCAAACAAATCTTATACAAATATGTGCCGGAAAAACTTTTCCAACGGCCTAAGCAAGGCTTTGCCATCCCGCTCAATAAATGGTTGAGAAACGAGCTAAGTTACCTAATCAAGGATTACTTGAATGAAGAAACCGTGACCAGGTCCGGCATCATACGATTTGAAAGTGTTTCGAAATTACTCAAGGAATTTGAAAATGGATCGGACTACCTGTACAACCGAATTTGGCTGCTCATTGTGCTTCACAAATGGCTGAAGGAGTTTCAATAAATCAGCTATCCACGTCTTTCTACTTCAAAAATGAAGCAGGGTCCACTACTTGTTTGAATGACGCTTCATCCTCAGCACGCTGCGCTCGGCAAAGATGCTGGATTAAATAAAGACTCGCAACAAAAAAAGGAATGCAAGGTATCTTATAGCGCACCAAGCTGCCGAAATTGCTAGTGGTCAGGCCAACGGAGTACGCGAAAAGCAGCGAAAACACGAATGAAAAAGTAAGTAGATGATTCCTGAAGACATACTTGAACAGCGAGAAAACTCTAACCATATAAAGCACCTTCAGCGAAAACAACAATATCACAAGATTTTCCAAACCCGAAAGGAACATAACGATATTGTTACTTTCGATAATCATCGGACGGTATATAGCCGAAAAAGTTGCTATAGGGAATTTGCCAAGAATACTAGGCAATGTAGAATCGAATTCACCTATATCAAAGGCATTCCCTTTATGATAATCACTTTTAAGGTCACGCTGATTGATTACGGCCTTTTCCAGGATAGTCTCCAGTTTGTACTCCGCCAAGGCGTCGCCCAATAATGCCATAAAACCATAACCGACGCCCAGTCCTAAAATGATGAGAATGGGGACTGTAGCAGATTTTAGAAAAGAACCGTGTATTTTACCGACCAGTCGATGAATAATCCATACTATGGAAGCGGGCAATAAACCCACTAGGATGTACGGCTTGATAGCCAGAATCGTATATCCCGCCAGCAATATGGTTATGAATCCGAAAAACTTACTATCGCCCTTGATGAACACCCTGTAAAATCCGGACACAAAGAAACCGAGTGCCGCAAGTGTGAATGTATCTTTCATCAAACCAGACCCCCAAAAAAACACCGATGGAATGAACAGGAAGGCAAGCGCCATTTCCTTATGTAACGATGGAAATTCATCGGCAAAAATCCTGTACAATTTCCAAATGCCTATAAAAGAGAAAGTCGCGCACAACAAAGTAGAGACCAAATAGCTTTGGAATGATAATCCGACAATGAACAACGCAATTTTCACGACAAACCATGCCTTTGGATCACGGCAATATGCAGGGTAGCCTGTCTCCGAATTAAAGTAATAATAATTGGAAATTTCGGCTTTATTGGTGAAGACGTGCCAAAACGACTTGAAATTTACAAATATGAGTTTCTGGAAAGCAAGGCTGTCAAGAAAGTACTGTGTTGTATCTCCACCCGGGTAATAAACGGTGTACACAAAGGCAAGACCGAATCCACCGCATATTTTAGCAACCAGGCCTCCCATATAGTATTTATAGGCCGGATTGAGGGGAATCATTCTTTTTGCATGCATATTGGCTGTGATCAGTACTATTACCAAATAAATTGGCAAGAACAAGAT